>JBKQPD010000188.1:0-3105 GCA_052145175.1 Binataceae bacterium (SeqCode) | reverse complement strand
GCACCCAGAAAGGCCGCAGCGCGAGCAGATTATCGCCCCAGCCGACAAGGTCGGCACAGAGCATGCTCGCGGCGAGACAAGCCGCCAGATACCTGAAGCTGAGTCGCAGCCAACCAAGCGCGTATCTTGCCAACGCTCGCTTCGTCCGTACCTTGGGCAACTCCGCCGGGACCGGCAGCTCGCGGCAGAGCTTGTAAGGGATGTAGCCATAGGCGAGATTGCCAAAGAAACCAAAGATGTCGCCGGGTCCGACGCCGCCAAAAAAATCGCCGATCATGTTGCCGATCGCCGAACCCCAGCCCGCCGCCGGACCGAACAGGAACGAGCAGACCACCGGAATCGCGTTGCCGGGGCGCAGCTCGGTGACCCCCGGAATCAGCGGAATCACCTTGAACGGCACCAGGATTGCGGCGTAGAGCGCGGCCGACAGCACGCACAACACGACCATCCGGGTATTGCGCCACATCAGGCGCAGTTCGTGACCGCGCACTATTGCGAGTGGCGGCAGAGCCACGGGTGAGGCCGGAGCGCTCATCAGTATCGTATCTGGGGCTTCGAGACTCATTGGCCGTTGACCTGTATTACGCGGGGCATCCGCCAATCAAGGGCTAGCGGAGCGCGTAGCGCGAAGCGAGCAGGCAGCCTGTCCTGAGTCCCTCGAAGGAAGTCTGCGAGCTGCGTTATTAATAAAATCGCCACGCTGAATTGCTGCCCGGTGGCGCACTTGCCGCGACCGTCAGTGGCGCGCAAAATCGTCTTGCAACCTCAACCTGAGGCGAGAAATCATGCCGATTTACGAATACGAGTGCGACAAGTGCCATCGGCGCAGCAGCGTGCTGACCCTGCGCGTCAGCGCAAAGGCCAAGCCGGTCTGCGACAAGTGCGGCAGCACGGCGATGCGCCGGCTGATGTCACGGTTTGCGATGCCGCGCAGCGAAGAGGCGCGGATGGACGCCTTGTCCGATCCGTCGAACTTCGGCGACCTCGACGAAAGCGATCCCAAGAGCCTCGCCCGCGCGATGCGCCGGATGGGCCGCGAGATGGGTGACGAGTTCGGCGGTGCGGAATTCGACGAGGCCGTCAACGAGCTCGAGAGCGGCGGTGACCTCGGCGGTGACGAGAGCGATTCCGGGGGCGGCGACGACGATCTCTGACTCGTCCTTGCAAGTACGGGCTGGGCGCGCGATAACCACTGCGCAGGACCATTTCGGGAGGTAGGACAGTGGCCGCAACGATGCAGGGCAAGGTCGCGCTCGTAACCGGGGGTGGCTCGGGAATCGGCCGCGCAACGGCGTTCAGGCTGGCGCGCGAAGGCATCAAGGTGATGATCGCCGATTACGTGCCCGAGGGCGCCGAACGGGTCGTCAAAACGATCAAGGAAGCGGGTGGCGACGCGAGCTGCGTCGCGGCTGACGTGTCGGTGACCAAGCAGGTCGAGATGATGGTCAACAAGACCGTCGAGACCTACGGGCGTCTCGACTATGCGTTTAACAATGCCGGTATCGAAGGCACGATGGCCGATACCGTCAACTATCCCGAAGACAGCTTCGACCGCACCATCGCGATCAATCTCAAGGCCGTCTGGCTCTGCATGAAGTACGAAATTCCGCAGATGCTCAAGCATGGCGGCGGCGCGATCGTCAACACCGCGTCGACCCTGGGGCTGGTCGCGATCGAAGGTACGGCGGCCTATACCGCCGCGAAGCACGGCGTCGTTGGTCTGACCAAGACCGCGGCGCTCGAATACGCGCAAAAGAATCTCCGCGTGAATTGCGTCTGCCCGGGCTTTATCCGCACCGCGATGGTCGAGCGGGCGATGGACAAGGCGATGCTGGGCGAGGAGCAGATGATCGCGATCGAACCGATCGGACGGCTGGGCAAGCCCGAGGAGATCGCCGAGGGGGTTTGCTGGCTGTTCTCGGACGCGGCCTCGTTCGTGACGGGGCATAGTTTGACGATCGACGGGGGCTGGACCGCGCGCTGACTCCAGGCGAGACGCAGCGCGATGAAGGAGCAGACCCAGAGACCTAACCCCTAACCCCTTCCCTAAAAAGGAAGGGGAATCGGAATTGGACTCTTTGCCCCCCTTCCTTCCCGGGGAAGGGGGAAAGGGGGTTAGGTTCTTGAGGGCGGGTGAGGGCAGACCGGGAGTCCCCGCGCGGCAGGCAAAGATTTTTGACGCAGCTCGCGGACTCGCCTGCTCGCTCCGCGCGGCAGCGCGCTCCGCTAGCGGTTCAGACGCGCGGGAATGACAAGAGAAGAAACGGGAGAAAATACCATGGCAGGACTACTACAAGGTAAAGTTGCGCTGGTGACCGGCGGCGGCTCGGGGATCGGCCGCGCGACGGCGCTGCGCCTCGCGAAAGAAGGCGCGAAGATAATGATCGCCGATTATGTGCCCGAGGGCGCCGAACGCAGCGTCAAGCTGATCAAGGACGCGGGCGGTGAGGCGAGCTGCCTGGCGGCCGACGTGTCGGTGACGAAGCAGGTCGAGATGATGATCAACAAGACGGTCGAGACCTACGGCCGCCTCGACTGTGCATACAACAACGCGGGTATCGAAGGTGCGATTGGCGATACGGTCGCCTGCACCGAGGAAAATTTCGACCGGGTGGTAGCGATCGACCTCAAGGCCGTGTGGCTCTGCATGAAGTACGAGATTCCGCAGATGCTCAAGCAGGGCGGCGGCACGATCGTCAATACCGCCTCGATCGCGGGACTGCTCGGCTTCAACGGTATTCCGGCCTACGTCGCGGCCAAGCACGGCGTCGTCGGGCTGACCCGTACCGCCGCGCTCGAATACGCGCAGAAGAATATCCGCGTGAACTGCGTATGCCCCGGCGTGATCCGCACGCCAATGGTCGAGCGCGCGATCGACAAGGGCGGATTTACCGAGGCCGACGTGATTGCGGGTGAGCCGATCGGACGCCTCGGCAAACCCGAGGAGATCGCCGAGGGCGTGCTCTGGCTGCTGTCAGATGCGTCGTCGTTCGTCACCGGCCATCCACTGACGATCGACGGCGGCTGGATCGCGCGCTAAAGCAAAATCCACGGATCGGGATTCTTCGCTGCGCTCAGAATGACAAAAGGGCTTTTTTCAGCACA
>JBKQPD010000187.1:0-35266 GCA_052145175.1 Binataceae bacterium (SeqCode) | reverse complement strand
CGGGGTGGCCCGCCGCTACTCGCCGGTCGTGCGGGCACGGCGCGAAGTGTCGCGGCGGGAGCTTCGGCCGTCGGACGCGACGCGTCCACCGCCGCAGCTCCCACGGAACGCCCCGCGGACGGCGCTGCTCCGGCGGGTGCGGCTATCGCGACCGGCCGCGCGACCGCCTGGAGGGGCGACGGCGGTTTCGCCGCCGCCGCTCCAGGCGCGGTCTCGATCATCGCGAGCGGCGCGCCGACCGGCAGCGTCTCGCCCTCGGCCGCAATCAGTTGGGCAATCAGGCCGGCGGCGGGTGACGGAATCTCCGTGTCGACCTTGTCGGTCGAGATCTCACAGAGCGGCTGATCCTCGTTGACGCGGTCGCCGACTTTGACCAGCCATTTCGTGACCGTTCCCTCGATCACGCTCTCGCCCATCTGGGGCATCGTGACTTCAAGACTCATAAGCGTTCCGTTCAGTAAGCGGCCAGGCTGCGGATCGCCTCGACGATCTTGTTGGAGTTGGGCAGGACGAATTCCTCGAGCGGCGTGCTGAAGGGCGTATGGGTGTCGGCGGCGGCGAGGCGCCGCACCGGCGCGTCGAGCGATTCGAAGGCATGCTCGGCGACAATCGCCGCGATTTCGCCGCCAAAGCCCCCCGTCAGCCGGTCTTCGTGCACGACCAGCACCTTGCCGGTCTTGCGCGCGGTGGCGAGGATCGCGTCGCGGTCGAGCGGCAGCAGCGAGCGCAGGTCGACCACCTCGACCGAGAGGCCGTCTTCCTTCTCGACGATACGCGCGGCGTCGAGCGACTGATGGACCGTGCCGCCATAGGTGATGATCGAAAGATCGCGGCCGGTCTGGCGGACTTCCGCGACGCCGATCGGCACGACGAACTCGCCGTCGGGCAGGTCTTCCTTGATGCTGCGGTAGAGCCGCTTGTGCTCGAAATAGATCACCGGGTTGTTGTCGCGGATCGCGGCCTTGAGCAGCCCTTTCGCGTCATAGGCGGTGGCGGGGGTCACGACCTTCAGGCCGGGCACGCGGGTGAACCAGGCTTCGGTGTTTTGCGAATGGAACAGCGCCCCATGGATTCCGCCGCCCGACGGCGCGCGCACGACCAGTGGACAGGCGGCCCGTCCGCCGTGGCGATAGCGCAGGGTCGCGGCGGAATTCACGATCTGGTCGAAGGCGCATGAGATGAAGTCGCCAAACTGCATCTCGACCACCGGGCGCATCCCGAGGATCGCCGCGCCGATCCCGGCGCCGACAATCAGCGCCTCCGAAATCGGCGTGTCGATCACGCGGTCGTCGCCGAAGGCGGCGAGCAGGCCGTCGGTCACCTTGAAGGCGCCGCCCAACTCGGCGACGTCCTCGCCCATCACGAGAACATTCTCATCCCGACGCATCTCTTCATGCAGCGCCTGATTAATCGCGGTTAAATAGGTGACTTCCATAATTTGGCCGCGCGTCGCAGACTCCGCCGCCCCCTGTTCCGTGCCTCCGGCACGGTCGTCTTAATTTTGGCTGGAATACTCATTCGCTTGTTCCGCTACGCTCCACCAACGCTCCTTCGCTTACGCTCCGCCTGCGCCCGGCTTGCCGTTGCTGCCGGGGACGCCCGGCGGAGCATAGAGGTCTTCGAGCGCCTCGCGTGCTTCGGGCAGGCGGTCATTTTCCGCGAAATCGACGGCTTCCTGCACGACCTTGTGGGTCCTCTCGTCGATTTGCTCGCGCAGATGGCGGACGTCGTGCCCGCGTTTTTCCAGGTAGAATTCGTAGCCGGGAATCGGATCGCGGCTCTCCCATTCGACCAGCTCTTCCTTGTCGCGATAGAGCGCGGGGTCGTGCTCGCTGTGGCCGCGAAAGCGGTAGGTCTTGCATTCGATCAGGGCCGGGCCGCCGCCCTCGCGGGTCTTGGCTACGATCCGCTCGCTCAGTTGCACGACCGCAAGCAGGTCGTTGCCCGAGACCACATGACCCTTGAAACCGTAACCCTCCGCGCGCGAGGCGACATCCTCGATCGCCATCTGTTTCTCGAGGGGCGTAGAATAAGCGAAGCGATTATTCTCGCAGACGAAGATCACGGGCAACTTGCGCACCCCCGCGAAGTTCATCGCTTCATGCACGTCGCCGCGCGACGAAGCGCCCTCGCCGAAGAAGGCCACGGCGACCTGCTTCTCCCGTTTGATCTGGAACTTGAGGGCGGCGCCCACCGCGATCGGCAGCGACGACCCAAGCATCGAGGTCGACCCGAAAATCCCGTGTTCGAGATCACCGCCGTGCAGAAAGGAGTCCTTGCCGCGCGAGAGGCCGGATTCCTTGCCCATCAACTGCGCCATCAGGCGGCCCGCGTGGACCCCCATCATGAGGAAGACGCCGAGGTCGCGATGGAGCGGGGCGACGAAATCCCCTTCGCGCAGCGGCGAGCAGATGCCGGTGACAATCGCCTCCTGGCCCGCGCCGGAATAGACGCCGCCCAGGATTTTGTTTTGCCGATGGAGCCGCGAGACGCGCTCCTCGAAGGCACGGATGAGCTTCATCTGGTAATAAAGATGCAGCTCGAATTCCATGCGCGCGCTCGCTTCCGGCGACAGTGTCGCAGCGGCGCTTTCAGATTCAGCCATTTTTGACTCCGCGGACGGGTACTTCCGAACCTCTCGATCCTGACACGCAAGCAATCTTAACGATTACGCGGCTTGCCGACGAGCGCGTATGACGCAGCCGCCGTGATCAGCCAGCCAGCTAAGATATACTCTTTCCGCCGCTTGTTCGTCTATTCGATTGCCGCCGGCGACAGCGGTAATAAGTCGCCCCGGTGACCATTATGAATGAACTAGCGTTCAGGTCTTGCCGTGCTGCGGGTGGTACGGCCGCCGAGGGTGCGGGCGACGCCAGCCGGCAAGTAAGTGCGCAATAAGCGCATATAGTTCTTGAAACGCCAAGGGTCCAGGCGCAGCGCCCGCCGAAAGGCCTCGCGCGCGCGACGCGCATTGCCGTTGCGCATTTCCATCAGGCCGATATAGCCGAGGATACTGCGCGACGCCCGCTGCCGCGATCGCAGCAAGGGCTCGACGTCGCGCCCCCAGCGCTCGCGGACCAGCCGGGCGAAGGTCGCCCGCGCTTCCGGATTGCGGACGCTCTGTTTGAGCGGCCGCGGGAAGGGTGCGAAACGCCATTTGACCAGCCGTTCGGGAATATAGTGGAAGGCGCCAACCTCACGCAGGCGCAGCCAGCAGTACGCGTCCTCATAGCCGTACGAGCGGAACTCCTCGGCAAAGCCTCCGATCGCCTCGAGCGCCCGCCGGCGCATCACAACCGCGCTCGGCATAATTGGCCAAAGCTGCGTGAGCATCTCGTCCAATGTCGGCGCATGCGCCGTCGTGGGGCCGACCAGCGCCGTGTCGAGCGCGATGCCGTTGCTGTCGGTCACGGCGAGATTCGTGTAGGCGAGCACGCACGACGGGTCGCGCTCGAGCGCCACGACGCTGTGCGCGAGCATCGAGGGCTCCCACACGTCGTCGCAATCGAGCAGGGCCACGAATTCACTGGTCGAGGCGCGGAGCGCGGCGTTGCGGGCCGCCGCAATGCCCCCGTTGGGCTGCGTGATCACGCGAATCGTGGTGGCGTAGCGCGCGAGCACGGCGGGGGTGGCGTCGGTCGACCCGTCGTCGACCACGATCAACTCGAAATCGCGAAAGCTTTGCGCAAGTACACTCGCGATCGCCTCGCCAACCGTCTCCGCCCCGTTATAGACCGGGATGATTACTGCGACGCGCGCCATCGAGTCAGGCGCCGAGCGCCGTCCGTGGGTGTTGCGCGTCGTCGGGGGAATTTGGGGCCGGACTCTTCCAGGCGCTCAAGTCGCGCCCGATCACCTTTTCGAACGCCTCGATTTGCGGCAGCAGGCGCCGGCGCACGCGGGCCTCGGTCGCCGCGTCGAGCGCGGGAAAGGGCGGACCCCCCTCGAAGCATAACCGCCAGACCCCGGCGCGCCGGAGCAGTTCGATCGTGCCGAAACGCTCACGCGCATTCAGCCGGTCGCGTAACTTGCGCCCTTTGCGCGCGAGATATCGGCTGCGCGGCAGATGACCGAAGCTGTTGACCCGCTCCGTCGCCGAGAGCGAACCCGCGATCGGGATACGCTTGATCGGAATAAAATCGCAGACTCGATCCAGATAGCTTTGCGGGTCCGCAAGGAGATCGTCGTAGAGCTGCGCGAGCACCTGATCGCTGCCGAAGCGGTCGCGCCAGCCGCGCAGCCCCTGCCCGCCAGTCGACCAGTTGGCAGGCACGTAGGACTCGAAATCAGCATCGGTCCAGGCGTTGCGCCGGGCGAGCTTCCAGAAGGAAAAGAGCACCTGCACGGGGTCGCGAAAGGTACAGATGATCCGGCACTGCGGAAGATGGAGCGCGATTCGTTCGCGGGCTTCATCGGAGCCGAGATAGCTCGGGCAGATCTCGCCGGCCGGCAAGCGCGGGTCGCACTCGGTGAAATAGTTCCGGTACCACCCAATTCCGCGCGCGTAATTCTTGACGAAGAAGTCGACCTCTTTGACGTTGCGCGGCAACCCGACATGACCGCGCAACATCGCGTCGAGCCAGGAGGTGCCGGTGCGTGGCTGGCCCACGCCGAGAAAATCCGGCAACCGCCGCGGAGGAGCAGGCTCGCGCGATATGCTTGCGTACGATTTCATCGCGCAACGAGTATAGCCGTGGCGCGCAAGCGCTCAAATGCGTCACGCCGGCTTGTCATCGTGACGCCGCGGCCGCGAACTGCCGCTCAGCGCGCGGGCCAGCGAAACCGGCAGGAAGGTCCGCGCGAGACGCAGTGTCGTCTTGAGATGGAGCGGCGCGTAGCTGAGCGCGCCCAGAAACGCTCGGCGGGCGGTCCGCATGTCGCCGTCACGCATCGCGACCAGACCGCGATACCCGAACGCGGTGACGTAGCCCCGGCGCATCGCGCGCAAGAGCGGCCGGCCGCGCGCGCCGTAGTGATTCCGGACGCGCCGGGCGAAAAGCGTGAAGTTGCTCTGATATTTCAGCATCTGCGCGGCGTCGGGATTGACGCGGTAGCGCACCAGCGGCTGATTGACGTAGATGAATTCGCCCAACTCCCGCGCGCGCAGCCAGCAATCGACGTCTTCGTGGCCCGCCGCGCCGCGAAACTCCTCGCAGAAGCGGCCGCATCGTTCGAAGGCGTCGCGCCGGATCGCGACCGTGCTCGGCAGGATTGGCCACCATTCGTGCAACAGCTCGTCCATCGAAGGGGCGTGGGCCTGGCGCGGCTCGATCAACGACTGCGCGACGACTTCGCCGTGATCGTCCACGGTGACAACGTCGGTGTAGGCGAGCACGGCCGCGCGATTCCGGTCGAGCGGGGCGACGGTCAGCGCGAGCTTGTCAGGGGTCCAGAGGTCGTCGGCGTCGAGGAAGGCCAGGTACTCGGACCCACTCGCCGCGGCGGCGCCGGCATTTCGCGCGGCCGCCAGACCGCGATTCGCCTGGCTGACGATTCTGATCCGCGCGCCGAACGACGCGAGTATGGCGGCCGTGGTGTCGGTCGAGCCGTCGTCGACCACGATCACTTCGTAGTCCCCGGCGAAATTCTGCTCGAGTGCGCTATGGATCGCCGCGCCCACGGTCGCGGCGCCATTGAATACCGGGATGATTACGGCAACGGACATTTACTTTGGCCGCGCGTCGCGGACTCGTTATCCTGAACGCAGCTCGCAGAATCGCCTGCTCGCTACGCCTTCGGCTTCGCTGGCGCGCCCCCTGTTCCGAGCCTCCGGCTCGGTCGTTCTCACTTTGGCCGCGCGTCGCGGACTCCATTTTCTGAACGCAGCTCGCAGACTCGCCTGCTCGCTACGCCTTCGGCTTCGCTGGCGCGCCCCCTATTCCGTGCCTCCGGCACGGTCGTTTCTAATCTCAGCCGGGGCTGAAGCCGGCGCGCGCACAGAGCCGCTGGTAGAGCTCCGCCACGTCGGCGCGGACCGCGCCCGGCGCCGTCGAGCGGCGCAAGGTCGCGTCGGCGAAGTCCCGATGGACGCGGACCTCGAGCAGCCGCTCGATCGCATCGTAGGCGGTTCCCGCCATCAATTGTTCGTAATGCACGAAAAGCCAGTCGCCGCCCGCCGGGTAGTGAACGTCGAGGGCGTAGCCGTACATCGTCCGCCAGATCCGGAGCGCCCGCTCGTGGTCGACCGGGACCCCGTCGAGCAGGATTCCGTTGCGCTCCGCCTCTTTCACGATACTCGCCGCCGAGGCCTCTGGATGGCGGAAGACGCAGAGCGTCGCGGCGTCCGGGGCGAATTGCCGCCAGGCACCCAGCGTGTAGCAAAAGCGCGGATCCTTGAAACAGAAGGGCCGCCGACGGACCTGCGCCCGGATCCGTTCGGCGAATTTCTCCGGGCAGGGGACGGACTGATCGGTGCGCAATTCAGCGAGCCAGCGATGCCACTGGGTGTGGGGCCGCGGCCGCCCCAACAGCTTGTCGCTCAGTTTGCGGCGCGGCCCTGGCAGAAGCTGCGCGAGCAGCCCCTCGTTGATCCCGTTGATTTCGTGATCCTCGAAATAACCCTTGGGATTACCCTCATCGGCCGGGAAGAGTTGATCGCCCATGAAGTATCCCGCCTGAGCGAGCAGTCCCGCGGTCAGGCTCGTGCCGCTCCGGCCGCATCCGAGAATAAAGCAACTGCGCTTCACGCCCACGCGTGCCCGCCGGCTGACGGCGAACTAATCTTCAACGATCGAGAGGGCTTGTTTCGGGCAGACCTTGATCGCCCGCAGCACGCGGTCACGCGACGATTCCGGCGGATGCTCGTTGAGCACCTGCAACTGATCGTCGTCGCCCACCTGGAAGATTTCGGGCGCCACCTGCATGCACCGCGCGTTACTCTCGCACCGCGTATAGTCAACTACGATTTTCGTAGGTTTCTCTCCATTGCAATGGTCTCGCGTGATTCTAGGCGAAAGCAGCCTCGGTGGTCGATAGGGACGCCGCCAACCGCGCGCGTGTCTTTATTTTGAACGCAGCTCGCAGACTCGCCTGCTCGCTCCACGCCGCAACGGCGCTCCGCTAGCTTAGGATTTTTAACGCAGCTCGCAGACTCGCCTGCTCGCTCCACGCCGCAACGGCGCTCCGCTAGCTTCATGCTCCAGCAGCCGGCGCTTGTACTCGACGCCCCATCGATAACCGGTCAGGGCGCCGCTCGCGCCGACCACGCGATGGCACGGGATAATGATCGCGGTCGGATTGGAGCCGTTGGCGTGTCCAACGGCGCGCGACGCTTCGGGCCGTCCGAGACCGCTCGCGATCGCGCCGTAGGCCCTGGTCGCGCCGCGCGGGATCGCGCAGAGCGCACGCCAGACCTGCAATTGAAAGGGGGTCGCGCGGATGTCCATCGGCAGGTCGAGCTCCGTCGCGTCGCCGGTCATCGCGGCGACCACGCTTGCTGCCAGCGGCGCCGCCCAGGCGTTGTCGTGGATCACTTCAGCCCGCGCGTAGTCGGCGCGCAACTCGGCTTCGAGATAGTCGGCTGAGTCGTGGATGCCGATCCAGGTTACGCCGTGGCTGGTCGCGGCCAACAGGATAAGCCCGAAGGGGGTCGGTGCGAGCGTATAATGCATCCGGGCGCCGGCGCCATGAACGCCGTAGCTCGCCGCGTCAACCATCAAGGCGAGCGGTCCGGCGGCTGGTCCGCGAAGTCGTCCGGTCGCGGGTTCCGTCGTGGTAATCGATGCTGGCGACTCATCCATGGTTCAGCTCCTTAACGGCTCGGCTGGGTGCTTTCAATCGTGACCCTCGATGTTGTAGACAACCCCGGCACACCAGCTCCGTGAAAAAACGAGCCCGAAAAGCATCGCCGCTTTCCTCCAGATAAGGATCCTTGTGCTATGAAAGCAGCAGAGGAATTTTGCGATGCCAGCGCCCAAGAAAGCCGTTGCCAAAGTTAAGCCCGCCGCGAAACAGAAGAACAGCCTGCCGACGCGCACGATCAAACAATCGGTCCTCCTCCCCGCGACGCCGGTTGAAGTTTACGACGCGATCGTTAACGCCAAAAAGCATGCGGCGTTCACCGGCTCGCCCGCCAAGTCGGCCAACAAGGTCGGCGGGAAGTTTACCGCGTGGGACGGCTATATCACCGGCAAATATCTCAAGCTCGTGCCCGGCAAAAAGATCGTCGAGGAATGGCGCACCAACGACTGGCCCGCCGACTATCCGCCGTCGCTGATCGAGCTGAGCTTCGAACGGGTCAACACGGCGACGCGCCTCACGATGGTCCAGGCGGAAGTCCCGGCCGCTCAGGCGCCGAACTATCGGCAGGGCTGGAAGGATTATTACTGGACGCCGCTGAAGACCTATTTCAACGCCAAGCGCAGTGCTAGAGGAGCGTAAGCGGAGCGAGCAGGCGAGTCCGCGAGCTGCGTCAGAAATCTTGGATCCCGCAAGTCCCCAACCGCGAAATAGCGGCCAGCCGGCGCCGTACTCCCGGATGATTGCGGTTGCGTGCGCGGTTATCTATTTACTCAATTAAACTGATAGATTAGCTTGCCTTCGTCAGACTCGCGTAACAATACCAGAACGCAAGCTTAACGCGCGGGTTATTCCTGCCGCGCTGGCGGTCCGTTATCTATTCGAGCTGACGAAAATTAACTCCAGGGAAGTGGGGGTATTGGGCAAAATCATGAGACCACGATTTGCGCAAGGGATGATGTGGTTGGGAATCACTGCGATGCTGGCGGGATGTTCGATGTCGCCGGAGCGGCGCAACGCCTGCCTGATCGGGGCGGGAGTGGGCGCCGCCGTGGGCGGCGGACTGGGCGCCGCGGGCGCGGCCGGCCCGGGCCACGGCACGAAGACCGCGTATGAGATCGGCGTCCCGGTTGGCGTAGGCGGGGGCGCGCTGATCGGCGGTATCATGGGTTGCCTGATGGGCGGACCGCACGAGGCGCCACCGCCTCCGCCACCACCACCGCCACCTCCGCCACCACCACCCCCTCCGCCTCCGCCGCAGAAGATCGTGCTGCGCGGGGTGCATTTCAACTTTAACAAGTCGTTTATCCGCGAAGTCGACAAGCCGGTGCTTGACGAGGCGGCCGAAACGCTCAAGGGCAATCCGAACGTGAAGGTCGACGTCAACGGCTACTGCGACGCGATCGGCGGAGTCAATTACAACCAGAAACTGTCCGAGCGGCGCTCGGCCTCGGTCGCGGGCTACCTTGAGGACAAGGGTATTCCCGCCGATCAGTTGATCCCGCAGGGCTTCGGCAAGACCAACTTCGTCGCGACCAACAAGACGAGCGAAGGGCGCGCCGAGAACCGTCGCGTCGAGCTGGTACCGCTCGACCAGTAGCAGCGTATCGTTGCGCTTAACCACGAAGGCCGCGGCCCCGATGGGGTCGCGGCCTTCGCGCGTTCACGACGGCTTCCTGCGCGGGCGCGCGACTGCGGTCTCAGCCTCATCCTTTGGGCAGCTTGAGCACCCGCTCGCCGATAATGTTGTGCTGGATTTCGCTCGAGCCCGCCGCGATCGTGAGACCGCGGGCGGCGATCGTCCGCGTCATCCAGCGCCCGCCCTCGACCGCGCCGAGCGAGCCCTTGTCGAGCGTGCCGTAGGGTCCGAGCAGCTCGTCGGCGAACATCGCGACCCGCAGGTTGAGCTCGGTCGCGAAGAGCTTGCCGAACGAGCTCTCGGGTCCCGGGATGCGCCCTTTCAACTGGGCCGTCAGTGAACGATAGCGGCTGAGCCGCAGGCACTCAGCCTCGACCGCGAACTGGGCAAGCTTCTGCCTGATATAGGGATGTTGATTCGCGGGCATCCCCTCGAACTTGACCTTCCGCGAAAGTTCGAGCAGCTCGGTGATCGTGCGTTGCACCGGATGGCGCGTGCCGCCGGAGACCCGCTCGTACATCAGGGTGGCGATCGAAACCTGCCAGCCCTGGTTGACCTCGCCCACCAGATTTTCCTTGGGCACGCGGACGTTGTCGTAAAATACTTCGTTGAAGCCGGCCTCGCCGGTCACCTGGACGAGTGGGCGGATCGTGATACCGGGGCTTTTCATGTCGACCAGCAGATACGAGATCCCCTTGTGCTTGGGCGCCTGCGGGTCGGTGCGGACCAGCAGCACCTGCATGTCCGCGCGATGGGCGAGGCTGGTCCAGACCTTCTGGCCGTTGACCACGAAGCTGTCGCCCTCGAGCACGGCGCGGGTCTGCAAGCCCGCGAGGTCGGAGCCGGCGTTGGGTTCGGAATAGCCCTGGCACCAGATCTCCTCGCCGGTCAGCATCTTGTGGAGATACCGTTCTTTCTGCGCCGGGGTGCCCATGAACATCAGGGTCGGCCCGATCCGGTCGATCGCGAGCTGATTGGCGCCATAGAGAGGCAGGGCGTAGCTCAGGACTTCGTCCTGGTAGATGGCCTGCTCCATCATCGTTGCGCCGCCGCCGCCATGTTCCTTGGGCCAGTGCAAGGCGACGTAGCCCGCGTCATAGAGGCGCCGATGATATTCGCGCATCCGCCGCCAACGGCTGTCGTCGCCGATTTCGAGCGGGTTAGCAGGCGACTCGACTTTGGCCGCGGCTCGCAGACTCGCCCGCCCCCCGTCCCGCGCCTCCGGCGCGGTCGTTTCTATTTCGGTCGCGGCTCGCGGACTCGTCCGCTCCCTGCGGCCGAAGACCTCGGCGGAGGTTTGCGCGAGCCAGGCGTGGAGTTTGGCGCGGAAGGCCTCTTCTTGCGGCGTGTACCTGAAATCCATCACAAGCTCCCGGGATTTAGCGTCGCAGCCAGTATAACAATCGCGCCGCGCGAGCGTGAACCCGTGAGTCTGCTGGCATGGCCGGGGGTTTGTTATATGATACCCGCGACTCGCACAAACTTTAGCGGCGAGACCTAAGCACTCGCGCGGCGAGTGCGGAACTCAGCACGGGGCGGACAAAAAACGATGGCATTCAAACATATCAAGGTTCCGAGCGGTGGCGAAAAAATCCGGATGAGCGCGGGGCAGTTGCAGGTCCCCGACAATCCGATCATCCCCTTTATCGAGGGCGACGGCACCGGCCCGGATATCTGGCGAGCCTCGCAGCACGTTTTCGACAACGCCGTGAAAAAGGTTTACGGCGGCAAGCGCAAGATCCACTGGATGGAGGTTTACGCCGGCGAGAAGCCCTTCAAGCAGTTCAACTCGTGGCTGCCGGATGAGACGGTCGAGGCCTTCCAGGAATATCTGGTCGGGATCAAGGGACCACTGACGACCCCGGTGGGTGGCGGAATTCGCTCGCTCAATGTCGCGTTGCGCCAGTTGCTCGACCTCTATGTCTGCCTGCGCCCGGTCAAATACTTCCCCGGCGTGCCGAGCCCGGTGAAGTCGCCCGAGAAGGTCGATATGGTCATCTTCCGCGAGAACACCGAGGACATCTACGCGGGGATCGAATGGCAGGCGGAGACCCCCGAGGCGCGCAAGCTAATCAAATTCCTGCTCGAAGATATGGGAGTGACGAAGATTCGTTTCCCCGAAACCTCGGCCATCGGAATCAAGCCGGTTTCGCGCGAAGGGTCGGAGCGGCTGATTCGCGCGGCGCTCGAGTACGCGATTTCGCACAAGCGCAAAAGCTTGACGCTGGTCCACAAGGGGAACATCCAGAAGTTCACCGAAGGCGCGTTCCGCGACTGGGGCTATGAGCTGACGCGCCGCGAGTTCAAGGGCAAGGCGATTGGCTGGGACGACTGCAACGGCAAGCCGCCCGCCGGCCAACTGCTGGTCAAGGACAATATCGCGGATATCACCTTCCAGCAGGCGCTGACCCGGCCCGACGAATTCGACGTGATCGCGACCACCAACCTGAACGGTGACTATCTTTCCGACGCGCTCGCCGCGCAGGTCGGCGGGATCGGAATCGCGCCCGGCGCGAATATCAACTACGTCACCGGGCACGCGATTTTCGAGGCGACCCACGGCACCGCTCCCAAGTACGCGGATCAGGACAAGGTGAATCCGGGCTCGGTGGTCCTGTCGGGCGTTCTGATGTTCGAGCATATGGGATGGCAGGAGGTGGCCGACGGCATTATCCGCGGGATCACCAACACGATCGCAAAGAAGGAAGTGACCTACGACTTCGAGCGGCTGATGACCGGCGCGAAGCTGCTCAAGTGCTCGGAGTTCGGCAAGGCGATCGTCGACAACATGTAGCCCGCTCGACATGGGACCGGCGGCACGATGATCGCGGCGGCGGACGCTTGATATTGGCTTCTGCGTGTCGTCTTACCTGCCCGAGCCAAGGGTTATGTCAGCCCAGGATTGCTCGACGTTGACGAAGGCGTCGGGTGAGATACTGACCTTGCCGCGAAAAGGCCAGTCGAGCGCGATAATCAATACGATTACGAGCGTGAGCGACATCGTTACCGACGCGGTCATCGCGAGGTGCATCCCGAAGTGTGGGAAGCCGAAAAAATACATGTGAAGAACGGTCAGCGCCGCGCCGAAGAAGATGACCCACCAGATTAAGACCGGAATATGCCCTTGCGCCGCTGAGAGGCGGCTTGCGCGGGCGCGGTAGAGCTGATTGAGCGTCCGCAAAAGCTCGGCCTGAATAACCGCTTGGCCAAGATTCGCCGGCTGCATCGTAACGATCGCGCGATGGATTCGGCGCAGCGGGGCCCATCCCTGGGTCGGCGTGACGCCAATTTGCTGCTGCGGCCATTCGTCATGGACGACGGTATCAACGTATTCCCGCGCGTCGGTGCGAATCTCCTGCCCCGAGCTCTCGGGTAAGCCTTGGGTGTCGCGATAGATCGCGCCGACGTAATCCGCCTCATCGTCGACCAGTTGCGCCGCGGTCGTGAACGAGTCCCAGGTCGCGATCGCGATAAACGCCAGCAGCACCGCGTATGTGACGCTGATCACCGCGACGATAAAGCCGGTCAACTCGTTATGCGTCCGCCGCGTCTCGAGATGGACGAAGCGATGGAATACGGCAAGACCGGCGCACGCCCCGCCCGTCACCACCGCGACGAAAACGGTGCCCCACAACCAGGTCGGGTTACCGTAGATCCAGTTGAGAAGCATTTTTATCCGGCCGCCATTCTCCGCCAAACCGGCGATGCGCCGCGCTATAGGAAAACAAACAACCGGTAGGCGAAAAAGACGAACAGACCCAGCAGAACGAGTTCATCGATCAGCAGCACGCAGCGTTTCACCCACGTATCGTGCATCAGGCGCTGGACGACAAAACCCACCAACGAGAACAAAACCACCGCGGCGATCACCCCACTTGTATGATGGGCCAATTTCTGGATTACCTGAAGGTCGATCCAGGCTTCAAGGCCTTCCGCAGGCGGCGGATGGCCGAGCGGGGTCGGACTGGTGACGCCAGCGGTCGAATCGCTGGCCGCGGAGACCCCGCACAGCAGTATTGAGAGAACGATTCCTCCCAAAGCTCTCGTGGCTTTGCGAAGCACCAGACGTCCTCTCAGGCGATACGTCGTCCCACGATCGCCAGATCCCGCTCGACGCCATCGAGCTCCGCGACGTTGGGCAGTCGAGCCCACCTGTCGAAGCCGAAACTGCGGAACAGCGCCAGGCTCGGCTCGTTGTGTCCAAAAATGAATCCGAGGAGTGTTTTCATGCCCATCGAGGGAGCCCGCTCGATTCCCTGAGCAAGAAGGTGCCGGCCATAACCGCGTCTCTGCGAGTTCGGCGCCACATATACGCTGACTTCGGCGGTGGCATGATAAGCCGGCCGTCCGTAAAACGATTGAAAGCTGAGCCAGGCGTGAATCTCGCCGCCCTCGACCAAAATCCAAAGCGGCCGTGTCGAGCTGGAGTGTTCAGCGAACCATGCGCGGCGCGAATCGATCGTGACCGGTTCAAGGTCCGCAGTCGCCATCCGACCCGGAATCGCAGCATTGTAGATTTCGACGATGCGGGGGAGGTCTTCAATTGTCGCGTCGCGAATCATCGACGCGGCGTCAGCCGACTATCTCCAGGGCGCTGAAATAGAAGGCGATCTCGTGGGCGGCCGTCTCGGGTGCGTCGGAGCCATGCACGGCGTTTTTCTCGACGTCCTGGCCGAGGTCTTTGCGAATCGTGCCGGCGGCAGCCTTCGCCGGATCGGTCGCGCCCATCAGCTCGCGCCATCGAGCGATCGCACCGTCGCCCGCCAGCACCGCGATCACTACCGGTCCGGACGACATGTAGTCGCAGAGCGAGGCGTAGAACGGACGCGCCTTGTGAACTTCATAGAAGCGCTCGGCTTCCGCACGGGTCAGATGCTTGAGGCGGAGCGCGCACAGGGTCAGGCCGGCGCCTTCGATACGTTTAAGGATTTCACCGGTCAGCTTGCGTCCGACGGCGTCGGGCTTAATGATTGCGAGGGTACGTTCCATAAATTGGCTGCTCAAGCAGCTTTGTTTTCGAGCATGTTTTTCATCGTGATACCGAGTTCCGCCGGGCTCATCGCGACCGTTATCCCGGCGGCCTTGAGCGCGGCGATCTTGTCTGCCGCCGTGCCGCGTCCACCCGAGATGATCGCCCCTGCGTGACCCATCCGGCGCCCCTTGGGGGCGGTCTGTCCAGCGATAAAAGCCACCACCGGTTTTTTCATGTGATTCTTTACATATAGCGCGGCCTCTTCTTCGGCCGTGCCGCCGATCTCGCCGATCATGATCACCGCGCGGGTATTCGGATCGTCATTGAAGAGCGCCATCGCTTCGGTGTGATTGGTGCCGACAATCGGGTCGCCGCCGATTCCGACGCAACTGGATTGCCCGAGCCCGAGCTGGGTCAACTGATAGACCGCCTCGTAGGTCAGCGTCCCCGAGCGCGAGACCACGCCAATATCGCCCGGCTTGTGAATATAGCCCGGCATGATGCCGATTTTGCATTCGCCAGGCGTGATGACGCCGGGGCAGTTGGGGCCGATGAGCCGGCTGTGCGACGCGCGGACGTAGCGCTTCACCTTGACCATGTCGAGCACCGGCACGCCCTCGGTGATACAGATGACGAGCTCGATACCGGCGGCGACCGCCTCGAGAATCGCGTCGGCGGCGAACGGCGGTGGCACATAGATTACCGTCGCGTTGGCGCCGGTCGATTTGCGGGCCTGCTCGACCGTGTCGAAAATCGGAATCCCTTCGAAGTTGGTGCCGCCCTTGCCGGGGACGACTCCGCCGACCATCTGGGTGCCGTATTCCTTGCAGGCGCGCGTATGAATCTGTCCGGTCGCGCCGGTGATCCCTTGGGTGAGGACCCGGGTATGCTTGTTGACGAGGATACTCATCGATTGCTCTCTTTTTGAGGGACTAACTTAAGATTCTTGACGCAGCTCGCGGACTCTGAACTTTGGCCGCGCCTCGCGGACTCGGCCGCCCCCTGTGCTCGCTCCGCGCGTCAGACGCGCTCCGCTAGCGTATCGCCTCGACCACCCGGCGGGCGGCGTCGGCCATGTCGGCCGCGGCGATCACCGCGATCCCCGAATCCTTGAGAATTTGCTTGCCCTTGTCGACGTTGGTGCCTTCCATCCGGACCACCAGCGGGATACTGAGCTTGACCTCGCGCGCGGCATCGACCACGCCTTGGGCGAGCACGTCGCACAACATGATCCCGCCGAAGATGTTGACGAGGACCGCTTTGACCCGCTCGTCGGCGAGGAGAATCCGGAACGCCGCCGCGACCTTTTGTGAATTGGCGCCGCCCCCGACGTCGAGAAAGTTGGCCGGCTCCGCGCCGTAATACTTGACGATATCCATCGTCGCCATCGCGAGCCCGGCGCCGTTGACCATGCAGCCGATATTGCCGTCGAGATGGACGTAGCTGAGGTCGAACTTCCCGGCCTCGGTCTCGGCCGGGTCTTCCTCGTTCGAATCGCGCAGTTCGCGGATATCGGCATGACGGAAGAGCGCGTTATCGTCGAACGACATCTTCGCGTCGAGACAGATGACGTTGCCGTCTTTGGTCACGACCAGCGGATTGATCTCGAGCAGCGACGCGTCGGTTTCGTTGAAGGCGCGGTAGAGCGACGCGAGCAGGGCGCTGAACTGATTGACCTGCTTGTCGCGCAGGCCGAGCGCAAAAGCGATTTTGCGCGACTGGAAGCCGCTCAGGCCGATCACCGGATCGACCGGCTCGGTGAAGATCCGCTCGGGGGTCTTTGCCGCGACCTCCTCGATCTCCATCCCGCCCTCCGTGCTGGCGATAACCGATATTCCTTCCGCCTTGCGATCGACGACCATCCCGAGATAGAGCTCGCGCGCGACCTCGCTCGCCTGTTCGACGTACATGCGACGGACGACGCGTCCCTCGGGACCGGTCTGATGGGTGACGAGCGGCTTGCCGAGCAGCTTGGCGGCAAAATCGCGCGCCTCCGCGGCGCTCGCGACCACCTTCACGCCGCCGGCCTTACCGCGGCCGCCCGCATGAATCTGGACTTTGACGACGGCCTTGGGCTGCCCGAGTGTTTCGAAAGCCTTGGCCGCTTCGTCGGGCGTCGCCGCCGGATAGCCCTGCGGCACGGGCGCGCCGAAGCGGCGCAGAATCTGTTTTGCCTGGAATTCGTGAATGTTCATCCTGCGAGCACCTTGTCCATCGCCTCGACCAGTTCCCGCACGTGTGCGACCGACGAATCGAAGGCGGTCTTTTCGGCGGCGGTGAGATCAATCTCGATAATCTTCTCGACGCCATTGCCGCCGATTACCACGGGCACGCCCGCATAGAGTCCGCGCACGCCGTACTCGCCCTCGAGGTAGGCGGCCGCGGGCAACACCTCTTTCCTGTCGAGCATGAAGGCTTCGACCATCCGGTAAACCGCCGTGCCAGCCGCATAGTATGACGACGTTTTCATCAGATTGACGATCTCGGCGCCGCCGTTACGCGTGCGGGTCTCGATCTCGTCGAGCCGCTTCGGGTTGATCACTTTCTCGATCGGCACTCCTCCGCAGGTCGTGTAGCTGCGGACCGGCACCATGTCGTCGCCGTGGCCGCCGAGCACCATCGCCTTGACGCTGTCGACCGACACGCCGAGTTCCATCGCGAGGAAAGTGCGATAGCGGGCCGAATCGAGCACGCCGGCCTGACCGGCCACGCGATGCTTCGGGAAGCCGGTGACCCGCTTGATCTGCGTGACCATCGCGTCGAGCGGATTGGTCACGACGATCACGAAGGCGTTGGGCGCGACCTCCTTGATCGCGTTGCCGACGTTGGTCATGACGGCGGCGTTGATCTTGAGGAGATCATCGCGGCTCATGCCGGGCTTGCGCGGCGATCCCGAGGTGACGACGATGCAGTCGGCGCCCTCGATATCGCGAATCTTGGTCGAGCCCGTGACGTTGACGTCGATACCCAGCACCGGCGCCGACTCGAGCATGTCGAGCGCCTTGCCTTCGGGCAGGCCCTCGATAATGTCGTAGAGCACGATATCGCCCAGGCTGCGCAGGAAGCACAGATGGGCACAGGTTGCGCCGACGTTGCCGGCGCCGATAAAGGCGATTTTCTTTCTTTTTGCCACGGTTGAATTCCGCTCTGAGTGATATCGCGCCATTCTCCGGCGCAGCTCCAGGGGGCGGCCGAGTCTGAACCGAGGCTGAGCCTCGCAGACTCGTCCACCCCCCGGAGGCGCGGCCAAAGTAAGGACTCGCTTGCTCCGCTCCGCCCAGGTGCCCGCGCGTCAGGCGCGTAAACTTATATATCGGCGGTTCGGGGTCCTGCAAATCTAATTTTCGCGCTTGACGCTTGGGCGGGGCCCGTCAGGCGTGTTAGAGGGAAGTCAGAACGACGGACCACATCGCAAGCCGAGGAAAAAGCCATGGCCGCTGACCTGGAAGCACGCGTCAAGCAACTCGAAGCCAAGCTGCAGGAGATGACCGATCGCGAAGCGATTCGCGACCTGCGCTATCGCTACCACGAGTATATCAACGAGGGGAAATTTCGCGATATCGCGAGTCTCTTTACCGACGACGGCGAGCTCGACTTTGCCCATCTGGGCAAGGCCAAGGGCCGCGCGGAGATCCAGAAATTCTTCGCCGGAATCGGCGGCGACGCGCCGGCCGCGGACCCGAACCGTCCGCGGATCACGTGGGTCAAGCAGTTCATCCACAATCACGTGATCCAGTTGCACGGCGACCATGGCCACGGCTTCTCGTATCTCGAAGCCAAGCCGATCTACGGCGGCGAAGCATTTCTGGTCGCGGCGCGCTACGACGACGACTACGCCAAACGCGACGGCGAGTGGAAGTTCTCCAAAATGGGGCTCGTCCCCTATTTCATGGTCCCGCTCAAGGAGGGCTGGGCGCAGGCCGACAAGCTCAAGATGCGTTAATTTTTTCAGCGGCCTGCTACAATCCCACTCGTGGAACCAAACCTGACGAGTGCGGAGCCGGTCGAACACGCGCGCTTGCGTGATATCCGGGAGTTGACGCTCGCCGAACTCGAAGCGCTCGCGATCGCTGCGGGTGAGCGGAGCTTTCGCGCGTGCCAGGTCGCGAACTGGCTCTGGCGGCGCGACGCCACGTCATTCGACGCGATGCTCGAGCTGCCAGCGGCTTTCCGCACATTCTTAAAGGATAACTTTAAGATTGAGCGATTGCCGGTCGCGCATCTGGCGCGCTCCGCGGACGGCACCCGCAAGATGCTCCTGCGGCTGGCCGACGACGAGCGGATTGAAAGCGTGATTATCCCGACCGAGGGACGGGTCACGCTCTGTCTCTCTAGCCAAGTCGGATGCGCGATGGACTGCGGCTTTTGCGCGACCGCCCGGATGGGGCTGCGGCGCAATCTGGCGTCGGCGGAAATCCTCGGCCAGGTGCTGGCTGCCCGCCGCGAGCTCGCCAGCGATGAGACTCTGACCAACTACGTCTTTATGGGGATGGGCGAGCCGCTCGCCAACTATCCACGGCTGAGCCGCACGCTCGACACGATGATCAGTGACTGGGGCATGGGTATTTCGCCCCGGCGGATTACGGTTTCGACCGTGGGACTGGTGCCGACGATGGAGCGGCTGCTGACCGAGTTCCAGGTGAATCTGGCGGTCTCGCTCCATGCCACGACCGACGAGACGCGGGACCGGATCGCGCCTGTCAATCGCCGTTACCCGATCGCCGATCTGCTGGGCGCGTGTCGTGAACTGCCGCTCCAGCGCCGCCGCCGGATCACGTTCGAATATGTGATGCTGGACGGGGTCAATGATTCGCCCGAAGACGCCCGCCGCCTGGTCAAGCTGCTCGCGCCGATCCGGGCGAAGGTGAACCTGATCTGCTTCAACCCGTTTGCCGGCGCGCCGTTCCGCGCGAGCCCGCGAAGTCGGGTCGAGGACTTTCAAGCGATCCTGCATCAGGGTAACTTGACCGCGACGATTCGCGAGAGCCGGGGGCAGGATATCGCGGCCGCCTGCGGTCAACTCTACGCGGAGCAATCCACCAGTGGCGAAGCGGGCGCGTCGGCGGAGCGCGACGAGCGCGCCGCGCAGCCAAAATAAGGACGACCGTGCCGGAGGCACGGAACAGGGGGCGGCGGAGTCTGCGACGCGCGGCCAAGATAAAGAGGAAGCGGAAATGGCGCGGTCAGTATTGGGAGTAATCGGCGGGAGCGGCTTCTATCAGATGCCGGGGCTCGAACTCGTCGAGGAGGTTACGCTGAGCACGCCGTTCGGCGCGCCGTCAGACGCGTACTATCGCGGGCAGATGGGCGAAGTCGAAGTGATCTTCCTGGCGCGGCACGGCCGGGGCCATCGGATCCTGCCGGGCGAGCTCAATTACCGCGCGAATATTTACGGGATGAAGGAGCTGGGCGTACAGCGGCTGGTCTCGGTCAGCACCGCCGGCAGCATGAAGGAGTCGATCGCGCCGGGCGACCTCGTCGTGGTGGACCAGTTCATCGACCATACCTATCAGCGCCGGTCGACTTTCTTCGGCGACGGGATCGTCGCGCATGTCTCACTGGCCGATCCGGTCTGTGGCGATCTGCGCCAGGACCTGGTCGCGGCCGGGCGGACGGC
The DNA here is from genome assembly GCA_052145175.1 of Binataceae bacterium (SeqCode). GTDB lineage: Bacteria > Desulfobacterota > Binatia > Binatales > Binataceae > JAJPHI01. Next base: position 15,301 of record JBKQPD010000187.1, on the reverse strand, counting down.
GGGCGCCAAGGTCCACGACGGCGGCACTTACCTTTGTATCGAGGGGCCGCAGTTCTCGACGCGCGCGGAGGCGAAGCTCTATCGCGCCTGGGGCGTCGACGTGATCAGCATGACCGCGATGCAGGAGGCGCGCCTCGCCCGCGAGGCCGAGCTCTGCTACGCGACGCTGACCCTCGTGACCGACTACGACTGCTGGCACGAGAGTGCCGGCCCGGTCGATATCGGTGAGATCCTGCGTGTGATGCGGGCCAACGTGGCGAAGGCGCAGAACAGCGTCGCGAATCTCGCGCTTGCGCTGGGCAGCCGCGGCCGCCGCACCTGCGCCTGTGGGCGCGCGCTGAAGGACGCGATCATTACCGATCGCAACTCAATTCCGGCGGCAACGCTCGAAAACCTGCGCCCCATCATCGGCAAATACATTTAATGACGGTTATTTTCTCATCCGGAAGCGGAGCGCCAGCGAGCATGGGGTGCGGGCGAGCGCCAGTGGAGCGAAGCGGAACGAGCAAATGAGTCCGCGAAGTGCGTTTAACGATTGTCGGGGGGCGGCTGGACTAAGGCCGCGCCTCGCGGACTCAGCCGCCCTCTGCGAGCCGCGGCTAGAAGTGATAATAATCGCAGCATGAGTATCGTTGTAGTAGGCACGATCGGTTACGACACGGTTGATACCAATCACGGCAGCGTGAGCGAGGCGCTCGGCGGGTCGGCGAGCTTTTTCGGTTTGGCGGCGCGCTTCTTTGCCCCGGTGAGCCTGGTCGCCGCGGTCGGCACCGACTTCAAGGCCGAGCATTGGGATCTCTTTCGCGAGCGCAGTATCGATATGCGCGGAATGGCGCAGATCGAGGGCCCGACTTTCCGCTGGCACGGCCGCTACCACGAGGACATGAATATCCGCGACACGGTGAGCCTCGCACTCAACGTGTTCGACGGCTTCAAGCCCGACCTGCTGCCCGATCAACAGCGGGCCGATTACGTCTTCCTGAGCAATATCTCCCCCGACCTGCAGCTCCACGTCCTCGCGCAGGTGGCGAGCCCCAAAGTGGTCGCCGCCGACACGATGAATCACTGGATCGCCAACGAACGGCCGGCGCTACTCAAGCTTATGCCGCGCCTCGACCTGCTGACGCTCAACGACGAAGAGGCGCGCATGCTGAGCGGCGAAGCCAACCTGGTGCGTGCCGGGCGGGCGATTCTCAAGATGGGACCGGATACCGTGCTGATCAAGCGCGGCGAGTACGGCGTGCTCAAATTCGGCGCGGACGCGATGTTCGCGGTGCCGGCCTGGCCGCTCGAAGAGGTGATGGATCCGACCGGCGCCGGCGACACCTTCGCGGGGGCCCTGATGGGCTGGCTGGCGCGCACGGGCCGGGTCAATGAAGCGATTCTGCGCACCGGAATTGTCTACGGCAGCGTGCTGGCCTCCTTTGTCGTCGAGCGGTTCTCGGTCGATCGGCTGGTTTCGCTCACCTGGGAGGATATTCAGGAGCGTTACCGCGCCTTTATCGAGTTGACGGATTCGCATCATTCGCGATGGATGTCTCAGTAGTCGTTCCGCTTTACAACGAGCGGGACAACCTCGCGCCGCTCCATCGCGAGCTCGACGCGGTGCTGCGCGGTCTGGGCGGCTCCTGGGAGATCCTGTTCGTTGACGACGGTAGCAGCGACGGCAGCCTCGAGGTGCTGCGCGGTATTCGCCAGCGCGACGAGCACGTCCGCGTGCTCCGGCTCGCGCGCAATTCGGGTCAGACCGCCGCGCTGGCCTGCGGACTCAATCGCGCCACCGGGGCGACCGTGGTGGCGCTCGACGCGGATGGCGAAAATGATCCGGCGGACATTCCACGGCTGATCAACAAACTCGGCGAGGGCTACGACCTCGTCAGCGGATGGCGCACCGGCCGGTGGCGGGACTCGCCGCTGACCCGGCGCCTGCCGTCGGTCGCGGCCAACAAGCTGATCTCGCGGATGACCGGCGTGGCCCTGCATGACTACGGCTGCACCCTGAAGGCCTATCGGCGCGACCTCGCGCAGAGCCTGATGCTCTACGGCGAGATGCATCGGTTCGTCCCGGCGATCGCGGCGGAGCAGGGCGCGCGGATCGCCGAGATCGAAGTGAACTTCCGTCCACGCCGCACGGGCAACTCCAAGTATGGACCCGGCCGGATTGTACGGACGATCCTCGATCTGCTGACGGTGCGCTTTCTATCGGGTTACTCGACCCGGCCGATTCAGGTGTTCGGTCTGATCGGGCTCGTGATGGGCGCGCTTGGCGCCGCCTGGACCGCTATACTGGTATTCGAAAAGGTGGTGCTCGGGCGGCAGCTCGGCGATCGGCCGGCGCTCTGGCTCGCCGTACTGCTGGTGGTGGTCGGCGTCCAGCTCGTCAGCCTCGGTTTGCTGGGCGAGATGCTGGCGCGGACTTACCACGAATCCCAGGGGAAACCGATCTACCTGATCAAAGAGGAATTCTGAGGACGGCATGAATATAGCGGTGGTGGGGACTGGCTATGTCGGGCTGGTGAGCGGGACCTGTTTCGCGGAAAGTGGCAACGAGGTCTTCTGCGTCGATATCAATCGCGAGCGGATCGCACAGCTTACGGCGGGTCACGTGCCGATCTACGAACCCGGGCTCGAGGAGCTCGTACGCCGCAACGTCAAGGAGGGCCGGCTCCGCTTCACTACCGATCTGCCCGAGGGGGTGGGGCAAGCGATGGTCTCTTTTCTCGCCGTCGTCACACCGATGGGCGCGGACGGGGCGGCCGACCTGAGCCAGGTCCATAAAGTTGCCGAAGAGATTGCGCGGGCCGCGATCGGTTATCACATAATCGCGATTAAGAGCACCGTGCCGGTGGGGACCAACGACCGCGTGCGCGAAATCGTTGGCAGCGACGGCCACGGCCGGGTCGACGTCTGCTCCGTGCCCGAATTCCTCAAGGAGGGTTCGGCGATCGAGGACTTCATGCGTCCCGACCGGGTGGTGATCGGCAGCACCAGCGAAAAGGCGACCACGATTCTGCGCGAGATTCACGCGCCCTTCGTCCGTACCGATAATCCGATACTGGTGATGGATCCGCGCTCGGCCGAGCTGACCAAGTACGCTTCCAACGCGATGCTCGCGTTGCGGATCTCGTTCATCAACCAGATGGCGAATCTGTGCGAGGCGGTGGGCGCCGAGATCAACGACGTACGGCGCGGGATGGGCAGCGACCGCCGGATCGGCTCGCAGTTCCTTTTCCCCGGCGTCGGCTATGGCGGCTCGTGCTTTCCGAAGGACGTGCAGGCGCTTATCCATAGCGCCGCGAGCCATAAGCTCGACTTTTCAATCCTGCGGGCGGCGGACGAGGTCAACGACGAGCAGAAGCGGATTTTGGTCGAGCGCGCGCGTCAGCACTTCGGTCCTGATTTGACGGGCCGGACTTTCGCCGTGTGGGGGCTGTCGTTCAAGCCGCGCACCGACGATATGCGCGAAGCGCCCTCGCTGGTGGTGATCGAGGCGCTGCTGGCGGCGGGAGCCCGGATTCAGGCGCACGATCCCGAAGCGCTGGCCGGCGCGCGCAAGTTCTTTGGCGACCGTATCAGCTATCACGAGGCTAATTACGAGGCGCTGCGCGGCGCCGACGCGCTGGTGATACTGACCGAGTGGAATCAGTTCCGGCATCCGAACTTCCAGCGGATCAAGGCCGAGCTCAAGAAGCCGGTGATTTTCGATGGCCGTAATCTCTATGATCCGGCGCTGATGAAGGCGCTTGAATTCACGTATTACTCAATCGGCCGCCGCCCCGTGTGATTATGGATGTGCGAGGAGAATGCCCAATTTACCTCTTTTGTCGTTCCCGCGCGTCTGACACTAGCGGAGCCGCCGGCGAAGCGAGCAGGCGAGTCCGCGAGCTGCGTCAAGATTTGTCTGGCGCGCGAGAGCCTGCCCTGAGTCCCTCGAAGGGAATCCCGGATCCTTTTCCGATTCGCGGGTGTCGAAAGACCGGATGACATTGTCATCCCGTGACGGAAGGTTGTTCCAATGCCAAATCTGACTACAGCAAACGGCAAGGCGGCGTATGAAGCGGATTTCTATGCGTGGGCGATGGGGCAAGCCGCCGCCCTCCGCGCGCGCGATCTCGAGTCGCTTGACTTCGAGAATCTTGCGGAAGAGGTCGAGGGGTTGGGAAGAAGCGATCGGCGCGAATTGCGCAATCGGCTGATACGGGTGCTGGAGCATCTGCTCAAATGCCAGTTTCAGCCGGCCCGGCATTCTCGCAGTTGGGAAAAAACGCTCATCGTACAAAGAACCAATATAGCGGCGCTCGTTGAAGACAGCCCGAGCTTGCGCCGCGAGTTGCCGCAGATGATCGAACGCGCCTACACGTCGGCGCAGCGAATCGCCGCCAAAGAGATGCGGCTCGAACAATGGTCGGAGCGGTTTCCCGCGACCTGCCCGTGGAGCGTCGAACAAATCCTCGACGCGGACTTCTATCCCGCACCGTCTAAGTGAATGGGCTCTCCGCGCAAGGCGCTGGAACTAACCCCTATTCAATCGGCTGACACGCGGGTTTAATGATCGTGCGGCCGGATCGCCGGCCAAACCAACAACTTGAGCACGAGGGAGGAGCCGCGCGTCGACGGGGGGTTGCGCGTGGCGGAAGAATATCGATGAGGATTCTGGTGACGGGTGGGGCGGGGTTTATTGGATCGCATACGGTTGACGCGCTGATCGCGGCCGGTGGCCATCAGGTGTCGATTCTCGACGACCTTTCGGCGGGCAAGCGCGGGCAAGTTAATCCGCAGGCGAGCTTCACCCAGGCCGATCTGCGTGACGCCGCCGTGGTCAAGGGCGTCATCGCGCGCGAGCGGCCCGAGGTAGTCGTCCATCTGGCGGCGCAAATGGACGTGCGGCGCTCGGTCGCCGACCCGCCGTTTGATGCGCAGGTCAACCTCGTCGGCTTCCTGAACCTGATGGAGGCGGCGCGCGAGCAGGGGCTCAAACGGGTTATCTTCGCTTCGACCGGCGGCGCTATCTACGGCGAACAGGAAGTCTTTCCGTGCAACGAAGACCATCCGCGTCGGCCAGTCAGCCCTTACGGCGTCGCGAAGTTCGCAACCGAAGCCTATCTCTTCTTTTACAAGGTCCAGTACGGAATCGATTACGTCGCGCTCCGCTATGCGAACGTCTACGGGCCGCGGCAGGATCCGCATGGCGAGGCCGGGGTGGTCGCGATCTTTTGCGGGCGGATACTCGAAGGCCAGCCCTGCACGATCTATGGTGATGGCGGCCAGACCCGCGACTACGTTTACGTCGGTGACGTGGTGCGCGCGAATCTCGCGGCTATCCAGAGTCCGGTCTCCGGGGCGTTCAATATCGGCACGGGGGTCGAGACCGACGTCAACCAGTTGTACCAGGCGCTGGCCGACGCGGCCGGGTCAAAAACGGCGCCGAAGCATGGTCCCGCGCGAGCGGGCGAGCAGCGGCGCTCGGTCATCACCGCCGCCCGGGCCGCCCGCGAACTGGCCTGGACACCGCAAATGATGCTCGGCGACGGTCTGGCGCGCACCTACAGCTTTTTCAAGGAAAAGTTCGTGCGGCAGCATTGAGCGGCGCGCTGATGCTATAGTGGTTGCCGCACCCGATGATTCCAGTCGAGCTTATTCGCAACTTTTCGATCATCGCGCATATCGATCACGGCAAGTCGACGCTGGCCGATCGATTGCTTGAGCGCACCGGTGCGCTCAGCAAACGCGAGTCGAGGGAACAATTCCTTGATTCGATGGATCTCGAACGCGAGCGCGGGATCACGATCAAGGCCCGGTCGGTGCGGCTGACCTACGCCGCCAAGGACGGCCGCAGCTATATTCTGAATCTAATCGACACCCCCGGCCATGTCGACTTCGCCTACGAAGTCTCACGCAGCCTCGCCGCCTGCGAAGGCGCGCTGCTGGTCGTCGACGCCAGCCAGGGGGTCGAGGCGCAGACCCTGGCGAACGTCTATATGGCGCTCGATCATGGGCTAGAAATCGTACCGGTGATCAACAAGATCGATCTGCCGGGCGCCGACGTCCCGCGCACTCGCGACCAGATCGAGCAGGTGATCGGGCTCGACGCGAGCGACGCGATCCTGACCAGCGCCAAGGAGGGCGTGGGGATCGATGAGGTGCTCGAGGCCGTCGTCAGCCGTGTACCGCCGCCGCCCAACCTTGCCGGCAAGCCGCTTCGCGCGCTGATCTTCGATAGCTGGTATGACGCCTACGAGGGAGTTATCGGCCTGGTGCGGGTGTTCGACGGCGAGCTCCGCCGCGGGATGCAAATCCGCCTGATGGGCACCGACAAGACCGGCGAGGTCATGCGCCTGGGCTACTTTACGCCACATGAAGAGCCGGTCGAGACGCTCGGCCCGGGCGAGGTCGGGTTCATCGTCGCGGGAATCAAGACGGTGGCCGACATGCGGGTCGGTGATACGGTCACGGAGTGCGAGGCGCCGGCGGCCGAGCCCCTGGCGGGCTTCAAGGAACTCAAACCGATGGTCTTCGCCGGGCTTTATCCGACCGAGGCGAACCAGTACGGTGCGCTGCGCGAGGCGATCGAGAAGCTCCGGCTCAACGACGCCAGCCTGGTCTGCGAGCCCGAGACCTCGCAGGCGCTGGGCTTTGGCTTCCGCGCGGGCTTTCTCGGCCTGCTCCACATGGAGATCGCACAGGAGCGGCTCGAGCGCGAATTCGGTCTCAACCTGGTAATTACGGCCCCGACTGTCGCTTACCGCGTGCGCACCACGGGGGGCGAAACCCTGATGGTCGATAACCCGGCCCGCTTGCCGCCGGAAAACGAAATCGAGGCGATCGAGGAGCCCTTCATCCTGGCGTCGATTCACGTGCCGGAGGAATATCTGGGCGCGGTGATGGGGATCTGCAAGGAGCGGCGCGGGGTCCAGCGCGATCTGCGCTACGCGGGCCATCAACACGTGATCCTGCAGTACGAGATGCCGTTGGCGGAGATCGTTTTTGATTTTTATGACCGGCTCAAGTCGGGCACTCGTGGTTACGCGTCGCTTGACTATGAGTTTCTGGACTTCCGGGCGGAGCATCTGGTTAAATTGGACGTTCGCATTAATGGCGACGTGGTGGATGCGCTTTCGATGATCGTCCATCGAGACCGGGCCTATGAGCGCGGGCGGGCGTTGTGCGAGAAGATGCGGCAGTTGATCCCGCGCCAGATGTTCGAGATCGCGATCCAGGCGGCGATCGGCGCCAAAATTATCGCGCGCGAGAGCGTCAAGGCCTTGCGCAAAAACGTGACCGCCAAATGTTATGGCGGCGATATCACGCGCAAACGCAAGCTTTTGGAAAAGCAGAAGGAAGGCAAGAAAAGAATGAAGCAGGTCGGCCGGGTTGAAATCCCGCAGGAAGCTTTTCTTGCCCTGTTGCGGCTCGGGGAATAGGCGCCAGCGTGTCCCAACCCGTGCGTGAAATGCCGGCCGCGTCCCCGAGCGTGGCGGCGGCGTCCGGCAAGTCCGTCTTCCGCGAATATGTCGAGGCGTTTCTCGTCGCCCTGGCTCTGGCGGTAGTGCTGCGCACCTTTCTGCTCCAGGCGTACAAGATTCCCTCGGGTTCAATGGAAAGCACGCTGCTGATCGGCGATCACATTATCGTCAACAAGGTCGGTTACGGCCTGCGGATGCCGGATTCGCTGTTCGGTCTGACCCCGCTTGCGGACAAGATTCCCTACGGCAAGTATCTTTTCCAGCTGGAGCCCGTCCATCGTGGCGACGTCGTGGTCTTCGTCTATCCGGAAGATCCCACCAAGGACTTTATCAAGCGGGTGGTGGCGATTCCGGGCGACACGATTGAAGTCAGGGACGGGCAGCTTTATCTCAATGGAGCGCTGGCGCAGCCGCCGCCCGGCACCCATTACGAGGTGCCGCCCGATCAGCGCGACAGTTCGCCGCGCGATATTCACGAGCCGCTCACGATGCAGCCGGGGCAGTACTTCATGATGGGCGATAACCGCGATCGCAGCTACGACAGCCGCTTCTGGGGGCCGATCACGCGCGATGCGATCGAGGGGCGCGCCATGTTCATCTACTGGTCCTGCGCGGATGGCGAAGATAGCCCCGCAATCAAGTGTCTGTACGACGTTCGCTGGTCGCGATTGTTCCATGTCGTGAGATAGGCTATCCAATTGGGGATGCAGGGAGAGAACGGGGTGGCTGACGACGCGATTAACCGCATTGGCGCGATCCTCGAGCAACTCGGCGCGCGCTTCGAACTGGTGCTGGAGGCGGTAACCGGATTCGGCGGCAGAATCGAGGGTCTGCGCAACGAGATCAGCGGGCAATTCACCGAAGTCGGCCGGCAGATCCGTTTCATCTCTGATCGTCTTGCCGAGAATCGCGAGGCCAGCGCCGCCAATCGGGCCGACCTCGGCGCCGAGATGGTGCGGCTGGGCGAGATGCTGGGCGCCACCCGGGTCGAGTTTCGCGAACAGCTCGGTTCGATTCGCCACGAGCTGAGTCAAAGCACCGAGACCGCGGCCGCCCGGATTCACGACCGGATCGCGGAAGATCTCTCGCGCAACTCGGCCGAGGTCAATGCGCAACTCAGGGGCGAGATTGCCGCCGCTGGTAACGCGTTGCGCAAGGAACTGGTCGCGGCGCGCGGGGACCTCGGCCGTGAGCTGCCGGCCGTTGCCGAAGGCGTGCGCGAGGAGATCTCGGCTTCCAGCGACGCGTTGATCAAGAAGATCGATGCCGAGCTCAAGCACACCAACAAGACGCTGGCCAGCCTGACCCGCAAGTTCGAGCGCTTCGACGATCGGATTACGGTCGAGACGCGCGACCAGGAACAGCGCCTGCGCAAGCTCGAACGCAAAACCGCCGCCCGCTAACAGCGGCCAAAATAAAGACGACCGTGCCGGAGGCACGGAACAGGGGGCGGCGGAGTCTGCGACGCGCGGCCAAAATAAAAGACGAGATTGACTAAGCCCCCTCGCACGTCGAAAATATAGTTACCTTTAAATCGCTCCGGTGAGGGCGGCAAGGTGAAAACAGATGGAATTGTATGAACGGTTGACCGGATGCGCGCGCATACCGGTCTTTTTTTTCGTCTCTTTGCTCCCGGCCAGCCGGCCGTGGCGGCCAGTTTGAATACCAATTCGCTTATCAAGCCGTTGGTGGCGATGGACGCGGAAGCGATCGCCCGCGCCGTCAAGCGTATCGCGCACGAAATCGTCGAGCGCAAACGCGGCGTCGAGCCGCTCGTGCTGATCGGAATCGTGCGGCGCGGCGCCGTGCTCGCGCTCCGGATCGCCGACGCGCTCAGGCAGGCGGGCGCGGCCGAAGTACCGGTCGGCACGCTCGATATCTCCTCCTACCGCGACGACGGCAAGGGCGCCCCCGGCGATCCCCGGCTGCTCGGCCGCGATATCCCCTTTGCGCTCGACGGCAAGAGCGTCTTGCTGGTCGACGACGTGCTGTATACGGGCCGCACCGTGCGCGCGGGGCTGACCGCGCTGGCCGATTTGGGTCGCCCCGAATCGATTCAGCTCGCGGTGCTGGTCGATCGCGGTGAGCAGGAGGTGCCGATCCGCGCCGATTTTGTCGGCAAGAATGTCACCGCGCCCAGGGGGCAGCGGGTCTACGTCCGCCTGAGCGAGGTCGACGGCGTCGACTCCGTGGTGGTAGGCGAGGGCAAGAGCTAAATGCCGCGTCTGCCCAAATATGATCTGGTCGCGATCGACGACCTCGGGCTCACCGAGATCGAGCGGATCTTCACGCTGGCCGATGAGTTTACCGCCGCGCTCGAAAAGGGCGAGAATCTGACGGCGGCGCGCGGGCTGATCATGGCGACCCTCTTTTACGAGCCGTCGACCCGCACGCGTCTCAGCTTCGAGTCCGCGATGCATCGGCTGGGCGGATCGGTGATCAGCTCCGCCGACATGCATTCGTCGTCGGCCGCTAAAGGCGAAACCCTGGCCGACACGGTGCGGGTCGTTTCGGCCTACGCCGACTTGCTGGTCGTGCGCCATCCCAACGACGGCGCCGCGCGGGTCGCGGCGGATTACGCGCCGGTCCCGGTAATCAACGCGGGCGACGGCAGCCGCGAGCATCCGACCCAGACGCTCTGCGACCTTTACGTCCTGCGCCGCAAGAAGGGGCGCCTGCAGGGGCTGACGGTCGCGATTTGTGGCGATCTGAAATTCGGCCGCACCGTGCACTCCTTGATCTACGCGCTCGCCCGCTTCGGCGCGAATATCGTGACGGTGCCTTACGGCGGGATGGACCTGCCCGACTACGTACTCGAGCGTGTGGCGGCCGAGCGCAACTACGCCTTGTCCACGGTCACGATCGATGAGTTGCGCTCGCAGTCGGGCGCGCTCGACGCGCTCTATCTGACGCCCAGCGCGCCCCATCAGATGGCGCTCTTTACCGCGGATGACCTGTTGGCCCGCGTGCCCTCCGTCCGCCCGCCCGCCGCGCTCGACGCCTTTTATGTGACCCGGCTGCAGCGCGAACGGATGGTGGATAAGGACGGGCTCAACCCGTCCTATGTCCATTTCGACGCCCGCGCGTTGCGCAGCAGCCGCGCGCAGGAAGCCGTCGTGATGCATCCGCTGCCGCGCACCGACGAACTCGCCTATGAGCTCGACAGCGATCCGCGGGCGGTCTATTTCGAACAGGCCGCGGCGGGCGTGCCGGTGCGGATGGCGCTGATTGCGTGGCTGCTCGAACGCGCGCCGCGCGAGCAGCGGGCGGCCGCACCGGCGCCCGTGATCGCGTTCAAGAGTGCGCCGCCACCGCAATGCGCGAATGCGTCGTGTATCACGCGGCATGAAAGTGCCTATCTGACCCCGCGCTTCCGGGTCGCGCACAACAACCGGCGTTCGGCGCTCGCGCTGCGCTGTGATTTTTGCGAGCGCGAGTTGCGCGTCGAGTATGTCGGCCACGCGACGGCGCATCGCTATTACCCCTTCGACGAGAGTCTCAACGGCTACGTGCGTCAGTGGATCGAGGACGGTTCGCTGGCGGTCTTCGAGAGTGTCAAGGAAGCCGAGGAACACGGCTACGAACCCTACAAACGCGGCCCGCAACGCGAAATCATGAACGCCGCCGAAATCGAGCGCGCCTGCCAGGCGATGGCCGATCAGGTGGCCGCGGATGTCGCCGATCCGACGGCGCTGGCGATCGTCGGGGTGATCAGCCGTGGCGCGATGCTCGCGATGCGCCTCCGCGACCTGATCGAAGTGCGTACCGGGGTGCGGCCGAGCTGCGCCGCGGTCGACGCCTACGCGCGTGATATCGCGTTGCGCCCGCTCGACGACGGCGTCGAGGGCTTCAGTGTCGACGGGCGCGAGGTCGTGCTGGTCGACGACGTAATCAACAGCGGCTGGACGGCGCAGCGCGCGATGACCGCGTTGTGGCGTTACGGCCGGCCCGCGGCGGTCAAGCTCGCGGTGCTGATCGACCGTGGCCATCGCGCCGTCCCGATTCGTCCGAACTACGTCGGCAAAAATATTCCGACCGCGCGCGCCGACCGGGTGCAGGTGCGGATCGGCGTGGCGGGCGGCGACGGGCGCAAGGTGGCCGACCGCGTCCTGCTCTACTCGATGGTCGAGCCGCTCGGCCCGGCGGGCAGCCCGCGATGAAGCGGCTCGTGTTGCGGGGTGGACGCGTGATCGATCCGGCGGGTAACGGCGATCGCGTCGCGGATCTGTTGCTCGTCGACGGCCAGATTGCCGCACTCGAACCGGGCGGCGTGGGCGCGGTGCCTGATGCGCAAATCATCGACTGCGCCGGATGGTGGGTGATGCCGGGGCTGATCGATCCGCATGTCCATCTGCGCGATCCCGGCTTTCCGCAGAAAGAGACGATCGCGAGCGGACTCAGCGCCGCGGCGGCGGGCGGCTTCACGACCGTTGCCGCGATGGCGAATACCGCGCCGGTCAACGACGCTCCCGCGATTACGCACTATATGCTCGAGCAGGCGCGCCAGGTCCGGGCCGCACGGCTGGTTCCGGTCTCCGCGGTCACGCGGAATCTTGCGGGGCGCGAATTGGTCGACGTGGTGACGATGGCCGACGCTGGCGCGCGGCTGTTCTCCGACGACGGTATCCCGATTGATAATGCGGAGCTGCTGCAAGCGGCCTTCCACGCGGTCGCCCGGCTCGACCGCGCCATCTCGCTGCACGAGGAAGACCGCGCACTTACTGCGGAAGGTGCGATCAATGCGGGTGCGGTGGCGGAGCGGCTCGGGCTCGCCGGGATTCCGCCGAGCGCGGAGAGCGCACGGGTCCGGCGCGATCTCGCGCTCGCGCGCGATGCGGGCGCCGCCGTGCATATCGCGCATATCTCGACGGTCGAAGCGGTCGAACTCGTGCGCGCGGCGCGTGACGGCGGATTGGCGGTGACCTGCGAAGCCGCGCCCCATCACTTCACCCTCGATGATCGCGCGGTGCTCGAATTCGGCGTCGACGCCAAGATGTCACCGCCGTTGCGCACCGCTCATGATCGCGACGCGCTTCGTGCGGGCCTGGCCGACGGGACGATCGATATGATTGCGACCGACCACGCGCCGCACGATCCGGCGTCGAAAAAGTTTGATCGCCTGGGACCGCTCTTCCATCCCGGCCGCGTGGCCGAGCGCCTGTCGCCGGCAGACGCCCATACGATGGCGACGGCGGCCAACGGGATCGTCGGGCTCGAAACCGCGCTCGGGCTCGCGCTCGCGCTGGTGCATCAGGGTGTAATTACGCCCGCCCGCCTGGTCGAACTGATGGCGGTGAACCCGGCGCGCTTGCTTCGTCTTCCGCTCGCGGGCACCCTTGCGACGGGCGCGCCTGCGGATGTCACTGTGATCGATCCGGACCTTCAATGGACCGTCGACCCGGCCACGTTCCGCTCGCGCAGCCACAACATGCCGTACACCGGAATGAAACTTAAAGGTCTGGCGATACTCACGATCGTCGCGGGTGAGATAGTCCACGACGCCCGTGGCGCGAGGTCACGCTGATGGCGGCGCGCGAGGCGATTCTGGCGCTGGCCGACGGCCGCATTTTTCGCGGCCGCGCCTTTGGCGCGCTCGGGGAAACGGTCGGCGAGCTGGTCTTCAATACCGCGATGACCGGCTACCAGGAGGTGCTGACCGATCCCTCTTACAAGGGGCAGATCGTCTGCATGACCTGTCCCGAAATCGGCAATGTCGGCATCAATCCGGAGGATGAAGAGTCGGCGCGGGTCTTTGTCGAAGGTTTCGTGGTGCGCGAATATATCGATCGGCCCTCGAACTGGCGCTCGCAGATCGCGCTCGGCGAATATCTGGAGCGGGCCGGCGTGGCGGCGATCGACAGTATCGATACGCGCGCGCTGGTGCGCCATCTCCGGACCAACGGCGCGCAGGAGGCCGTCCTCTCAAGTGTTAATCTTAATCCCGAGGAGCTGGTCGCCCGCGCCAAGGCCTCGCCCGGGTTGGTCGGGCGTGATCTTGTGAAGGAGGTCACCGCCGCGAGCGCCTATGATTGGACAATCGCCGACTGGGCTCTGGGTCGCGGCTTCCATACGCCCGATGCGGCGGAGTTGCGTGACGCGCCGCTTGTTGTGGCGCTGGATTACGGGATCAAACGCAATATCCTGCGCCGGCTGATCGCGACCGGCTTCCGCGTCAAGGTGCTCCCGGCCTTTGCGAGTGCCGCCGAGGTACTCGCGCTGAATCCGGACGGGGTTTTTCTGTCGAACGGACCCGCGGATCCGGCCGCCTTGCCCTACGCCGCAGAGACGGTGCGCGGCCTGCTCGGCCGCAAGCCGATTTTCGGCATCTGTCTGGGCCATCAGATTCTTGGCCTCGCCTTGGGCGGAAAAACCTACAAACTGGGCTTCGGCCATCACGGCGCCAATCATCCGGTGATGGATTTGCGGACTCGCCGCGTCGAGATTACCTCACAGAACCATGGCTTCGCGGTTGACGCGGAATCGGTCAAGGGGCTCGCCGAACTCTCGCATCTCAACCTGAACGACCGGACGGTCGAAGGGTTGCGCGGCGTGGGGGTCCCGTTTTTTTCCGTGCAGTATCATCCCGAGGCCTCGCCGGGGCCGCACGACGCGGCCTATCTGTTCGCGCGCTTCCGCAAGTTGGTCGAGGCTTTTCCGCGCTACGGCGCCGACGCGATGGATCACGTCAGCGCCGCGGAAGCGAGGCTCGCCTGAGATGCCGTTACGCAAGGACCTCAAGTCGGTGCTGCTGATCGGTTCCGGACCGATCGTGATCGGCCAGGCGTGCGAATTCGATTACTCGGGCACCCAGGCGCTCAAGGCGCTGCGTGAAGAGGGACTCCGCCTGATTCTGATCAATTCGAATCCGGCGACGATCATGACCGATCCGGATCTCGCGGATCGTACCTATATCGAACCGATGACCGTCGCGATGGTTGCGAAGATTATCGAACGCGAACGGCCCGACGCCGTGCTGCCGACGGTCGGCGGTCAGACCGCGCTTAACCTCGCGATCGAGCTTGCGGAAACGGGCGTGCTCGAACGTTATGGGGTCGAATTGATCGGCGCCAAGCTGGCCGCGATCAAAAAGGCCGAGGACCGCGATCTGTTCAAAAGCGCGATGGTCAAAATCGGGCTGGAAGTGCCGGCCTCCGCGATCGCCCATTCGCGCGACGACGCCGAAGCCGCGCTGCGCCGCTTCGGCCTGCCGCTAATTATCCGGCCTTCGCGCACGCTCGGCGGCACCGGCGGTGCGATCACGCGCGACGCCGACGATTTTCACGCGAAGATTGGCCGGGGTCTGGATCTGTCGCCGACCCACGAGGTGTTGATCGAGCAATCGATCGAAGGCTGGAAAGAGTTCGAGCTCGAAGTGATGCGCGACGCGGCCGATAACGTCGTGATCGTCTGCTCGATCGAAAATCTGGATCCGATGGGGGTGCATACCGGCGATTCGATCACGGTCGCGCCGGCGCAGACCCTGACCGATAAGGAATACCAGTTGATGCGCGACGCGGCGATCCGGATTATCCGTGAAATCGGCGTCGATACCGGCGGCTCGAATATCCAGTTTGCGATCAATCCCGTCGACGGCCGCATGGTGGTGATCGAGATGAATCCACGCGTGTCGCGCAGCTCGGCGCTGGCGTCGAAGGCGACCGGATTCCCCATCGCCAAGATCGCGGCCAAGCTGGCGGTGGGCTACACGCTGGATGAGCTCAAGAACGAGATCACCCGCACCACGCCGGCGAGCTTCGAGCCGACCATCGACTACGTGGTGGTGAAAATTCCGCGCTTCACCTTCGAGAAATTCCCCGGCACGCCGGCGCTGCTGACCA
>JBKQPD010000186.1:0-3689 GCA_052145175.1 Binataceae bacterium (SeqCode) | reverse complement strand
CCGAATGTTCGACGACTTCAAAGATCTCTTGTCCGCATTCAACGCGGCTAATGTCCGGTATCTGATCGGCCCCGTCGTCGGTGCGCCGGCGAACAGACCTCAGACCCAATTGATCGGATACTGTGATCTCCAAACGAAGACAGCAGGATTTTCTCCATGAATCGCTGGAAGCAATCGATGAGTGATTCTTCTGCAATAGTGGATTGGGGAAATGCATTCAGGACCGAGGCGATACGCAACATCCCCAGCGTCCCGGTCGTACTCTCGGCGCGATTCATCCGTAGCTCTAGCAGAATAAACAACTTGAGCAAATCGCACTGGTTGTCCCGCCTCATCACGCCCCCGGTGACGTCAGTTGGAATGGGCGCGCTGGGTGACTCCGCTCGGCGATAAACATCCTAACTGGCTGACCTATTTGGCCCCGGCGCTGTCTTATCTGCTTGGCGCGCTTATCGCAAGTGTCTCCGCGGCATTGGGCGATGTCAACGGCGTCCGAAAAGTGCGAACTGAATTACCCGTCAACGACGACGGCGGACTCCGCAGCGGACGTTAGGCGATTCAAACGTCGTTCACGGAAATCGATAGACGGCGTGAGTCTTGATATGCCAGTGGCATGGGTAATGTGTCCTGACACTCTATAAGGAATCTATATGGCAATTCGACGTACCCGGAAGTCAAAAGCACTCGCCGTAAAATCTATGGAGCCTGCAATGACGGTACCTCAAGTGGTTGATCTGCGCATCAATCACCTGCTTTTCAAGCGTTCTTCGAAGATCTCTTTCGTACATAGCGGATCGTGCAAGTCGCTCCAGTATCGCAAGACATTCCACGCTGTAGTTTTGTACTTGCCGAGCGTTTATCTGCACGCATGACTGTGAACAGGCGTGGTATTTGAACGCCGACCGGCGCGGTACTTCATTGAATCGAAAGGCAGTGGGTGCACGATTTCTCGTAATGGACCCGCCCGGTTTCGGGTAAATGGACCCACCTTGCATGGGTTACCGGCGGAGCCGCGGTTTGAGAGTTCTACGCGACCTTTTTCTTTGAGGCAAGTTTTCGAGCTTTGACACCCCGATAGGTGGGGCCGGTAATGTTGACGGTGAGCGCGGAGTGCTCGAGGCGATCCCGGATGGCGTCGAAGATAACGGTATCGGAGATGACTTCGTTCCAGTGAGCCACGGGGAGTTGAGACGTAAAGGCGACCGACTTATCGATGGATCGTTCTTCGATGATTTCGCACAGATCTTGCGCTTCGGTCGCGGTAAATTTTCGCATCCCCATCTCGTCAAAAATTATGAGATCGAACTTGGCGAGTTTTGCGCGATAGCGAAGGTAGCTGCCGCTGGAACGGGCGATGGCGAGGTTTTCCTGGAGCGCGGTGATGCTCATGTAGAGCACCGACTTGCCGCTGGCGCAGGCGTGGAGGCCCACCGCCTGGGCGATGAAGGTCTTGCCGACACCCGTTTCACCGATCAGTAGCAGTGGACGCGCATCGTTGAGCCATCCGAGCGTGTAGATCTCCTTGATTTCCGCCTTCGTGATCGAGCGCTCCGCCGTGAAGTCAAAGTCCTCGAAGGCGGGACGCACGGTGAACTTGGCGGCTTTGATGCGGTTGACAGTCTTTCGCTCCTGGCGATAGTCGGCTTCGGCCTGCAACAGGATATCGGCGAACTCGGTGTAGCTGATTTTGTCGCGGGTGGCCTCGGTCAGGGTTTTATCTAAGACTGCGAGCATGCCGAGCATGTTCATCTCGGCCATATGGTTCTTGGCAATGGCGATACTCATAATGGTAACTTCTCCTGCGCTGCAGTCGGTGGGACGGAGGGTTCGTCAGTGGCCTGCAGCGCGGCGCCGCCAACGTACCTAAGGAAGGGATTGCCGGGCCGTCGCACGATCTCGCGGGGGTCGGCTGCGGGTTCATCGATTGTTGGCGCGCCTGCTTGAGCAACTCCTGGAAGTACGGCGTGCGGATGCGGTTGTAGCGGCGCATGGTCGCGATGGCTGTGGCGATGTGTTCGTTAGCCAGAGCATGACCGGAGCGACTGATTTCCTTGGTGCAGGCGGAGACTAAGCCCATGGCGCGACGGATATGAGCGTAGACGTCGGCGTTGAACAGCTCGAGGAACAACGTGTTGAGGTCGGGATGGATGAAGCGCGATTGCGACAACAGTTTCTGCGGTGTCGCCTCGTAGAACGCCACCGAGTTCGCCGGGAAGTGCGCGAGGATTTTGATCCGCATCCCCATTTTCTGCCGGCAGCGCGGGTGGATCGCCAACCGCTCGAGATTGAGGAAGATCTCGACATGGTGCTCGGTGAGCTTGATTCGTAGCCCTTTGCCGCGGTGGATGTGCGGGGCGCTGTAGTAATCGCCATCGACAGCGACGTAACAGTCGGGGTGCAGCTTCGCCGTCTTCCATTCCCCGCCGTCGTATTCCACGCTGGGCAACGCCTTGAGCGCTGCTTTCTCGATCTTCTCGAACCGCTCGCGGCGGGAGACACCAAAGCGTCGGTGCGTTTGGTCGTTGATGCGCTCGACGCACACCATCAGCGCTCGATTGATCTCGGCGATCGAGGTAAATCGGGAGCGACGAAAGCGGAACCGGAAGTAGCGGGAGAGGATTTTCACCAGTCCCTCTGCGATAGCCTTATCCTTCGGCTTTCTGACACGAGCCGGAACGATTGCTGTGGAAAAATGGGCGGCCAAGTATGCGTAGTCTTCGTTCAGATCGGGATCGTACAGATGGCATTTGACGACGCCTGTCTTTAAACAGTCCGGCACAGTCACGTGAGGCACACCGCCGTACCACTCATACATTCGCCGGTGACAACCGAGCCAGTTGCGGCTTTTCATGTCCTCCGCCGCCCAGGCAAAAAGTAATTGACTAAAGCCGAGTCCGGAGACGAACACGTAGGCTTTGTGGATCTCCCCGGTCTTGATCTCGTACCACTCGATCGGATCGCCGGCGTAATCGACTTCCACGCGTTCGCCGGGCTCAAATTCTCTGGCCGTGATGGTCGCTTCGCGGTACTGCGGGAACTTGCGATAGAACTGCTTCCAGAAGTTCGGGTAAGTGATCAGATGCTTCGCACGCTCATCCCAGATATCCTTCATCGAGAAGCCGAGGCCGAGCTCGTGAATGATCACCGGCCAATCGAGCTGTGACATCCACAGCGGATCGGGACTTGCTGCCGTCTCGTGCGTCAGGCGCTCGCCGTCGCGGATCTGGCGCACCAGGCGCCGTGAGCAGCCCAAGGCGGTGGCGATCTCCCGCAGGCTCCGTCCGTCGGCCAGGCGGCGCTTGATTTCCTCGTGTCTATCCACCGTCAGCTTCCTTCCCGCCATTCAGCTCTCCCGTTCGTGTCGTGACACGACGGTACTGGATTGCGCGGTGAACGGGCCGAAGCCCGGATTTTTCGGGTGATGACGGAAAACGGATCGCCGCAGACGACGCAGGAGCCACGATCGGGGAGTACCCGGATCAAAGCTATCCTGGAAAACCGACCAATTTGTGCTGCCATCGCCGTCCGCTCCTGGAGCCCGGACGACGCGCAATCACACGCCGCTCAGGGTCGAAAAGCGGCTCCCGCCGGTGGTCCCATTAGGACGAAATCGGGTGGGTCCATTACCCCGAAATCGGGTGGTCCCATTCCGACGAAATCAGGTGGGTCCATTCAGACGAAATCCTGCA
>JBKQPD010000185.1:0-6817 GCA_052145175.1 Binataceae bacterium (SeqCode) | reverse complement strand
GCCATTATAATAAAGATGGCCCGCGCATAGCCTGAGAAAAGGAACGCGCAGATGCTGAATGGAACCGTGAAGATACCGCTCATGCGCGTACCGCAATCGGACCAAAGGACACGAAGAAACTCGCGAACACTCGGTGCTGCGTGTTGAGCCATAACAATATTATAGCCGAACAAGCAGGATGAATCGTAATGGGATAATTACCTAAGCAATCATGTCCTCCGCTCCTCGCCATGCAGTGTAAGCGGCGGCTGAGAGATGGGTGGCAATCTTTTGGTTGAGACGCATGACAGAAATCATAAGGCGCCGATTTCTCTTGGCGCAACGTCCGAGGGCGGGGAGTTGGCCGTAGAAAAAGGGTCGGCAGATCTGCGGCGAGACGGCGCGCGCGCCCACGCAGCGCCACTTTCGCTCGTTGCGTGCGGTCAATAATCGGAGTGCTCGCGGATATAGACAATCTCGTCAGGGGTCGAAACACGATTCAACACGCCGTTGCGAAGGGGAAACCGCCCGAAGCGGCGAATCACCTCGCGATGCGATTCGGCGTATTGCAGAAAAGCGGCGCACTCAGGATGGTCACGCTCTAGCTCGCGGCACAACCGCACGGATTCATCCTGATCAGTTATCTGCTCGCTATGCTCAAAGGGCAGGTAAAAAAAAGCGCGACGAAGCGGCGGCAGTTGTCGATCTAACCCTTCTATGATTGCGCCCCGTGCCACACCCAGCGCCGCAGTATCGGTCGCGAAGGCGCGCGAGGTATTGCGAAATATATTGCGTGGAAACTGGTCGAGGAGGATTACGAGTGCGAGGCAGCTACGCGGCTCGCGCTTCCATTGATCAAGCTGACCCGCAGCGGCCGCGGCATGATCGCCGGCGAATCGTTCGACGCATAGCCGATCGAAGCCGGCATCGGTTGCAAACCATCGCTGCTGGTGATCGGCACTTACGGGTTCACCGTGGCCAAACCAAAATTCAAGGATCACGTTGGCGTCAGCCATACTTCGATGCTCCCAACTATAGAACACCTTCAGTCGTTGGCGGGTAATGGGTCAGTTTACAATCTGACCTTTCGCTTTGAGATTGATCGGCTCGGTTTCGAGCAGTCGCAGCGACCTGACCATACCCGCCGTGTGCGTCTTGTACTTGAGAAAATGCGGGGTAGCCAGATGGGCTTCATAAGCGGCGGGATCGGCGTAAGCTTCGATCACGCGTACTTTGTCGGGGCTGCCTTTGATCGCGAGAGCATAGAGGAAAAGGACTCCCGGCTCGATCCGGACTGAGGCTTCGACCTCTTCCGCCAGCAGCGCGTGGTACGCGGCAATCTGGTTCGGGTCGATTTCTAACTCGGCAATTCGGACGATAGGTCCAATCCTGTCTGGTGGCATCAATCGCCTCTCCACTTCGTGCAGGGGGATGTTACGGCTCTTGACTAATAGACTGTTCCTGCGATTCTCGCTCGGACCGGCCTGCGTTTGATTGGCCCTTTTTTTGTGTGTGTGGAGTTGCCAAGGCACTTGCCGAGGGGGCCGGCGGCCATATTCGAGTTGGCTTGGTTCCTACCGTAATTGGAGGGTAGCCGTGAAGGACTGCTGTGTGAGGTTTCCCGTCACAGTAGTTTTGGTACGGTCCTGGGCTCAGTTGAAATCTGCTCGAACCATAACCGTAATCATAGTCGATTGCGATGCCATAACAGTCGTGCCCAAAGTCATCCGTATAACTGACCCGCCCTACTATGGAGAACATAGCTTCGTCGGATTGAACGAGCTTCCATTCCCGCATAGTGATAGCCGTCTGAACGTCGTATGGGAAACCGGGAGGGATCAAAACTCCGGGTCGGTATGGGGCCAGATAAGGGGGGAAACCTTGGAAGGCCTGAATGTGTTGTTCAACAGTCACATCATGCCCTCCTTCCTTCGGAAATGGCATGACGAGCGGCCAGATTTCTACAAGAGCATTTTCGGCCGCTGTCGGCCCGTAATTACGAAAATGTACTATTATGATTGGTACATTGTGCCGAATTTTAACGTCAGCGATAGGACCATTCGGCAAGCCAACATACAACGCGGCCCGTTGAGTTGCTGCAAACTCCGTTTTTACCTCAGTCAGTGTGTCGTTAGTAGTGTTCCATTGGCGTGTAGATACACGCGCCAAGATGATTGTGAAGGCCGCTATCACTACGGTCGCGGTTGCCGTCCAAAAGTTCAGATTTGTCAGAACGGCCCATATCCAACAACCGATGCTTCTGAGCACCGACTTGAGGGTTATGCCGTGTGGCTTGGTGCCTTTAGCTGTATAATTGATGGTTGGGGACTTGTCTGTCGAAATCGGCCTAATGGCAACGGCATCCAAGCCTTGATTGGTTTGTTCTTGTTCATCTTAGCTGTCTGGCTCGTTTACCACGGATTTAATTGGATGGAGTTTGCAACTTGGTCTGTTCCAACAACGCCTTTTCGGTCGTGCGTCGTTTCGCAAATCTTGGTTTCTGGTTCCGATAATGTGGATTAATTTTAAGTTCGTAGTCTCTATACGGCGCGGGCTTTTGAACGTCGCGCGCAAGCTACGGCATCGACATGCAATGCGCCACGTAGGGCGTGGCGCCGTCTGGCGGGGCGAAGCCGCGCCGATCAGGCGGGCTTGTCGGACTTGGTTTCGACGGTCGCAGTGTCAGAAGTCGTGGCGCTCTTGGCGGGCGCCGCCGGCTGATCCTCGTTCATCGCGCGCTTGAAATCCTTAATCGCGCGTCCCATCGCGCCACCAACGTCGCCGAGTTTGCTCGGTCCGAAAATGACCAGGATGATCAGCAGCAATATAAGCAGATGCGAAGGTGCGAAAATGTCCATAAGTATGTAACTCCGGAACCGGCCGAATCATGCCCTTCGATAAGCTCTCGCCACGCTCTGAGCCTGGTCTGCCTGCCGTCGCCGGTTCGAACTATAAGCTTACTCACGGCGACCCCTGATTGCTACGGGCAAAGGCTAGCTCGGGGCGTTCGCGGCGGTCCTGAGCGAGACCACCGGCTCGCGTTGCGTGCCCATCATAAAAGGACGGGAGCCCGGCTCGCGCTCGAAGGGATCGACCAGCCCCAACTCCTTGCCCATCTCGCGCACCGCGGGCAGCACCTCCTCGCCGAGCAGGCGGATATTGCTCATGCGATCGGCGAAGCTGACCGGGCCCTGTGTCGCGAAGAAGCCGAAGACACTCGGGCGCAGCGTTTCGAGAATCCGGCGAATCTTGGGCAGGACGCTCTTCGGGGTCCCGGCGATCACCGCCATGCTCTTCTTGGTCTTTTCGTAGCGGCCGTAGATAGCGGCCTTGGCGTCTTCTATCGACGCTTCGCCGCGCTGCATCCGCTTCTTAGTGCTTTCTTTGCGGGGCTTATCCTCACCGCGTGCCCGGCTGAGCTGCTCGGCGCTGACCCCCAGGGTGCCGGCGCCGCTCTCGCCCGCGGTCGTGCGCGCCAGGCGGCGGGTCGCCTCCTTTGAGTTATAGCCCGGCGGCAACGTATGTTCGGGGCGCGAGAAGTTGACCTGGCCGCCGCCGAACAGATGGCATCGGCCCAGCGCGTCGGCCTTCGCCTCGGTCTCCGCGACCTGGACGTGTTGCAGATAGCCGAAATTCTCCGGACCGGCGAGGTAACCCTCCTGCGCCGCGATATCGCCGTAGATATTCCACAGCTCGACGGTCGCCTTCAGCCCGGTGCCGAGACCGAGATACAGATAACGATGCCGCGCGCACCATTCGACCGTTTCCGGGCTGAGCACGCCCGGAATCCAGATGGGCGGGCGCGGCTTCTGGTACGGAGTCACCCACGGATTAATGAAGCGATAGTTGAAATGCTTGCCCTCCCAGCGGAACGGACCCGGCCGCGTCCAGGCGGCGAGGATAACGTCATGCGCTTCGTTGAAGAGCTCGCGGTTGTAGGCGGGATTCGCGTTGTTGAAAATCTGCTCGCTGCCCGCGCCGCGTACCCATCCCGGCACCAGACGTCCGCGCGAGATACAATCGATAGTCGCCAGCTCCTCGGCCACGCGCAGCGGATTCTTGAAGGTCGGCAGGGGATTACCGAGCAGCACGATCCGCACCTTTTTGGTGATGCGCGCCAGAATCGACGCCTCGACGTTCATCACGCCGCCCATGCAGAAGGGCGTCCCGTGATGCTCATTGAGCATCACCGCGTCGAAGCCCATCTCCTCGGCATAGACCGCTTCGTCGAGATACTCCTGATAGAGCTGGGCGCCCTTCTCGGCGTCGAAGAACTTGTTGGACAAGCCGAAGAACGCGCCATGCTTGATAACCTCGTCTTCCGGCACGTAGCGATAGGGCCGTTCCGTGAAATACATCAGTTGCATAGAGTCGCTCTCCCTTTGGCGGCAGGCGCCCGCGGCAATCCAGTCGTCAGGCTCAAAGTACGAGCCTGCGGGGCTTTTTTGCAAGCCCCGGAATCCGCCCGCACCGGGCGACCTATTCCTCCGCCATAGCCTGCATATCGCCGAGCGCCTCGGCGAACTCTTCCATGAACTCCTGGACGACGGTGCGGCTCGATTTGATACTGTCGACCATCCCGACCCCTTGCCCGACGAAATAGGTGACGAGCTCACGGGCCTTGGCGTTGCCGCGCTCGGCGGCGTGCTGGGCGGCGGCCAGCGCCGGCTCACTGAGCATGGTCTGAAAGGGCATCGGCAAGGGGGTGGGGCTCTCCGGCGTTTCCCATGCGTCGGTCCAGGCCGAGCGCAGTTGGCGCGAGTATTTGCCCGTGCGGCACTTGGAACGGACAGTATCGCGCGAGCGGGCGGCGATCATCTTGGCGCGGAAGATTTCGGTCGTCTCGGATTCGGTCGTCGCCAGCCAGACCGAGCCGGTCCAGACGCCCGCCGCGCCCATCGCGATACAGCCCGCCATCTGACGGCCGGTCATGATCCCGCCGGCGGCGAGCACCGGCACCGGGCGGATCGGCTTGATCGCGCGGATCACCTCGGGCACCAGCACCAGCGTCGAGACTTCGCCGCAATGGCCCCCCGCCTCCCATCCTTCGGCGACGATTATATCGACGCCCGCCCGCACCTGGCGTACAGCGTGCTCCTTCGCGCCGACCAACGCCGCCACCGGGACGCCGTGCTTGCGGCCCAGATCGAGCATCGCTTGCGGCGGCACGCCCAGCGCGTTGGCGATCAGCTTGATCGGATGGCGAAACGAAATCTCGAGCAACTTGAGCGCCTGGTCCTGCATCAGGTTCGAGGGCGCTTCCGAGTGCGGACGGCCGGCGTCGCGCGTCCGCGGCTCCTGCGGCTCGACGCCGTGGCGCGCGAGCAGGTCGCGAATAAAATCGCGATAGGCCGGCGGAATCCGTTCCGCCAGCGCGTGCGCGCTTACGCCCTTTTCGTTCTTGACCGCGAGGTTTTCCGGGATCAGCACGTCGACGCCATACGGCTTGCCCTCGATATGGTCGTCGATCCACTTGAGCTCATGCTCGAGCTGGTCCGGGCGGAAGGCGACCGCGCCGAGCACGCCGAAGCCGCCCGCGCGGCTCACCGCGGCGATCACGTCGCGGCAGTGGCTGAAGGCGATCAGCGGGAAATCGATACCGAGCATTTCGCAGATGGGCGTTTTCATGGGTTCACCTCGCGCAGGGATCGCGTGCCCTCGAAAGTAGATCATTTCGCGCCCTTGTACCTAGCGCGGGAGGAACACCGGTCAGTGAAGACCAATCTTGCCAGATGGGCCGATTTGCGATTCGCTGGGATCGCGATGGACGCTTTGCGAAGCCCCCGGTTCCGACACGCACTGCTTTACGGTCTGCTCGTGGCGAGCGGGCTGGGCGTCTGGAGTTGCGCTGAGAGTCCGACCAGCTCCGCCGCGAACGCGACCCCGGTCGTGCAGGTCCAGAGCCGTCCGACGGCCCTCGATCCGCTGATGGCCCGGGCGAAGGAGGCGCCGTCCGACCATGTGATGACGATGGAGCTCGAGTTCGCCGTCCGCAATCAGGCCCAGCTCGATCAACTGATGGCGCAAATCGAGGACCCGCACTCCCCGCGCTATCAGCAGTGGGTTACGCCCGAGGAGATGCATACGCGGTTCGGCGAGACGCAGGCCGAGTTCGACGCGGTCGCGTCCTGGCTCCAGTCACAAGGGTTGACGATCACCGACAAGAGCTTCGGCACCAACGAAGACTTCATCCGCTTTACGGGCACCGTCGCGAAGGTCGACCAGGCGTTTCAGGTGCATATCATGGAGCCGCAGTTCGAGCTCTACGTGCCGAAGGAAGCCCCGGTGATCCCGGTGCAGTTCAACGGCGTGATCGGGCGCATCAACGGGCTCGACAACGTCGGCTTCATGAGTTCCGGGACGAACTAGGGCGGGCGCGCACGATCGATGTTTCACGTGAAACATCTGAGGGCAGGATCGCGCTAACACTCGCTTATTCCGCGAAAGCCCAACAGCCCTTAGGTTCCGGCGCATCTGCGCGAATCTGACTTTCAAAGATGCAATTTCAATTGATCGGCTTCCCTTGACGAGAAGCTGCTGACTCCCGCATAGTGCACCGCAAGTTCAGCCGGCGTGACTCGGAGATGCTATGCAGAGCGCTCGGGTTTTGTTGCTTGCGGTCCTGATTTCCAACCTCATCGTCCCACCCGGCTTCGGCCAAGGCATCGGTCCAGTTCCGCTTAAGAGCAAGGAAGCTACACAGCTTGCAAGTTCGGCTGATTCCCACAGCAAACTGAATCTTTCGACCGAGGAGACGCAGGAAATAATCGACTCCTTGCGCGCTCCGGAGTCACCGGCCTTACCCGCAATGATGCAGCCGCGAACCGTGATTACGTCA
>JBKQPD010000184.1:0-18532 GCA_052145175.1 Binataceae bacterium (SeqCode) | reverse complement strand
GATCCCAAGCTCGACAGCGCGCTCAAGCGTCGCGATGGATTCGATGTCGTCGCGCGGGCCGTAAAACTGCGACATCCCCATGCATCCCAGGCCCAACTCCGATACTTCGAGTCCCTGCGTACCAAGTTTTCGCTTTTTCATAACCGATGGCCCTCACGCTCATATTGACATAGCGGAATAGCGCGCGAGATCGAAGGCGCCGTCACTTTGCTTGCGCAAAACTCCCACGATCACGCACCGCAGGGCATTATGAGCAGCGACACCCGCTGGCGCGCGCGGATTGAGTTTTAAGAAGCCACAGGATCAATTTATGATGACTCGCCGGCGCCGACGACGGAACTCGCTACCGGAGATCGACTTTGTGGCGGTGAAGAATTATCGCCGTGCCCCAGCTGAAAGCGAAAGCAAAAATGACATAGACAATGTTGAAGATCATCTCGCTCTGCGAAGCCGGCGGTGGATTCCTCGCCGAAAAAAGCACCAGGTTGAGCGTAACGTAGATCGCATATGCATAGCCGAGATACATCGCATAGCGGCGCATCCGCCAGATCCCGGCCGCATAAATCAACAGAACAATTCCCAGCAGCGGCCCAAGGATCGCATCCGGTGTGCCGCTCAGCCGTTGGCCAAAAAAAACCAGGCCCGTGGTCGGACCCTCGAGATGAAGCGGCTTCAGGATGTCGATCAATGCGAGAATTGCGAACAGGACCGGCAAGATTGTCAGCATTCCGCCACGCCTGGAATCAGCCATCGCATGACCCCCCGCGGGTATCGATCTAATATGTTCCAAGCGGCAGTGATAGCCCCCGGCCAACCCGATACGGACTCCGGCGCGGATGGCGCGCAAGCCAGGTTTTGAGAAACGACAAATCGGCTCGATTCACCAAAGATTCGCCGATCTTGCCTGGCTGGCTATCAGGTCCGTCGGAACTACGATGCTGGCGACGTCATTGCGGTGAATCTCAAAACTCTAGACTTTTCACTGCTTTCGGAGTTTCTGGTAGGCACAGGCGGCCAAGCTCTGATGTCGCACTCGTCGTATTTCACATCTGTGCAAAATTGGAAAATCTCATCGAGGTGGTTTCATCACCTCAGGCCTTTCGGTTGATAACCACCCTATAACGGCATCCGCCAATTGATTTCCCGCTACCAGCCTCGCGCTGGAACACATCAAAGCTCCAGTCGGCACCCGGTTTCGATTTAGGTGGGGGGTCGATTCGGAGAAACGCTGTGTGCGTTTGGTTCGCTTCGATCGATAGCGAATTGACCGACGAACTGCGTCCACCCACCAACACCAGCGGTTTCTGAGCCTTCACCCTTTCCATCGCATCGACCAGTTTTCGATATTGCGCCTCTGGATACTTCGCTTCATAGAACAGGCGCTTCGCGGCAATACTCTGTTCCTTGAACCACTTGCTGACAAGGGACGCCGAGCCGAGCCGGAAGCCATCCGCCTGCTTCTTGATGTCCCTCGGAAAGATATTCGGCGGTAACACAAGACTGATCGTGCCCGGAAACCGCGATGCGTCGACCACAATATCGATGAAACCGCGGTCTCTGAAGTAGGAGCCGGTTAAATTCAGCATCGACCACATCCCCGGACCCTCCGAGGGAGGCGGAGGAGTGCCGATGAACTGAACGATGTTCAGATTCTTTTGTGCTACCTTTCGATCCATGAGAGTCAGCGTATCCACAACCTGCACCGTGCTGGTGAACGGATCCTGTGGCGAATGGAGAAGCACCAGCAGGCAGTAATGAGATTGTCCCGGCAAGCTGGCCGGCAGCGGCAAAACCGTGGAAGGAAGATCGAAATAGGCAATCTGCGGTGAGCCCGCGTGAAGCCCCGAAAGAGTGACGAAGCCCAGAGTCGTCCAGTCGGGCGCCGTAATTGGCGTTCCCGCGACGACGTTCGCTGTGTATCCACCCGGAAGCAGCGGTAGACCAGCGGATGCGTCGGCCAGCAGGAGCATCACCTGAACGCTGCCCGCGTCGACGCGCCCGCGGTTGTGAATCTCGGCGTAGACGCGATTGTGGACCGTCGGTGGCGGCGAATTGGTTCCGACACCCTGGCTCCCATCCACGATCACTTCGTTGAACGTCAGGAAATCAATGCTCGTCGTCGGAGTCTGATAGCCGAGCGGCGTTGGGACATCGACCTTAATATTCGGACTTTCGTAGTGAACGACAGTTGAGCCGGGCGGAACCGATGGGTCAGGAAGCCCATCGTCATCGACCTCGGTGCCGTAATCGAGCAGCGTGTCGCGAATCAGGAGTTCAACGTCAGGCTGGATCGGCAGATCGAGCTTCCACTCCCACAACCCGCGGCCGTGCAGACTAGCCCGCAACAAACGCTGAGTCGGATGAAGTTGCAAATCGAAAACGGGAGCATCGGGAAGCCCGTTCGCCATGGGATTCCACGTATTACCCGAATCGGTCGACTGCCACACACCAAGATCCGCACCAACGAAAATGGACCCCGACACACTGTCGAACTGGATTGCGTTATGCTCAATGTCTAATAGGCACGTGCTGCTGCCGGCGGTGCCGCTCCGAGCTTGCCACGCGGTTCCGTTAAAATGCCAGACATGGCGATAATCGCCCGAGCCTCCGAAGCAGATATAGATGGAATTGAGCGTTGGGTCGGACGTATCGATCGCAATATCAGATACCAGACCCGTCAGCGGGAGGGCTCCCCCCGCGACATTATCGATTCGGGTGGCGGTCCAGCTTCCAGCCGCTTCATCGAGACGATATACCTCCCCTGTGCTCGTACCAAGATAGAATCGCTGTGCGGAAGCGCCCACCATCGAATAAGGCGTCCCACTGCTCGCTGGGATGTTAACTTGTGCTGGCCACGTGGATCCAAAATTCGACGATATGAAGACCGTGAAGCTAGACGAGGAGCCGGAGGCAAAGGCGACGATATTGGCGTCCGATGGAGAACTTGGATTATAGGGCGCACTCACCAAGGGGGATTCCATGATCTCCCACTCGGCACCGCTTGGCGTGACGTCGGTCCATGAGGAGAGGTCAATACCTCCATCGCTGGCGCTGTTTACCGAGCCGTCCGCGTACAGCAGAATGTTGAACGGGTTGCTCCAGTTCACAATGCTGTAGCCGCCATCTCCTCCCAACACATCGGTCCACACTTCTTCCCCGACGTATTTCGCGCTGCCATTGTCTTGTAATCCACAAAGCATCACTGCTGGTTGCGTCGGGTGCTGCGCAAAGTGTGTCGTGCACAACGTCGCCAGGCTGGTGTTCATCGGCGTCCATGCACCCCCGCCGGATGGATTGGCGTTGAAGAACAGTCCGCCATCGGAACCGAGCCACAGTGCATTTGAGTTGCCGGGCGTGAACATCAGCACATGATCGTCGGAGTGAGCGGTCAACCCGAGGGAGGTCGATGTCATGGAAAGCGATGATCCCGTGGAGGTGACCACGCAACACCAGACGGAGCCTCCCCAGAGCTCGGTTGCTGAGTCGAAGATTCTGTCGCCGCCGAGGTAAAGCAGGTTCGCGTTGTTAGGATCAACAGCTATGGCGAGATCGTAGTCGCCCTGCGATCCCGGGCAGACCGTGGGTATGCCCGAGATACTTCTCCACGCCCCAGCCGCGCCGTCAAGCCGCTGCACGCTGGTGATAGGCCCTCCGCTCGACAAAGCCGCATACAGGACATTGGGATTATCTGGCTGAACGGCCAACGCAATCCGGGTGATGCCGGTCGGAAAGCCGGTCCCTATTACTGTCCAGTTGGTCCCGTCAGTAGAGGTATAGACAGAACCTGCCCACGCCCCCGCAAACCATTGGGTGACTCCGCCGCTCGACGTCACAACGACGCTCGAGTGGCTGCCGGTGCGTCGCTGTTGCCATTGATAGCTCCCTCCGCCAGCGGGAATTCGTTCGTACAATCCGTTCGAAGTGGCAGCCACACAGTGATCGCGATTGGCTGGATCGACGGCAATCTGGTAGAAGGAGTATCCTGCGAGCGAAGGATTGCTGGGCTCCGAGTTCCACGTCGCGCCTCCATCGTCGCTGCGAATCGGACCGACGCCTCTGTAACAGGGGAGCGCATCGACTAGTCGGGACTGAAAAATCGCATCCGTATCCCCTTCCCCGGTTCCCACATACACGCGATCCGGATCCGCGGGGTCGATAGCGATGGCGCCGCACGCTAGGCAGGTCGCGGCAAATGCGGAGGTGTTCAGATCGAAGCCGTCCATAGTCGACGCCCAGGATGCGCCAAAATCGTTCGAGACCCACACCCCTCCACTTGCAGTGGCAACGTACATGGGGGATCCTCCGGGCGCGATTGCAATCCCCGGAATTCGACCGCTCACGGCGGGCCGCCCGTCAGCCTGGCCGCGCGCTTCGACCGAGGGGCCAAGTGGAATCCAGTTGTTGGAGCCTGGCACCACAGGTAATCCTGGAGCTCCGCCTCCTCCTCGCAAACCATGTCCGCGATACGGCGAATCGACCTTTCGCCGTTGAAATTCCTGAATGTGCTTCAGCCAATAGTCCCGGGAAAGCGAAGCAAGCACCTCTTCACCAGCCCCGGGTTGCAATGTACTTCGAAATCCGCGACCGGTTTTTGACTTCTGGGCTGCCGCCGACTTTCGCGTGCTCTTTGCGCCAAGCTCCTTTCCCTTCAGTGCCAGCTTGGTGTACGCCGACTCTCGGATCGGAAACAACCACTCCTCTGCCTCGTTGACCTTGCCTTTGCGAGATTCCACCTTTGCAGGTTTTGTCTTCTGGTGTGCTGTGGTCTGAATCCGCGCACGCTTCGTCTTCGAAGATTTCATGACGGCTTCCTTTCAGAATCTTGAGGTCCCACGTTCTGGAGATTCGGCCCGATGCGATCGGTTCGTTAGGAGCAACTCCGGTTGTTCTCTCCTAGCGGCTAAGCGCTTCTCCAACAAAATTCCTAATGGTCCTCCGTTCGGTGTACGAAAGCACAATTAATCCCAGCACGACGAGGTACATCAACTCGGTTGACCCATTCCCGCCGTCTGGAGAGACTCCGAATATTTGCTCTATTAAGTTCATGTTCGCTCCTTTCTCGTGTTCCGCGAAAACGATACTTGTATGAGCGAGCCGCACGGGGGTCGACACGCCAGCGCCCAACTTGAGCCCCGTCAACAACCTGTCAACACCGGCGCATCATTTTGACGGTGTGTCCGCCGAAAGGCAAATGCATACGCAACGGTGACCCAGCCCCGCAGAGACCGGTGTGATCCGCAAAAATATTCGTTCCTGGCTTGAAACCCGCGCGGCTCTTAGGGATTTTAAGGAGCCACCGTCGACGACAGAGGGGCTTCTTGCATTTATGCGTGCAGGGCTGAGTTGGTTGAGGATCCTGGGTGATCTAGTTCACTTTCTGTGCCTCGGCTTGCGCTCCAGAACTTCGCTCGCGGCCGAGAATCTGTTCCTGCGTAAGCAACTCGCATTCTATCAAGAGCGCAAGGTCAAGCCTCGCCGGGCCGACAATCCGACCCGCCTGACGTTGGTGCTGCTCAGCCGCTGGTTCATTTGGCGGGACGCACTGACGGTCGTGAGGCCGAGGACCTTCATCGCCTGGCACCGCAAGGGCTTCTGCCTTTTCTGGCGCTGGAAGTCCGCAGCTGGCCGGCGACCGATCCCTGTGTGTGGTGAATTAATGATTTCCCCAAGAATCAGCAATTCACCACACACAGGTCAAAGAGCGGGCTCGGGTCAACAAAAGGATCTTGGTTTCCGAGAAGAGTATCGAATGTAACCGAATCGAGCTTGTTAATATGATGGCTCCAGTACGCCAGTGCGATCGCCTCACCCACGCCTCATCCTTCGGTGTAACGAATGAACGACAGCGCAATCAGGAGGTCGGTTTTCTGAGATTCCTTCGGGTTGCCCTGGGTGGGCGACACCCCAAACGATTCGCGGGCATCACGTACACCCATCACAACCGGGAAATCGTGGTTATCTTCATCTTTTAGGAGTATCGACGATGCGCTCACCATTGAGATTGGTTTCGGAAGGCAGCGCCCTCAATAGCAGCCGTCCGTCCTCTCATGATTTCTCTGATGATCATCTGTTCGACGCGTATTCGCGTGCCGTGACGGGTGCCGCTGAATCTGTCAGCCCGGCGGTGGTGAATATCGAGGTCCATCGGCCCTCCGGACGACGGGCTGACAGTTCGCGGAATTCGGACGCGCCTGCGGGAAGCGGCTCCGGCTTCATCGTCGCGCCCGACGGATACATCATTACCAACAGCCACGTCGTTCACCGCGCATCGCGGATCTCTGTCACGCTTTCCGACGGGCGCAAGTCCGCGGCCGAACTGATCGGCGACGATCCCGACACCGACCTTGCCGTGATTCGAATAGCCGGGTCGAATCTGGCCGCCGTGTCGCTAGGTGACTCGCAGGCGATTCGCGTGGGTCAGCTCGCGATCGCGATTGGAAATCCTTACGGCTTCCAATGCACCGTTACCGCGGGCGTGGTGAGTGCGCTTGGACGATCGCTCCGCGCGGGATCGGGCCGATTGATCGATAACGTTATCCAGACCGACGCCGCGCTGAACCCCGGAAACTCCGGCGGGCCGCTGGTCAACTCGCGCGGCGAGGTGATCGGGGTCAATACAGCGACGATCATGCCGGCGCAGGGCCTGTGCTTCGCGATCGGGATCAATACGGCGAAACTGGTCGCCGGCCATCTGCTGCGCGACGGCCGTATCGTCCGCGCGTACATCGGGATGGCAGGTCAGAACACGGAATTGCAGCGGCGGGTGACCCGCTTTCACGGCCTGACGGTGACCAGCGGTGTCACAGTGGTCACGCTCGAGCCCGGCAGTCCGGCGGCCCGGGCTGATCTGCGGCCGGGCGATATCATCGTCGCCCTGGACGGCCAGCCCATCGCGGGGATCGACGATTTGCAGCGGCTGCTCACGGCGAACCGGGTCGGTATCCGGCTCGCGCTGACGATCCTGCGCGGTACGGCGAAGCTCGATGTGGCGATCGTGCCGGCGGAAGCGCCGCGCCGCTCGTGAGATCAAGCCCTTTAACCTTACCCGCATTGCCGCGCGACGAATTTCGCTCGTCTTGTGCTAGACTCCGGCGCGTTCGATGAGGGGGCCTCCGTAACCTGGGCCAATGGTATCAACCTGAACCGTTAAGGAGGATTCGCGATGAAAAGAGTTGGCTTGATGGTGGTGGCGATCGTGGGCGTGGCCGTGGTCGCGTTCGGCTTCACCTCGAACGCGCGCGCCGCCGGTAGCTCGAAAGATCAGATTACCGCGGTCGAAAACAAGATTATCGCCGCGACCAGCACGGACGAAGCGATGAAGTACTTCGATCCGAACGAAATTGAATTTTACGACTTCGTCCCACCCCTGAAATACACCGGCAAGGAGGCTGTGCACGGCGACCTCGACAATTTCTTCAACAACGCCACCGACGTCAAAGGCAATTTTGTCGAAATGGAAGTGGTCACCGACGGCAAGCTCGGGATCGTCAACAGCATCCAGCATTTCACCTGGAAAGGCAAAGACGGCAAGCCCATGGAGGCGACCCTCCGGGTGACCGACGGCTTCCACAAGGTGGGTGGTCAATGGAAACTTTTCCATTCCCACATCTCGGTACCGGTCGATCCGAAGACCGGTATGGGCCAGATGAATCTGAAATCTTAAGCTGAACCTCGTGATGTCACCCGCCCCGCGCGTCGGGGCGGTGACGGTCGACACGTAATCGCGCGCGGCGGTGAGAAAAATGAAAATTGGTGTATTGGCGTTCCTGACGGAGCAATCAGGTGATCCAGGAGCGATCGCTCGCGAAGCGGAAAACCTCGGCTTCGAGTCATTTTTCGTCGCCGAGCATCTGTGTTTGCCGACCACCTATGCGACCTACTACCCGCGCTCGAAGGACGGCAAGGTGCCGGAGTTCTATGCGCGCCTGATCGATCCGTTTATTGCGCTGACGATCGCTGCGCGCGCGACGTCATGGATCAAACTGGGCACCGGGATCTGTCTGCTGCCCGAACGTAATATTATCGAGACCGCGAAGGTCACCGCCTCGATCGATCTTTACTCGGGCGGACGCCTGATTCTGGGCGTCGGCGCCGGCTGGTTTCCTGAAGAAGCGCAGGTGATGGGGGTGAACTTCCCGCGCCGCTGGCAGCATCTGCGTGAAAGCGTCGAGGCGTTGCGCATCCTCTGGAGTCAGGACGACGTCGGTTACGACGGTGAAATCGTCAAATTTCCCCCGTTGAAGCTCGGCCCGAAGCCGGTCCAGAAGCCGGGACCGCCGATCCTGCTCGGCGCCCACGACCCCAAGTATGCGCTCAAGCGGGTGGCGCGTTACGCCGATGGCTGGTGCCCGGGCGGTCTCAGCGCCGAAAAGGCCCGTGAATGTATTCCGCAGATCCGCAGCCTGGCGGAGGAGTACGGACGCGACAGCTCGAAGCTTGAGTTTTCCGTCCTGCTGATGGGCGGGAGTCCGCCGGCGGTCGACGTCATGCGGCAATACACCGACGCCGGCGTGACCCGGCTGGTGATCGCGGCTGCGGGTTCGGCCACCGGCGACGGCGTCCGGGCGGTGCGCGAGGTCGCACCCGTGGTCGCGAGCGCGGCGAAGCTCTAAGCCCCACAATCCCAACCCTCGCGGTTGGCGCCGGGTCACAGCCTTGATGACGGGCGCGATAATCCTCGCCCATGCGCTTGACTCAGAGCTTCGCCGATTTTAGCGTAAGCGTGGTCGCGATGGGGGAACAAACCGCGTGAAACCGCAGCGTTGTGGGGCGCTTGCGGCTCCGCTGCGATCTTTCGCAGAAGCAGCGTAGAGTCTGGGAGCGTCAGGCGACCGGCATTGGCAGGTCATGCTTTTACGCGGCCAAGAGCGGCGGTTTGCACGCAGGGTCGGCAGAGAATATGGTGGCCTCGATCAGAGGCGCCGCCCCAAGTCGGCGCGTTTCAAACGGCGACCGGTCGTTCTACTTCGTCGTTGGCTCGACAACCTGGAACCTTCTTCGCGCCTCGCTCCAGATTGGTCGAGCCACGAAAGGCCTCAATCCTCCACACACTGAGCAACTATGAGAAAACTTCAACCGCGATTGAGCCACCTCTGCGCGCGAATGATTGACACTCTGTTCATGTTTGCTCTAGCGAGCGCACTTGCGGTTTCGTTACTTATCCTCGCCAAACCCGCACGCGTTTCCGCCGAGGTGCTCTGCGCGGACGATATCGTGCCGCTCGGGATGGCGGTGACCGCGACGGGTACTGCCCCGAGCTGCGACGGTTCATGCCGGGCAAGGGAGATTAAGCCCGTCTGCGGACTGGTGATGAAAATCTGTGCCGGCCAGCCCATTCCGCGAGGTTATACGCTTGATAGCATCACGAGCATGCCGGGCTGCCAATGCCTCGGCTTCGACGACGACGCCTACGTGATTCGTTACACGGGTCCCGATGGTCCAGCGGCGCTCCTGTCGTCCAACAACCCTCAGCCGGGCGATAACTCCGCTAACCACTCGCTGCCTTTCGGGAATCCCCTCTGTATGGCCAACGCGGCGCAGACCTGGCTGGGCGGTGGCGGTTCGGCGGGGATGCCGCCTTGGTCGTCGCAGGGTTATCCCGCCGCACCATACCCCGGCGCTCAAGGCATGGCTCCGTGGATGGAAGGTGCCCCTGGGATGGCGACCATACCGCCCGGCATGTTGGGTATGCCCTCGACGGGCGCACCCGGTCAATACGGCTCGCCCTGGAACAACCAGACCGAGGAAGAGCCATTTCGCGTTGGTCAATAGGAACGTTCGGTCGATCGCGCAACAGGCTGGTTGGATAAAGTGTCATATCTAACGCAAAGAACGGCTGAAACAATCAACTCCAATCGTCTTGGCCTTAAGGCGGGTCCTTTGAGCAAGGCCCGGCTGGGGCTGTCGTTATTGCTGGCCGGCTTCTGCTGGCTGAGCGTAAGCCAGGTTTTGGCCCAGCAACTGGATAACGACGAAAATGCCCTCGGCGTGAGCGACAGTAGCGGCCCGGGTGGAGTCCATCAGCTACTCGATCAACTCAAAATTTCGGCCGATCAGCTCCAGCAAATGCAAGAGCAATCCGCCACGGGCGGTCAGGGGAAACTGCAGACCCAGAAACTTTGTGCGAGCATGGCGGCCAAACATTTCTCGCCCGAGGAAGCGCAATCGGTCGGCAGGGCGCTCGGCTTGGCCGACGATGATCTCGCCAGGCTGGCGCAATGCACACGATCGGCCCCTGCCGGATTGGGTCTATTGACGGGCCAACCAGAGACCTCGGATATCGAGAAGCAGTATCACGCGGCGGACTCGCCTTACCGGGAATTGGTGGCTCCGCAACTGAACGCGCTCAATCAGTTCGGCTACGATCTGTTCAACTCGACCGACGTCAATAAGCAAGCGAGCTTCGATAACGTTCCGGTCGGACCCGATTACGTGGTCGGACCGGGTGATACGCTCAACGTTCTGCTCTGGGGGCGGATCAATCGAACCCTCGGCCTGGTGGTTCAGCGCGACGGTACGGTGCAGATCCCGCAGGCCGGTCCGCTCCCGATCGCCGGACTCAGCTTTGGCCAGGCCCAAAAACTGATTGACAGCCAGATGACGCAAATCGAAGGGGTACAGGCCGACGTAACGATGGGCCGGCTGCGCACTATCGAGGTCTACGTCATCGGCCAAGTCGAGCATCCGGGACTGCAGACGATGAGCGCACTGGCCCACGTGTCGGACGCGCTGACCGCGGCGGGCGGCGCGCGGAAGACCGGCACCTTGCGCCGGGTCGAAGTGCGCCGTGAGGGCCATGCGGCGGCAGTGGTGGATCTGTACGCGATGCTGCTTCACGGCGACACCTCGAACGACGTCCGTCTACAACCGCGCGACGTGGTTTTCGTCCCGGTCATCGGACCGGTGGTCGGGGTCGCCGGCAACGTCAAGAACCCGGCGATTTACGAACTGCGCGGCAATGAAACCTTGGCCGACGCCGTCCGCATGGCCGGCGGGGTCAGCGCCTTTGGCTACGCCCAACGCGTCCAGGTGGAGCGGATTCAGAATCATAGCCGCCGCGTGATGCTCGATGTCGCGCTCAATTATGGACGGTCCTCCGCCTTCGCGGTCGGCGACGGCGATCTGGTGAAGGTTTTCCCCGTGCTCCCCGAGGAGCAGAACGTGGTGAAGCTCGCGGGCAACGTCAACCGCCCCGGGAGCTATGAATGGCGCGACGGCATGCGGGTCTCCGATTTGGTCCGGCTGGGACAGGGCCTCCACGACGGGACTTTTCTCGATTACGCGCTGCTCAAACGGCACGAAGGCGTCACCCATACGGTGCACTTTGTCAAAATCGAGCTCGGTGATGCGCTTGCGGGCGGTGCGGGGGCCGATCTGACGCTCGCGCCGCAGGATTCGTTGACCATCTACAGCGTCGGCGAGATCGACCAGATTCCGACGGTCGCGGTGAGTGGTGCGGTGCGGAAGCCCGGCACCTATCCGCTGACCAAGGGCATGCGCGTCAGCGACCTGGTGTACGAGGCGGGCGGCCTGAAGGAAAGTGCTTACCTGACCACGGCACAGCTTACCCGTATGAGCTCGGACGGCGCGACAGCTCGTCAGGTCTTCGACAGCCTCGATTTGAAAGCGGCGATGGACGGGGCGGTCGGGGACGATGTGCCACTCGAGCGCGGCGATACCATCCTGATTGCCGAAGCCTCGAACTGGCATATTCCCTGGGTGGTTCAGGTCAGAGGGCAGGTGATGCGGCCGGGGCCCTACGTCATTCGTGAGGGGGAGACGCTGGCCTCGGTGCTCGAGCGCTGCGGCGGTATCCGCCTCGAAGGCTACTTGCCGGCGCTGATTCTGACGCGTCAGTCGGTTCGTCTGATGCAGCAGCAGGAACTTGATCGCGCCTCGGCTCAGGTCCAGACGCAAATCACCCGCGCGGCCCTGATTCCCAGCGAAAACGACAAGCAGCCACAGGCGAGTCTCCAGCAAAAGGCCGACGCGCTGCTCATGCTCAAGAATATGATCCAGAGCAGTGACCAGAAGATGGCGATTGGACGTATCGTCCTGAATATTAATTCGCTCGCGGAACTCCCTGGGTCACCCGCCGATATCGCGCTCGAAGAGCGCGATGAAATAATCGTGCCGAAGCGGCCGGCCGCGGTGAATGTGATCGGCCAGGTGCATGGCGCTACCGCCGTGCTTTATGACCCGGCATTGACCGTGCGGGATTATATCGATCACGCGGGCGGCTTCTCGCAGATCGCCGACAAGGACGAAATGTTCGTGGTCAAGGCCAACGGCGCAGTCGTTTCCGAGTCGGGGTATGAGGACAGCCGCAAGGGCCGGATATTCCCGCTGCTGCCGCTGGTGTCGGGCGGACTCATGAGTGCGCACCTGGGCCCCGGCGACACGATTTACGTCCCGCCGCAGTTCCTGTTCGTCAACCCGATCCAGCGGACCCTGGACGTTACGCAGATCATAGCGAACAGCGCGATGGGCATCACGTATGCGGCGCTGCTGGGAACGTTGCTCTAGTCCACAAGATGAAGAACGGGGGGATCAGATTGATCGTCGTGGCGGGGTTGGCGACCCTGGTTTGCGGGTTCGTTGCCGGTTACGCAGGCGGTCAGGAAACGGCGGATCGCGCGGTCGACCAGCACGCGCTGTTTATCGCCGTCGGTGCGATGTACCAACTCGACCCGGATCTGCTCACCGCGATCGCGCGGGCGGAGTCGGGTGGTGCGGCCGGCGCCGTGTCACCCGCCGGAGCGCAGGGGCTGATGCAGCTGATGCCGGCCACCGCGCGGCGCTTCGGCGTTGACCATCCGTTCGATCCGGTCGAGAGTGCGCTCGGCGCCGCTCAGTATCTCGATCAATTGCGCGCGGCGTCACCGGCCGGCGGTCAACTGACCGATCTGCTCGCGGCATATAACGCGGGTGAAGGCGCGGTGCGGCGGTACGGCGGAATCCCGCCCTATGCGGAAACGCGCCGCTACGTCGAGCGCGTGCTGCGCTACTATCTTTTGGCTCCGCCCGGGGGACCGACGCCCCTGGCTGATACACCCGGGCGCGCCACGTGGGTCCGGTCGCACGCCGTCGCGCCGCCGGTCCCGCTCGACGGCGAACGCCGGGTGCTCGACCAACTGGCGGAACTCAAGTCGCAACGGGCGGCCGCACTGGCGGAAAACCCCTCGCGTTGACCGGGTCGAAGTTTATGGCCGCAACGGCGGACCGCAAGCAGCGCAAGCGAAAAATCCCGCTTACCCTCGCGGTGGGGGCGATGTTTGCGGCCTGTCTCGTGCTGATGCCGATCGCGTACGCGTCGACTTATGTGGTCAATATTCCACTGGACAGTCCAATTTACGAGGAATTGGACACGCTCGACGGTCTCGGCTACCTCGACACCTATTTTCATGAAGTAAGGCCGATAAGCCGCGTCGAAGCGGCCCGCCTCACGGTCGAAGCCGAAGCCAATCTGAACCAGGCCGAAACCCGTGAACCGCTGGCGGCGGCCCTCACGGCCAACCTGCGCAGCCAGCTCCATGAAGAGGTCAGCTGGATCGAGAACGACACCGAGGATGTCCAGCCCTCGGTATTTCATCCGGTTGACCGCGTCGAGACGCAATACCTCTTTTCCTCCGGCGCGGTACGGCAATGGCTTACCTCGGGACCCCGTCAGCCGCTGAACGCGACCGAGGGTACCCCGCTGCTGCCGAATAACGACGGTCTGCCGACCGCGCCGGGCAGCAATGAGATTTTCCGGCTTTCCGGATGGGGTGGGTTCGGCGGCTTTCTGACCGGTTACGCTGAGGGGGCGGTCTCCGGTCCGTTCACGCGCGAGGTGCACGGGGCGAGTCCGGGCCAATTACTCGGGGCCGAAGCGGTCGTGAGCCTCGGGAATGCGGCGTTCTCGTTCGGGCAGGAAGAGCGCGGCTGGGGTACGGGCTACTTCAACCAGCTATCGAACAGCGACAATGCGCCGCTGATCCCGGCCTTCACCGTGCAGAATATTCATCCCAAAGTCTGGCCCTGG
Organism: Binataceae bacterium (SeqCode); assembly: GCA_052145175.1. Lineage (GTDB taxonomy): Bacteria > Desulfobacterota > Binatia > Binatales > Binataceae > JAJPHI01. Next base: position 4,509 of record JBKQPD010000184.1, on the reverse strand, counting down.
CTGCTCCGTTACCTTGGACCTGGGCGGCGCGCAACTTTCTTCGGTCAGCTCGACGCGATCCGACCACTCTCGCAGCATCCGTGGATCTTCTCCCACGTGATGGCTTTCAAGCCGCTGCCCACTTTCGAGATCGGCATCACCCGCACGATTCTCTTTGGCGGGCGCGACAACGACCATTACGACAATTTGGGCTTTGTCGGCCGGGCCAGTGGCATCGCGACCGGCTTGGCATCCGCGGGCAATACGAAATCGCGGGCCGGCATCTTCCTCAAATTCAATTTCCCGAGCCTCCGGAATCTGCAGCTTTATCAAGAGATATTGGGCTCCGACAATCTTACCTTCGAGGTCCCCACGATCGGCCACTACATGCCGTTCCTCAACGTCGCCTATCAAGGCGGCCTTTACCTGCCACGGCTGACCAAAGACGGTCTGACCGATCTGCGCTTCGAATACGCGCTTATACCTCCGGGGTACGCGATCAACTTCCAGAGCGCTCTTTACTATACCTACAACGGTGCTCTGCTCGGTGATCCGATGGGGCCCAATTCCTCGGAAGCCGATTTGCAGTTCGGCCGCTGGTTCAATCTGCGCTACAAAGGCGCTTTGCATTTCTTCTACACCAGTCGGTCGCCCGGCATCTATGAAGGAAATGAAAGAAGCTTCTTCCAGGCGAACTCGCCGTTTTACCCTTATGGGCCGCTGACCACGGAACGCAGCGGAGGAATCGCCTTCGACCTGCTGCGCTTGCCGCAGGTGGCGGCGTTCGCGCACGGCGCGCGTCTCGAGGGCAAGGCCCGGCTCGCGTTTGAATATGTCAACCAGATGAATTACGGGGGACCGTCTTCGTTCCGGACGCTCGCGTTGTTGTCGTTCGGCTTTGCCCCGAACGCGGCGGGACTGACGTGGCGTTGATGAGAACCTCCGCGAGGGGTAAACGGAGCAGGGCGCGCGTGCGTCCAAAGGCCGCGCCGCGTTGCGGCAGCCGGGCGCGCGGTCGCAGCCAACTTGGACCTTGCGACCACTGGGACAGCTGATGAAAGTTGTGATCCTGGCTGGCGGATTGGGCACCAGGCTCCGCGAGGAGACTGAGTACCGGCCAAAGCCGATGGTCGAGATCGGCGGGCGGCCGATCCTTTGGCACGTCATGAAGATTTACGCGGCGCACGGCTTCACCGACTTCGTGATCTGTCTCGGTTACAAAGGCGACGCGATCCGCGATTACTTCCTCAACTACGAAATGCGTAATCGCGACTTCACGATTACGCTGGGCTCGCACGATATCCAGACCTACGGCGATCATCATGAGCGCGGCTGGCAGATAACCCTGGCGGAAACCGGCCTGAACACGATGACGGGCGGCCGGCTGAGGCGCGCGGCGCGCTACCTCGGCGAGCATGCGTTCATGGCCACCTATGGCGACGGGGTGGCCGACGTCGACGTGGCCCGCCTGCTCGCTTTCCATCGCGGTCGCGGCAAACTTGCGACGATTACCGGCGTGCGGCCTTCCTCGCGCTACGGCGAACTGTCGGTCGACGACGGCATGGTCAAGCTGTTCAGGGAAAAGCCGCAGGTTCACGAAGGCTGGATCAATGGCGGCTTTTTCGTGTTCGAGCCGCAGGTGCTGGACCTGATTGGCGGCGACGAGGACACGCTGGAGGTCAACCTGCTGATGAAACTGGCGGAGCGCGGAGAGTTGGCGGTCTATCAGCACGACGGCTTCTGGCAATGCATGGATACCTATCGTGAAGTACAGATGCTGAATGACCTGTGGAGCAGCGGCAAGCCACCATGGGCGGCGTGGAAGTAACCGGCATCAGACCGGATTTCTGGCGTGGCCGCTCGGTTATGGTCACAGGTCATACCGGTTTCAAGGGCGGGTGGCTGGTGGCTTGGCTGCTCGACATGGGCGCGCGGGTCACGGGACTCGGACTCGCGCCCGATACCGAATCGTCGTTCTTTGAACGATGCGGGCTGGCCAGCCGGATGGCGTCGTCGATCGGTGATATCCGCGACTCCACGGTGGTGCGCAACGCGATCGACGCCGCCCAGCCGGAGATCATTTTTCATCTGGCCGCCCAATCGCTGGTTCGCCGCTCGTATGGCCATCCGCTCGAAACCTTTGCGGTCAACGTGATGGGTACGGCACATGTGCTTGACGCGGTGCGCTTCGCGCCGGCGGTGCGCGCCGTCGTGATCATCACGAGCGACAAATGCTACGAGAATCGCGAGTGGCTGTGGGGCTATCGCGAGCATGAGCCGATGGGCGGGCATGACCCCTACAGCGCGAGCAAGGGTTGCGCCGAGCTGGTGGCCGCGGCCTATCGCAATTCCTATTTCGCCACCGACGCGTCGCCCGTCGGCGTTGCCACGGCGCGGGCGGGCAATGTGATCGGAGGCGGCGATTGGGCCGTGGATCGTCTGGTGCCGGACGCGGTACGCGCGCTCGCGAGCGGGGCCGTCTTGACGGTGCGCAATCCGCGCGCCGTACGTCCCTGGCAACACGTGCTGGAGCCTGTAGCGGGGTACCTGATGCTCGCCGAGCGACTGTACGCCGAGGGGTCGCGATGGGCGGGAGCGTGGAATTTCGGACCATCCGATGACGCCGCGGCGCCCGTCAGTGTCGTCGCGGAACTGATGATCAAGCATTGGGGGAAGGGCCGCTGGCAGCATCTGGCCGAGGCTGACGCGCCGCACGAAGCCCATTACCTGAAGCTCGATTGCGCCAAGGCCCGCGCGCTGCTCGGCTGGCAACCGGCGTTGGCGCTGGAAGAAGCGATCGCGATGACGGTCGAGTGGTATCGCGCGGCGCTCGCGACGAAGCGCAACGACCTCCTTGAACTTACGCGCACGCAGTTGCGCCGCTACGGACAAGGGAAGGCGGAAAATCCGGTTGCATGAACTTTACCGAGACGAAACTCAGCGGAGCCTTTGTGATTGAGCTTCAGCGTGCCGAGGACAGTCGCGGATTCTTCGCACGGGCCTTTTGCCGTCGGGAATTTGAAGCGCATGGACTCAATCCGGCGGTTGCCCAGTGCAATACCTCGTTCAATCGCGCGGCGGGAACCCTGCGCGGGATGCATTACCCGATCGATCCGTTTCCCGAAGTCAAGCTGGTACGCTGTATCAGCGGCGCGATCCATGACGTCATTATCGATCTGCGGCCGGCGTCGCCCACTTATCGCGCCTGGGCGGGGTTTGACCTCTCGGCCGAGAACCATCGCACACTTTATGTTCCCGAGGGTTTCGCGCACGGCTATTTGACCCTCGCTGACCATACCGAAGTCTTTTCCCAGGTTTCGGAGTTCTACAATCCGGGCCATGAGCGCGGGATTCGCTGGAATGATCCGGCCTTCGCGATCCACTGGCCGGCCACCCCGCGAATCGTCTCGCCCAAGGACGCCAGCCATCCGGATTTCGCATGAACGAGCGGGTCTTGATCACTGGAGCGACCGGCTTTATCGGGCGGCATGCCCTGGCTCCCTTGCGGGTGGCCGGCTATGAGATTCACGCGGTAACGTCACGCGATCCGGCGCCGCGCGCGGCAGACACCAAATGGCATCGGACGGATTTGCTGGACGCGGACGCGCTCGCGCGGCTGGTCGTTGCGGTCAAACCGACCCATCTTTTGCATTTCGCCTGGTACGCGGTCCCCGGGCGGTATCCGACCGCGCCGGAAAATCTGGCCTGGTGCAACGCGACCAACCGGCTGCTCGCGGCGTTCGCGGAGGCCGGTGGCCGGCGCGCCGTCTTCGCCGGGAGTTGCTTCGAATACGACTTCGGCTACGGGTATTGCACCGAAGATCTGACGCCGGCGAAGCCCAGCACCTTTTACGGCGTCTGCAAGAACGCGACGCGTGAGATCGTCGCCGGCTTCACCCGGCAGTTTGCCTTGAGCACGGCCTGGGGCCGCATCTTCCATCTGTACGGACCCTATGAGCCCGCGAATCGGCTGGTGCCGGCGGTCGTGCGGCCCCTGCTGCGGGGCGAGGTTGCACGCTGCGGTCAGGGCCGGCAAATCCGCGATTTTCTTCACGTCCAGGACGTGGCGGACGCCTTCGTGGCGTTACTCGCGAGCGAAGTGCGAGGCACCGTCAATATCGGTTCGGGGGAGCCGGTCGCGATCCGCCAGCTGGTCGAGCTGGCAGCCGCAATTATCGGCCGCCCGGACCTCGTCGACCTTGGTGCCCTTCCACCACGCCCCGATGATCCGCCCCTGCTGATCCCGAACGTGCGGAGGCTGCGTGAAGAAGTCGGCTGGCAGGCCCGGTTTTCGCTCGACGAAGGATTGCGGGATACGATCGCCTGGTGGCGTGCGGCAGGCGGGGAGCACGGCGCGGCCACCCGGGGATAACCCGCGGGACTTGCGGTGATGGGGGGCGCGCGCGCCGTGGCCAGCGGCGGCTGGCTGCCGCCCGAGGTCGCAGAGCCTCCAGCGATTCAGCTGCCGTCACCGTCCGTCTGACCTTACTTTCAGGACTTGATGCGGGGGGCATTCAAGGGTTTATCGTG
>JBKQPD010000183.1:0-6640 GCA_052145175.1 Binataceae bacterium (SeqCode) | reverse complement strand
GCGGGCTGGTCGCAGGGAAGATCTTCAAGCCTGCCGACCTGATCGCCTCGGACGTCGACGCGAAGCGCCGGCAAATGATCAAGCGCAAGCTCAAGATCGAGACCACCGCGGACAACCGCGCCGTGGTCCGCGAGTCTCGCGCGATTCTGTTGGCGGTCAAGCCCCAGCAGATCGACGAGGTGCTGAGCGACCTCGCGACGGTCTTCGCTCCGCCGGCGCCCGGCCCGACGAGTCGCGGCGCCAAACCACCGCGGCCAATTGCCGTAAAGGACCGGCTCTTCATCTCGATCGCCGCCGGCATCACGCTCGCTCGTTTCACCACCGCCTTGGGAGCCAAGGCTCGCGTGGTCCGCGTGATGCCCAATGCGCCCGCGATGGTTGGCCAGGGGATGGCGGCGCTGGTGCGGGCGCCTGGCGCGAGCAAGGCCGATCTGAGCTTCGCGACCCGCCTCTTCAGCGCGGTAGGCGACGCCGTCGCGCTCGACGACGAGGGTCTGCTCGACGCCGTGACCGCGCTCAGCGGCAGCGGCCCGGCCTACGTCTATCTTTTCGTCAAGGCGCTGGCCGATGGCGGCGTGGCGGAGGGGCTGCCACCCGCGCTCGCCATCAGAATGGCGCTCAAGACCGTGCGCGGCGCCGAGGAAAACATGCGGCGCTCGACGATGGACGCCGCGGAACTGATCCGGATCGTCGCCTCGCCCGGCGGCACCACCGAAGCGGCGCTCCGCTCGTTCGCCGAGTCGGGCTTTGATGCTATCGTCGGTCGAGCCTTGCAGGCCGCGGCGCAACGCTCGCGCGAACTGGGCCGGAGCTGAAGAGGACCACTTGTGATCGCCTGGAACAACCTCATCCTTTTCGTGATAAGCACCCTGCAAGAGGTGCTGAGTATCTATTCCTGGATCGTTCTTATCGCGGTGCTCCTGACCTGGATCGAGCCCAACCCCTATAATCCCATCGTGCGTTTTCTCTACTCGGTCACGGAGCCGGTCTTCGACCTCGTGCGTGAGCGTATCCCGGTGGTCTTCGGGGGAATCGATCTCTCGCCGATACTCGTGTTCATCGCTATCCGCTTTGTCCAACAGGTGGTGCTGACCACTCTCGCCCAATACCTGCTGGTCAGCGGCAGTCCGGCTTTCGGTTGACGTGGCTGCAAATCCGGCCGGCTGGATCACGATCGATGCCGACGGCCTCACGCTACGCGTCGTCGCGCGACCCGGCTCGACACGCCGAGGGATTTTACGCGTCGAGCCGCGCGGGCTGGTCGTGGCCCTGCACGCGCCCCCCGACAAAGGGCGCGCCAACGACGAATTGATCGAGCTGCTCGCGCGGAGCCTCCGGCTGCCGCGTTCGACGATCACGCTGATCCGCGGCGACACGTCACGCGCCAAAACGATCCGGATCGCGACGCGCCGCCCTCACGAGGTCGCCACCGCACTCGAGGCGCTCATCCCCGAGAGTACGTAGGCGAAGTTTGCACGAAATTATGGACTCAGATTGACAATAACCCGGCGGGTGATTACCTAACCGGTAGATGGCGCGCATCTGCGCCGAGCGTTATCACATCTATGCCTATCTACGAATATAAATGCGACAAATGCGGGGTTTTCGAGGTAACCCAGCGAATTACCGAAAATGCGCTCAAGAAATGCCCGACCTGCAAGAGCAAGGTCGAGCGTATCATCTCGGCCACCTCATTCGTGCTGAAGGGCAGCGGCTGGTACGTGACGGATTACGCGCGGGCGGGCGCCAAAACGGACAGCTCGAGCGACTCCGCCGCAAGCAGCTCCAGCGCGGCCTCATCTTCTTCAAGCGACGCGAGTGGCAACGGCGAATCCTCGTCGTCGAAAACAACTTCGGAAAGCACCAAATCCGCGTCGGATAAAGCCCCTGCCAAGTCAGAAAAAAGCACCGCCAAGGCGGACAAGTCGGCCAGCAAATCTTCCGACTGAGACCGCGCGTCTGACCGAAATCAGCGGCTGGCGTCGACGGCCGCTTTCTGGTTTGAATCACTTGCGATGCGTGCGCTCTTCCTCGACGGCTCCCAACTGACGCTCCGGCGGGATTATCCCGCACCCGCACCAGCGAGTGGTGAAAGCCTGGTGCGCGTCACGACCGCCGGTATCTGCGGCACCGACCTCGAACTGGTCCGCGGCTACATGGGCTATCGCGGCGTCCCCGGTCATGAGTTTGTCGGGGTGGTCGCCGCAAGCTCGACCCCGGCGCTGGTTGGGACGCGGGTCGCGGGCGAGATCAACGCCGCCTGCGGGGATTGCGATTTCTGCCGGGCCAACCTCGGCCGGCACTGTCCCGCGCGCACCGTGCTGGGAATTCTCGGCCGCGACGGGGCCTTCGCCGATTACCTCACGCTCCCCGACCGCAATCTGATCCCGCTGCCCGCGTCGATTTCCAACGAAGCCGCGGTCCTGATCGAACCGATCGCCGCCGCGTGCGAAATCTTCGAGCAGGTCGCGCTCGCCCCGGACGAAAAGATTCTCGTGCTCGGTGACGGCCGCCTGGGCGCGATCGTCGCGAGTGTGCTGCGGGCGCATGGTTATGCGCCGGTCGTGGGCGGGCACCATCGGGCGAAGCTGGCGGCGCTCGCGCGGCTCGGACTCAAGGTCGAAGCCGAGGAAACGCTGCGGCCGGGCTTCGACTGCGTGGTCGACTGCACCGGTAATCCCGTGGGTTTCGCCCGGGCGGTCACGCTGGTTCGCCCGCGCGGCCGGATCATCCTGAAGAGCACGGCCGCCGACAACGGCGCGCTCAACCTGGCGCCGGTCGTGATAAATGAAATCAGCGTGATCGGTTCGCGCTGCGGCCGTTTCGGCCCGGCCGTGGCGATGCTGGATGAGGGCCTGATCGATCCGCTACCGCTGATCTCTGCGCGCTATCCGCTCGACGACGGGCTTGCCGCCTTCGACGCCGCGCGCAACCCGCGCAACTTCAAAATCCTGTTACAGGTCGCCTGAAGGATGCCGCGACCCCTCACGCGCGCCCGGCCACCCGGCATCCGGGTCGGGATCGATACCGGCGGCACCTTCACCGATCTGGTCGCAATCGTCGGGGGCGAGCTGCGTGTGCACAAGCTGCCGTCGACCCCGCACGACCCGGCCGAAGCGGTCGTCCGCGGACTCGGCGCGCTGCTGCATGACGTCACACCCGGAGTCGTCACCTACAGCTCGACGGTCGCGACTAATACCCTGCTGGAGGGCAAGGGCGCACGAGTCGCACTCGTGACTGATCGCGGCTTCGAGGACCTGATTGAAATCGGCCGCCAGAATCGCACTGAGCTTTACGCGCTGGCCCCCAGCCGCCCCATGCCGCTGGTCCCGCGCGAGCTGCGCTTCGGCGTGGGTGGCCGGACCTTCTTCGACGGTAGCGTCGCAACCCCGCTCGCCGCCGACGAACTGACGCGGCTCCGTGAGACGATCGCGGCCAGTGGTGTCGACGCTATCGCCGTCTGCCTGCTCCACGCGTACGCCAACCCGGCGAGCGAACAGGCAATCACCGCCGCGCTCGCGCCGCTCGGTCTGCCGCTTTCCATCTCCCATCGGATACTGCCCGAATATCGCGAGTACGAGCGGCTGTCGACGACCGTGATCAATGCCTACGTCGCGCCCCGCATGGTGTCGCATCTGCGCAATCTGGAATCCCAGCTCAAAAGCTCGGGGCTCCGCGTGATGCAGTCCAACGGCGCCGCGATCGGTATCCCGCTCGCGTGTGCCGAGCCCGTTCGCACGATTCTCTCCGGACCGGCCGCGGGCGTGGTCGGCGCCGCCGAACTGGTCCACGCGATGAGCGTCGACCGGTTCATCACCTTCGACATGGGCGGGACCTCGACCGACGTCGCGCTGTTCGACCGCCGGGCACAGCTCCGCTCCCTGAGCTATCCGGCCGGCTACGCGGTGCGCACGCCGGTGATCGATATCCATACGGTGGGCGCGGGCGGCGGGTCGCTCGCCACGCTCGATGCGGGCGGTTCGCTCAAGGTCGGACCGGAAAGCGCGGGCGCCGACCCCGGACCGGCCTGCTACGGACGCGGCGAAAATCCGACGGTGACCGACGCCGATTTGGTCGCCGGCCGGCTGATCGCGGAGAACTTCCTGGGCGGGCGGATGGCGCTCGACACGGGGCGAGCGGCGCGCGCCATCCGCAAGCTCGCGACCGCGATGAAGACCGACGTCGCGACCGCCGCGCGCGGCGTGATCCGGGTGGTCAATGCGAACATGGAGCGCGCCATCCGCGTGATCACGGTCGAACGCGGCTTCGATCCGCGCGACTTCGCGCTCCTCGCCTTCGGCGGGGCGGGTCCGATGCACGCCTGCGAGCTCGCGCTCGATTTGGGGATTCGCCACGTGGTCCTGCCGCGTAATCCGGGGCTGCTTTGCGCGTGGGGTGCGCTCGGTGCGCCGCTCGGCCGCGAACTGTCGCTGACGGTTCGCGCGACCGCACCCACCCTTGCCGCACTGGAGCGCCGCGCGCGGCCGCTGATCACACGCGCACATGCTGATCTGCGCGCGGAGGGCGCCGCCCCGGAATCAATCCGCCACGAGCTCTGGGCGGATATGCGTTATCGCGGACAGGCCTACGAAATCGAAGTCCGACTCGGCCGGCAATTTGTCGACGACTTCCACCGCCGGCATCGGCAGACTTTCGGCTACGCCACGCCGGATGCGCCGGTCGAGGTGGTAAATCTCCGGCTGCGCGCCTTTGCGCAGGGACCCGCAATCAAACCGGCGCGGCTGAAAGGATCGACGCAACGTCCCGCCGCGATCGGCCGTACGCAGACGATCGTTGGCGGCGCTGCCCGCATGGTCCCGATCTATGCGCGCGAAGGACTCGGCGCTACGACCCGCCTCAAAGGTCCGCTGATCGTGACCGAGCTCAGCACCACCGCCTACGTCGCGCCGGAATTCACGCTCCGCGCCGACGATTACGGCAACCTTCATCTGGAGCGGCGATGAAACTCGACCCGGTAACCCTTGCCGTGATGAACCATCGGCTGGCCGCGATCGCCGAAGAGATGGGCGTCGTGCTCGGCCAGACTGCCTACTCGCCCAATATCAAGGAGCGCCGCGACTACTCATGCGCGCTGTTCGATGCGCGCGGCGAACTGGTCGCGCAGGCGGCGCATATCCCGGTCCATCTCGGCTCGACCCCGCTGTCGGTCCGCGCCGCGATCGCGCGGCTCGAACTCAACCCCGGCGATGTCGCCGCGGTCAACGATCCGTTTGCCGGCGGGACCCATCTGCCCGACCTCACCGTCGTGATGCCGATTTTCCTCGACGGCGAGCGGCGCCCATTCGCCTATGCGGCCAACCGCGCCCATCATGCGGATATCGGTGGTATGGCGCCCGGCTCGATGGCGCTCTCGACCGAGATCTATCAGGAGGGGTTTCGCCTGCCGCCGGTGAAGATCATGGCCGGGGGTGAACCGGCGCGCGACGTCTTCACGCTGTTCCTCGCCAATACGCGCGTGCCGGAGGAGCGCGAGGGCGACCTGCGCGCGCAGCTCGCGGCGTTGCGGGTCGGCGCCGATCGCACCCGCGCACTCGTCGCGATGCTGGGCCGCAAGGCGGTGAGCGCCGCGATGGACGCGCTGAAGGACTACGCCGACCGCCTGATGCGCGCCGCGATCCGCCAGATCAAACCGGGCGTCTATCGCGCCCGCGACTACCTGGACGACGACGGCTGCGGCACGGGTCCGATCGCGCTCGAGGTCGCGATCAAGCTGGGCGGCGGACACGCGATTGTCGATTTCACCGGCTCGACGCCGCAGGTGCGCGGCGCGGTCAACGCCAATTACGCGATCACGCTCTCGGCCACTTTCTATGTGATGAAGTGTCTGGCCGCCGAGGCGGTCCCCGCCAACGAAGGGCTGATGCGCCCGATCAAGCTGATCGCGCCGGAGGGCTCGATCGTCAACGCGCTGGCGCCCGCCGCCGTCGCGGGCGGCAACGTCGAGACCTCGCAGCGGATCGTCGACGTGCTGTTTCGCGCACTGGCCGAGGCCGCACCCGAGCGCATCCCGGCCGCGAGCTCCGGCTCGATGTCGAATCTGACGATCGGCGGCTACGACTCCTTCCGCGCGCGCCACTTCTCTTATTACGAAACGATCGCGGGCGGCGCGGGCGCCGCGCCGGGCCGTCCGGGCGCCGCGGGACTCCATACGCACATGACTAATACGCTCAACACGCCCATCGAGGCGCTCGAAGCCTACTATCCGATGCGCATCACTGAGTATCGGATTCGGCGCGGCTCCGGCGGACGCGGCGCGGCCGACGGCGGCGATGGCTTGATTCGCGACCTCGAATGCCTGGTCGACTCCAACGTTAGTCTGCTCACCGACCGGCGGGTCACTGCGCCATGGGGACTCGACGGCGGCGGCGACGGCGCGCCGGGCGCAAACTATCTAATCCGCAAGAACGGCGAGCGGCAGAAGCTGCCGGGGAAGACCAATGTGCAGCTCGCGCCCGGCGATCGTATCCGGATCGAAACCCCCGGCGGCGGCGCCCACGGGCGGCGCTAGGAAAGCTCTGCACAAGCCCCATTATGTCATTCTGAGCGCAGCGAAGAATCCCGGGATTCTTCACTTCGCAGACTCCGTTCAGAATGACAAAATTACGTGCGCGGAGGTTCC
>JBKQPD010000182.1:0-35873 GCA_052145175.1 Binataceae bacterium (SeqCode) | reverse complement strand
CGAAGAACAGCGCCGCAATACCAATCGCGACCCAGACCTGCGGCGTGCGCCGGCCGCGCACTAAATCGCGCACGAGCATCGCGACCTCGCCGCCGAGAATCAGCACGCCGCCCATATGCGTATAGAGCAGCGCGGCGCTCAGCACACCGCAGAGCGCGGTGCGTCCGGCAGTCGGCGCCGCGCGCAACCGCCATAGCGCCATCATCTGCGCGAGTCCCACGAAAAGGAACATCGAGTAGCCCCGCGCCTGGTAGGCGAAGAACACCGCGAGCGGATTGAAGACCCAGATCGCGAGCGCCGCCACCCCGATCTCCGCGTCGAACAGGTCGTACGCCAGCGCATAAACGAGCCCGAGAGCGCCTAGCGCAAAGAGCAGTGACAACGACCGCGCAGCAATCTCGCTATAGCCGCAGAGCTGTGCAAAATAGTGCAGGACCACGTAATAGAAAAGCTGCTTGCCGGGATCGTATAGCACCGGTATTGCGATAATCGCACTGACGCCTGGCTTCGAAGCCGCCCACGTGCTGTAGGCCTCATCGGTTCCGAACGGATGATGGCCGCAGATACCCAAAATGTAGGCGGCGGCGCCGGCGAGTAGCAGCGCGCTCAGCGTCATCCGGGTACGGGGAAGCGCGGCAATGACACTGCGATAATCGGTAAACGCTTCCGGCCGCATCCTCGGTTCGCTCCCGCGCCTGTTATCCTTCAACGCTCAGCTGGAAATGACATTCAGGGAGAAAGTCTTACGTGAACCGGTTTCGGTTTTGACTTTCGGATTCCAACTCCGATGAGCGATCAGGTGGCGACCCTCATCGGCGACACCCGCCAAAAATCTTATTAAATTCACAGTTCACGCAAAAGATCGAAATCCGGGCTAAGAGGTCCGGCTTGCTCGAGACCTCCATCGTGGTCGCTCCAGCTCCAGACGACAGCGCAGTCATTTGTGCCGTTTATAACCCCGCCTTGCCCTGCGATCGAGGGCCGGTTATGACAGTTGGATATGGCAACTCTGACCGGAATACTGGGCAGCGTAACGCCGCCGGGCCGTTCGCTGCGGGCGCTGGAGTATGTTCTGCGGGTCGCGCGGGAAAGTGATCCGGCACTTGAGTGCGTCGGGTTGAATCTGGCGGACTATCGAATCTCGTTTGCCGACGGCCGCCCGCCCGACGCTTTCGGCGACGATACCGGCACCGCTGTGGCACAGATTCAGAACGCCGCGGCGGTGGTCCTGTTCAGCCCCGTTTACCGCGGTTCTTTCTCGGGATCGCTCAAGAATCTGCTCGACCATCTGCCCGTCGACGCGCTCCGCGGCAAACCTTGCGGAATCGTCGCGATCGGCGCCACGCACCATCATTATCTGGGCGTCGACTGGCATCTGCGCGACGTCCTTGCCTGGTTCGGCGCGCTGCTCGCACCCACCAGCGTCTACCTGGCGTCGACGGACTTCGCGGAGGGCGCGCCAACCGACGCCGCGCGGCACGAACTCAGCGAGCTGACCCACAGCGTGCTGTGGCTGCGCGCAGCCCCTGCGGGCGCCCCGCTGGGTCCTACGCCTCTCGCCGGCCGGCGCTGACCGGGGGGACTCACGCGCGAGGGACCCCGATTTCATGACTAAGTGGAAGACGGGAGCGCCGTCGCTCCCGTCCTCCGATCCGTGGCATCGGAAAATCGCCTTCCCGTGCGAGCTATGCGTAACCTGCGCTTAGCTGGCGGTACTCAAATCAGTGTTGATCTTGTTGACCACCGAGTTAATGTCGTTGCCCATCGTGTTGTAAGTGACGAACACGACGACCGCGATTGCGGCCATGATCAGCGCGTATTCAGTCATCGTCTGGCCCTTGCTCAGACCCTTGTGCCACTCGCGGACCTTAATCACCGTCTTGGTTAGTAGCTCCATTTTTTCGAACCTCCAGAGTTGTGCCTTAAAGGCTTTATTCCATGTTTCTTTCTCATGACCAGCGTCAGAGAGAACGAACAGTCATTTATTGATACTGCCGATGCATAGATATGTCAATGCATCTTTAGTCATGAAATTGCAAAATTACTCATGACAGTTCACGCCTTGATTAGTTCAGATATGTCGAGACACAATTTCATCGCGCGCGACTCTAGCGCTCTCGTAGCCAACATAAGATGATAAAAGGCACAAATGCCGGTAGATTATTGTCGTGAGTTCGGAAGGCCGTGTCCCATCCCGAGACACAGCGCTTGAGCGGTCCGAAGCGGGCGTGGTCGTTGCCGTGGTTCAGTTCAGCGCGTCGCGCTCCATGCCCGCGCCGCCAAGCAAGCCGATCAGCTGAGCGCCCCCGAGCGAGAGCGCGCGGCTATCGCGCGGGTCCGCACCGAGCATGGTGCGGCTAGCTCGACTCGGCGCCGTTGCCGGCCTCGACCACGAGCAGCTCGTGAATCGTTACGAGCTTGCAGACCAGGTAGGAGCGTTTGCCGCGCGGCGTCTGGACCTCGATATCGTCGTCGGGACCCTTCCCGATGAGCGCGCGGCCGAGCGGGGAGGACAGCGAGATGCGGTTTTGCGCGCCGTCGACCTCTTCGGGCACGACGATCTCGTATTCCAGCCGGATGCCGCCGTCGAGATCTTCGAGCTCGACCTTGCTGCCCAGACCGACGGTTTTACGAGGAATCGAATCGAGATTGATCCTCGCGAGCTCCGCGACGCGGACCTCGAGATTGGTCAACCTCGCCCGCAGAAACTCCTGGCGCTGCTTGGCCATCGCCCATTCCGCATTCTCGGACAGATCGCCGTGCGCCCGCGCGCGCTCCAGCTCTTTGGGCAAATCGACCGTTAGTTCGCGCTTGAGCGTTTCCAGCTCCTTGCGCAGGCGTCTGACTACTGGGAGCTCAGCCATGCGACTCTCGTCTTCCTTCGCAATCTCTCGATCAATTCGTGCATCATCGTGGCCACCGCGCTGGTCGCGATCGTGGCGAGCCTGCCACCCCGGCTTCAGTCGGCCACGATCGACGTCAGACTCCGGTTGACCCCAATCACGCTCTGAATCCGATGGACCACCAGCTCACCGAGCGACGAGACGTCCGCGGCCTCCGCGACCGCGATGATATCGTGCGGACCGGTTACCGCGTGGGCGGAGGACACCCCGGGCACCTCACGAATCTTCAGCGCGACTTCCCTGGCCTTCCCCGGCGAGGTGTCGATCAGGATAAAAGCTTTGACCGCCATAATACCATGCTCCTTGCCGCGCACGACGCGCCCCGCCGGCTATCTGGCCGGCGCCGACGGCGGAATCGCGTTGCCTTGCGCGTCGTAGGTGTAAAAGCCCCGCGTCGCCTTGCGCCCCAGGTAACCCGCATCGACGTACTTCTTCAGCAGCGGGCAGGGGCGATACTTGTCGTCGCCGAACACCCGATGCATCACTTCCATAATCGCGAGACACGTATCGAGACCGATCAGATCGGCAAGCTCGAGCGGCCCCATCGGTTGATTGGTGCCGAGCTTCATCGCCGTATCGATATCCATCACGCCGCCGACCCCTTCGTAAAGCGTGTAGATGGCCTCGTTGATCATCGGCAGCAGGATGCGGTTGACGATAAAGCCGGGGAAGTCCTCGGCCGTCATGGTGTTCTTCCCGAAGCGTTCAGCCAGCGTCCGCGTGACCTCGAAAGTCTCCTGCGAAGTCGCCAGCCCGCGAATGATCTCGACCAGCTTCATCGCCGGCACCGGATTCATGAAGTGCATGCCGATAAAGCGATCGGCGCGGCTTGTGCGCGCGCCCATCCGGGTGATCGAGATCGAGGAGGTGTTCGAGGCGAAGATCACTTCGGGCGGACAGATCTTGTCGAGTTTCTGGAAGAGCGCGATTTTCGCGTCCTCCTGCTCCACCACCGCTTCGATAATGAAATCAGCGTGGCGCAGATCCTCAAGGTTACCGGAGGTGTCGATGAGGCGGATGATATTGTCGCGCTCCGCGGGCTTGAAACGGCCGCGCTGAATCATGCGATCCAGATTGTGTTCCAGATTGCGCAAGCCCTTGATGCAGAACGCTTCGTCCACATCGTTGAGCAGCACCTTCACGCCCGCTTGTGCGGCCACCTGCGCGACGCCCGCGCCCATCTGGCCCGCCCCGATCACACCCACCGTACCGACGCTCATTCGTACCTCCGACTGCACAGGAAGCCGACGGAAATTTGTGCCACCGGCACCACGAGAATTGCTTCCAATTGGTCGCCCGCCGCGCTCCCGCTCACAGGCTTCCGCTCCGGGGTGGCGCCTCGCCGGCGGCCCACACGCCCTCGCCCGTACCGCCCGCGGCGGCGCGGCGCACCCGTCGCACATCCTCGGGGGATTGCCGCCCCGGCATCCCGAGATTGCGCATCAGGACGTTCGCCATTTCCGACGTCAGCCGATCACGCAAGGCGGGTCCCCCGTCAAGCTCCGCGTCGAGCACGCGGTCGACACACTCCCGGGTGAGACCCTGCGCCGCGAACTCGTCGACCAGCCCGGTCCATCCGACGCGGCCGGCCGACTGCTCGACAATCGTCACCACCCGCCCGCAAATGACGCAGACTTTTTTCAGCAATCCGGCCTTTTCGTGGCAGTAGATGCAACGCACGAGATTTTTTCCGCTAGCGCAAAAAGCAACGAAGCGGGCGCGGATGCGGCCTCGCTTCGATCTGCAACCTACTCCGGGCCGCCGGATGCGGCAAGCGCCCGGAACGCAATTAGTCACCAAGAGTCATTCGTGCCAACTCGGGCCGAAGCGAGTGAGGCGATGGCTTGACAAGTTGGGGTGCCGGGTCTTATGTTGAACTGAGAATCATTCTCATTCACGGAACCTTAACGGAAAGCGGCGACCTCTATGGCGACGACGAGTACCACCCTCCCCTATTTCCTTTATTCCTCGGGCATCCTCTTTCGTGAGGGGCTCGAAGCCTTGCTGGTGATTATCGCACTGGTGGCCGGTACGCGACAGGCGGGTCAGACCTCTCGGGTCCGCGATATCTACCTGGGCGCGGGCGCCGCGGTAGTCGTCAGCCTGGGACTCGCCTGGGCCGTTCAGCACGTCATCGGTGACAACACCAGCGACACCCTGGAGGGCATCTTTCAACTATTCGCCGCGGCGACCCTGTTTTACGTGAGTTCCTGGATCACGGCAAAAAGCCAGGCCCAGCGCTGGAAGGGCTTTATCGACGCCAAAGTCGAGGCCGCACGCCGCAGCAACGGACCCTCGATCGCGCTGGCGCTGACCGCCTTTCTCGCCGTGCTCCGCGAAGGCGCCGAGACGATCGTATTTTTCCAGGCGCTCGCCGCCGGAGCCACGGAGACCGTCGAGCGGCATGCGGTCGTGATGGGATTGCTCGCCGGGGCCACGGCGCTCGCGCTTACCTTCGCCATCTTGCGCAAAGTTACCTACATGATCCCGATCGGCCCGGTCTTCGCCGTCACCTCGGTGATGCTCTACGGGCTCGCGGTAATTTTTGCCGGTCAAGGTATCGCCAGCTTCCAGGAGTCCGGGGTGATGGGCGCGACCTTCATCTCGTCGATCCCGACTATCCCGATGCTCGGGCTCTATCCGACCGTCCAGACCCTCGCCGCGCAGGCCGTTCTGTTGATTCTGGCATTGGCCGCCGTCGCCCGCCCGATTCTGCGTCAAGGCTCCTCAGCCAGCGCGCCAGCGCCCAGACAAACCGCGCCGCAAAGAATGTAGTCAGCGCAGCGCTCGCCCCGTTGCTTCGCTCCCCAATTTTTGGGGACTCGAGTCGGCGTTCGCGTAATCAAACTTTGCCATGGACGAACTAGCGGCAGATTGTTGTGTGGTCGGCGGCGGTCCGGCGGGCATGATGCTCGGCTTGCTGCTGGCTCGCGCGGGGGTCGAGGTCGTTGTGCTTGAGAAGCATCGCGATTTTCTCCGCGACTTCCGTGGCGACACGATTCATCCGTCGACCATGGAGGTCCTGCATGAGCTGGGCCTGCTCGAAGACTTTCTCAAGCTGCCTCATCAGGAAGCGCGGCTGCTGAGTGCGCGAGTCGGCGACGCTGCCTTTCCCGCTGCTGATTTCTCCCGACTCCGGGCGCGTTGCCGCTTCATCGCCTTCATGCCGCAATGGGATTTTCTCGACTTTCTCGCCGCCAAGGCGCAAGGCTATCCCAATTTCAGGCTCCTGCTCTCGACGGAGGCGAACGCTCTGCTCGCGGACGCCGGCTCGATCACCGGGGTGGCGGCCACCGGCCCCGATGGGCCAGTCAGCATCCGGGCCGCGCTGGTCGTAGGCGCCGACGGCCGTTCTTCGATCGTGCGCGCCAAGGCCGCTCTCCGTGTCGACGAACGCGGCGCACCGATGGATGTACTCTGGTTCCGGCTCTCCCGGCTTGCCACTGACTCGGCGGAAACCCTCGGCCGTTTCGACACCGGCCGTATCCTCATCATGATCAATCGCGGCGAGTACTGGCAATGCGGCTACGTCATCGCCAAGGGTTCGCTCGACGATCTGCGCCAGCGTGGTCTGGACGAATTCCGCGCCGCAGTCGGCCGCCTGGAGCCGCTAATCAGTGATCGGGTGAGCGAACTGCGCGACTGGGACGATATCAAGCTGCTGACGGTCCAGGTTGACCGGTTGCGGAAGTGGTATCGCCCGGGGCTGCTCTGCATCGGGGACGCCGCGCATGCGATGTCGCCGGTCGGAGGTGTCGGGATCAATCTCGCGATCCAGGACGCGGTCGCCACCGCGAATATCGTTGCCCCGGCGCTCCGCCAGCGCCGCCTCACCACCGAACATCTGCGGATGGTGCAGCAACGGCGCACCCTGCCGACGCGGGTGATACAAGCGCTGCAGTTGGCGATTCAGAAACGCGTGATCGCGCGGGTGCTCGGCGCCGCCGCACCGCTACGCGCACCGCTTGGCTTGCGGCTGGCCGCGCGCCTGCCTTTCCTGCAACGGATGAACGCCCGCGTCATCGGGATGGGCATACGCCCTGAGCATGTATCGGACAGCGTGCTATCTGGCGCGGATAGAGACCCGATGTCGAACGAGTGGCACTCGGGGAACGACGAGCGGGCCTATCGTGACCCGTGAAATCGTCCGCGGTCCAGGCGAAAAGGACCGCGGGCCGCATGATGATCTCGCCCCACTTGCGGCCGACCGCCGTAACCGGTAGCCGTGGAAGCTCGACGCGTAACTGACCTGCGCGCTTCTTGCTGATGAATCACGACGAAGCTGACGCCCGCCTTGCCGAAATCGCGATGGCGCCCCGCGTGGGCATCGTGTCGCGCTTATGGGGCGTTGTCGCGACGGTTCTTTCCGTGCTCTACACGGCGGTACTGGTAATCTTTGCGGCCCTCGCCGCCCCGCTCAGGCGTGGTCACTGGGTGACGCCCATCATGCGGCTCTGGTGCTGGCTGATCTTTCACACCTGCGGCATCACGGCCGAGGTCGAGGGGCTCGAACATCTCGCCGGGCTCGATTCCTTCATCCTGGTCTCGAACCATCAGAGCCTTTTCGACATCCTCGCGGTGCTTTACCTGATACCGCGCGAAACCCGCTTTATCGCCAAGCGCGAGATCATGCGCGTGCCGCTCATCGGCTTCGCGATGGCGCATTCGGGCAATATCGTGATCGATCGCGAGACCGGCGGCCGCGCGATTCGCCACGCGCTCGCGCGGATGCACGACGGCTACAGTATCTGCGTCTTCGCCGAGGGCCATCGCCACAGCGACAACCAGGTACATGAATTCAGCGACGGCGCGGCGTGGCTGGCGATCGCGACCAAACAGCCCTGCGTGCCGCTGGCGATTAGCGGGACGGCCGCACTGATGCCACGCGGCGCGAAGCTCGTGCGGCCGGGATTACGGATCAGGCTCGCACTGGGTCAGCCGCTCACCACTGAGGGGTTACGGGGGAAAGATCGCACGGCACTGACGAGCCAACTCGAAACCACCGTCCGCGGACTATTCCGCCCCGCGCCCTGAACCGCACGGGGAGATCGTAAATAAGTGACCGTTAGATTCTTCGGTCGCGGGCAACTCCCGGACCTAAAGGTGACGAAGGAATCTCTGAGGATCGGACAGAAACGCTTTAGTTAAGCGCACATGTTCGACATCCTCGTATGGAATTGGCTTAGCCGTTCCTTCTTCGAGCAGAAGGATTTGTGAGTCCGGCAGGGCCATCAGGATCGGAGAGTGGGTGGCAACAATAAATTGGCAGCCGCTGGTGGCGCGATCCTTAAGGAGCGCGAGCAGCCCAAGCACACGATTTGGCGATAAGGGTGTCTCCGGCTCGTCCAGAAAATAAAGACCGTTAGGAAGGAGCCTCTCTCCGAGCAATTCGAGAAACGTCTCACCATGCGAACGGTTGACAGGATCCGATCCGTATTTCCTTCCAAGTCGTCGTCGCAAACGCTCCGCAGCCTGATCGATAGTCGGTTTGGAAATATCGGCTGCTTCTTCCCTTTCCTCTGCTTCCCGAGCCGCTTCTAACGCCTTGATCCCGCCTGCAAAGGCGATATCCGCATCGTTACGCTGCTTCGCTGCTGTCAACGTGTAGCCGAGTACGTCCTCCGCACGCATAAACATCGTGCGTTTCGGCTGCCGCCTGCGAACAAAACGAAAAGCCCTTGCGAACTCATGGGCAGCCCACAACGTTTCGTCCCGATCCATTTGATCCCGGCCTGCCGCTACTGACTTTGCTCCGACCGCCAATCCCTCCAAAAGCGTAGATTTGCCCGAGCCGTTCTCGCCTACCAGAAAAGTCACTCGCGAGCGGAACTCAAGCCGTTTCAGATCGCGGAACAGCTGCAACGTCCACGGAAAGGTCTCACTTAGAATTGCGTCGGGCCGACGGTAGATTGAGCAAAGAAACAGATTATTCACAAAACTCATCTAATAATCGTTGGACAATTCCACACGATTTGAATATCAGTCGATTCGCTCTGAAGACTTCGCTCAACGGTAAAGGATCAAACCCTACGATCGAAAATATAGAGCGGGACCATGTTCGCCGCCTTGGGATCGACCGCGAGGACACGGCGGTCCCCCTCGCGACGGATTGGCGCAAAGCCGACGCCTGCCCTGCTCAGGGCCGCCGCCGTCTGCTCCACGTCGTCGGCTTCGAGCCAGACCGCCGCCAGCCCTTCACCCGTCGCCGCAAGCATAGCGGCAACCGCCGCGCCCGCCCGGAGATGAATCTCGGCGTCCCCAATTGCGATCGTCGCCTCGTCAGGGGATGACGCCGGCCGCACCGCAAAACCGAAGTTGTGCTCGTAGGCCTTGCCCGCGTCGGCAAGGTCGGAAGTTACCACCTCGAGTCGGTCGAATCGTTTGATCATTGGCTTCTACTTATGTGCCGGGCCCAGCGTAAAGTCGGCGACGGTCGATGCCCCGGGCTTGACCGTAACCTGCCGGGTTTTTACGCCGAGCGCTTCCTGCCATATCTGCAACTCGTAGGTGCCCGGCGGAACGTTGTTCAGGGTATACCGGCCGTGCGTATCCGTGATCGCATAGTACGGATTGCTGGTCGCGTACCACCATCCCTCCATCCAGTTGTGCGCGTCGCAGGTGACCTTGATCGCTTCGGGCTTCGCGATCGTGACGCGAATCGTCTTCTTAAAGCCCGGCTGGGCCATGTCAAGGACCGGATTCGCGACCGATTCGGTATGGATATTGTGCAGGATGCCGTCGGAGTTGATCACTTCGACGGTGCTGCCGGCCGGGAACACCGCGACGTGCGGTGTATATTCGCAGTCTTTCTGGTCGAAGCGGACATCAGTCTCGGGTTTGAGCGGGGCGCCCCCCGTCACGCCGGGGATAGTGACCACCACGTTGGCGATACCGCCGTCGGCGCCGACGAGCAATGATTGGTCGTAAAGCGGACGGACACCGCAGACGTCGCGATCCTTGCTGACGTCGAGCTGCACCGGCTTGGGTGGCGCGCCGTCATAACGGATCGTGCCCGTAAGCACGCCGCCCTGCTCGACCGCATTCGCCGTAAAGCCGAAGGTGCAGAAGGCGCTCAGCAGTAGCGCACCCACGATCCCTGACGAGAGCCGCAGCCTCATCGATGTTCTAGCGCGCGTCAGCCTTCCTTGCGCGCGACGATAACGAAGTGCACCGACCATCGCGAAAAGCGCTCATGCCGCTCGACCACGATATTGTGGCCCTCGAGCACATCGCGCGCCCGCAGCCGCGTAGTCCAGCCCAGCAGCTTGGTCAGCGGGTTAACCATGGTGGCGAGAAAATAGAACAGCCGGCGGCGGCTCGCGAAATGATTGATCACCACGATGCGGCCGCCCGGCTTGCAGACTCGCACCATCTCGGCCATCATGCGCCGCGGTTCGGGCACCACCGTCATGACATGGAAGGTCGTGACCCAGTCGAAAGTGTTGTCGGGAAAATCCAGCTTCTGCGCGTCACCCTGCCGGACCTCGATATGGCCCCAGCCATTTTCTTTGATCTTTTCGACCGCGTGACCGAGCATATCCGTGGACGCGTCGATCCCGACCAGATGGACATACGGTGGATAGGCGTCGAGCGAGATTCCGGTGCCGACCCCGACCTCGAGCACGCGCTGATTCGGGCGAAACGACAGCCCTTCGATAACTTCGTGTTCGCGATCGACAAACGCGCGACCGAAAACCGCGTCGTACAGGTGCGCGAGGTCGGAATAGACACGGCTCTGATGAGGCTCAGCCATCGGTTACGCTCCGGATAGGTTGGCGGGATGAAGCACCCGCGCGAGCAACAGCAGTTGACAAGCCCCCCGCCCCTCCACTTCCTATCCGCCCAGTGTCACGCCGCGACATTCACGCCGCGCAGATGACGTTTGAACGATGCGATGTCGCGTTTGCGAAAGCGCCACTGGCGGCCTTTCTTGAAGGCGGGCAAAATATTACGTCGCGCGAATTCATTGACCGTGTCAGGACTGAGGTCGAGCAGGAAGGCGACCTCGCGGGAATTGAGCAGGATGTCGTCCTTGTCCGTCATGATGGTTACAGCAAACTGTTTTAAACTCGAACGTCTTTTTAGTACGGACGATAACCAAGCGTCAAGGTATTCTGGCAAATCCGGTGAGTGGCAGCTATCAACAATCGCGAGAAACCCGGCCGATCGGCGAATTTTCATCCTGATGGCGGCTTGCAGGATTACACCTAATAAGGTCTTATAGATTGAGATTGGTCTACTAGACGCTGATCGTATTAAGTTTACGCATCCCGATCCGCCAGTCGTACCAGGCCCGGGTCACCACGAAACAGGAGAAAACGCCGGTCAGCACGCCGACGCAGAGGGTCACCGCGAAGCCCTTGACGGGGCCTGTCCCAAATTGAAACAGGATGAGACCGGCCACGAAGGTCGAGATATTCGAGTCGCGAATCGCCGACCACGCGCGATCGTAACCGAACTTCACCGCCTCACGCGCTGATTTCCCGGCGCGCAGCTCCTCGCGCATCCGTTCGTTGACCAGCACGTTGGCGTCGACCGACATGCCGAGCGTGAGCACGATACCCGCGATGCCGGGCAGCGTGAGCGTCGCCTGCATCGCGGCCATCACGCAGACGAGCAGGAGGATATTCAGCGTGAGGCCGAAGTCGGCCAGCAGTCCGGCGCCGTTGTAATAGAGCGCCATGAAGACGAGCACCGCGACCGCGCCCACGACGAAAGACATCTCACCCTGCCGGATCGAGTCCCGGCCAAGTGACGGGCCGACGGTACGTTCTTCAATAATCTTGACCGGAGCGGGCAGCGCCCCGGAGCGCAAAACGATCGCGAGCGCGTGCGCCTCTTCAAAGCTGAAGTTGCCGGTGATCTGCACGTGTCCGCCCGGAATCGGTTCCTTGATTACGGGCGCGGAATAGACCGTGTTATCGAGGATAATCGCGAGATGGCGGCCGACGTTATCCGTCGTGAGCGTGGCGAACGTATCGGCGCCCGCGGCATTGAGATCGACCGTGACGTACGGACCCTGCCCCTGCGCGCCCGGACGGACCAGCGCGTCGGTGACGGTTTCGCCGGTCATCAGTACCGGGGTCTCGACCAGATAACGCTGGGCGCCGCCTTCCTGCGGCTGCCCGTCGAGGACTTCGTCGCCGGGTGGGACTTCAGTCGAGTCCGCCGACAAGGTGTGCTTGTCGTCGAGGAGCTTGAATTCGAGCACCGCGGTCTTGCCGATCAGCTCCTTGGCACGCTCCGGGTCCTGAATCCCAGGGAGCTGGACCAGGATGTCGCTGTCGCCCTCCTTCGCCACCGTCGTTTCGCGCACGCCGAGCTGGTCGATTCGATTACGGATCGTCTCGAGCGCCTGCTCCATCGCGGCCGACCGGGCCGCGATCAGATCGTGGTCGCGGAAGGTCGCCGTGTACGCGACACCGCTCGCGTTGGTCATCGTGGCGAGCGTCAAGTCCGGCGCTATCTTGCCGACGAGGTCGAGGAACGCGGAACGCTGGTCACTGTTCGGAAGCTGAATCAGCAACGACCCATCATTCTGTTGCATGATCGTCGGCGGGGCGAGCTTATTGTCCTTCGCGGCGCGCTTGAGGTCGTCACCGCGATGGCGCAGGGCCGCCGCGACCGCGTCGTCGAGCTGCACCTCGAGCAGCAGATGGGTGCCGCCCTGCAGGTCGAGGCCGAGCTGAATCTTGGGCAGCGCGTCCATCGAGCTCAACCAGCCCGGCATGGCCGGGACAAAGCTCGGAACGAGCAGAACGAGACTGGCGACGACCAGCAGGCCTGCCAGCGCGAGACGGAGCCGTCCGCTGCCGTTGGTGAAATGCAGCCAGAGAAAGGCGACCGCAATCGCGAGCAGCACGACGATCGTAACGGGATTCTGATTGGTGGCTTCCATGCAGGTTTGTCCGAACTCAATTACCCTGATTCTGCTTTTTTTTGGGCCGACTCTGTTTTATTTCGCGGGTTTGCCGTAAGCGGAGATCGAACCGATCTGCGAGCGCTCGACCCGGACCCGCACGTTGGGCGCGATTTCGAGCGTCACCAGTTGATCGCCCAATTCCACGATCCGCCCGATCAGGCCGCCGGTCGTTACGACTTCGTCATTGCGCTTGAGCGCGCTCAGCATCTTCTGGTGATCGCTCGCCTTCTTGGTCTGCGGCCGCAGAATCAGGAAGTACATGATGATAAAGATGAACGCGATCGGCACGACCGGATTGGTCACGATCTGGCCGAAAAGATCCTGTGGCCCGGCGGCGGCCGCGGCGGTCTGTGCGAAAGCGGTCCCTTCAAACAACATTTGTTTCGTCCTCGGCGACCGCTCCCATGGCGCTCATCATATGCGACGCAAAAGCGCGGTAAGTGCGTGATGCGATAGCAGCCTGCGCCTCGCGCATCAAGCGGCCATAAAAGTAAAGGTTGTGTTCGGTCAAGGCGCGCGCCGCGAGTATTTCGCCCGACGTATAGAGATGGCGCAAGTAGGCGCGCGAGAAAGTGGTACAACAGCGGCAATCGCAGCGCGGGTCGAGCGGCCGCTCATCGCGCGTATAGGCGGCGCGTTTGATCGACAGCCGCCCCTCGCTGGTGAAGGCGCTGCCATTGCGCGCGTTGCGGGTCGGCAATACGCAATCAAACATATCGAAACCCATCGCGATCGCGGCCAGCAGGTCGGCCGGCGTGCCGACGCCCATCAGGTAGCGCGCGGAGCCGGCCGGTAGCAGCGAGACGGCGAGCGCCGCCATCTCGCGCATCGCGTCGCGCGGCTCGCCCACCGAGAGTCCGCCCACCGCGAAGCCGTCGAAACCGAGCGAGGTTATCTGGCGCGCGCTGAGCCGCCGCAGATCGGGGTAGACGCTCCCCTGCACGATTCCGAACAGCGCTTGCGACTCGCTCACGCGGGCGCTGAGACAGCGCTCCGCCCAGCGCGCGGTGCGCTCGAGCGAGGACTTTGCAATCGCGTGCTCGGCCGGATACGGCGTGCACTCGTCGAGCGCCATCATGATATCGGCGCCGAGCTTCTCCTGAATTTCCACCGCACCTTCAGGCGTGAGCGTCAGGCGCGCGCCGTCGAGATGGGAACGGAACTCGATGCCCCCTTCATTGATCTGGTTGATCTTCGCCAGACTCATCGCCTGAAAGCCGCCGGAATCGGTCAGGATCGCCCCTTTGAAACCCATGAAGCTGGCCACGCCGCCCATCGCTTGAACCAGATCGGCCCCCGGACGCACCGCCAGATGGTAGGCGTTGGCGAGCACCATCCGATAGCCCATCCCCCACAACTCGTCGGGCGCCATCGCCTTGACCGCCGCCCGCGTGCCTACCGGCATAAAGGCCGGCGTGGTGATCTCGCCATGCCCCGTCAGCAACCGCCCCATCCGGGCGTCACCGTCGGTCATGCGAACCTGGAAACTGATTGGCGCCGCCATCAGACCATGAGCATCCCATCGCCGTAACTCAGGAAGCGATAGCGATGACGAATCGCCTCCTGGTACGCGTTCAGAATAGCTTCGCGCCCGGCCAGGGCCATCACCAGCGCGAGCACTGTACTGCGCGGCATGTGGAAATTCGTGACCATCGCGTCAACCCGCTTGAAGCGGAAGCCCGGCGCGATGAAGAGCCCGGTAAAGCCCTCGGTATCCTCCGTGATCGCCCACGATTCGAGTGCCCGGGCGCTGCTCGTCCCGACGGCGATCACCCGTCCGCCAACGCGCTGCGCCAGCGCGACCGCCGCGACCGTGGCCGCCGGGATAGTGTACCACTCGGCCTCCATCGCGTGCTGCTCGATTTCCGGGGTGCGCACGGGGATAAACGTTCCGGGACCGATATGCAGGGTAAGAAACGCCGTGCGGACGCCGGCCGCCGTCAGATCTTCGAACAATTGCGGGCTGAAGTGGAGGCCGGCCGTCGGCGCGGCGACGGCGCCCGGCGGCTCAGCATAGATCGTCTGATAATCGCTCTTATCAGCCGCCGTGATTTCACGTCGAATATAATGCGGCAGAGCGAGCTGGCCTGCTTCCTGG
The DNA here is from genome assembly GCA_052145175.1 of Binataceae bacterium (SeqCode). Lineage (GTDB taxonomy): Bacteria > Desulfobacterota > Binatia > Binatales > Binataceae > JAJPHI01. The sequence goes on along the minus strand of JBKQPD010000182.1, from coordinate 20,950 downwards.
AGAATTTCCGTAATCGACGTCGCGTCGGCGCTGGCGACCAGCGGGCGACCCGGGCGCTGGTAGCCAAGCACCACCAGCGCGTGACCGTCGGCGAGCCTCAGCCGCGCGCCCTCGCGCTACGGCCGATGGGTGCGGGCCAGCGCGATCCAGGCGCCCGCGGGAGTGTCGGCCGGGCGGACCATCAGTAGTTCGACTTCCCCGCCCGACTCCTTGCGCGCGATCAGGCGGGCGGGCAACACCCGCGTGTTGTTGAAGACGAGCAGATCGCCTTCGCGCAGATGGCGCGGCAGCTTGTAAAAGCGTGAGTGCTCGACCCGGCCGGTCGAGCGTTCCAGAATCAGCATCCGGGCCTGATCGCGCTCCGGCAAAGGCTCGCGCGCAATCAACGCCTCGGGCAGGTCGTAGTCCAGTTCGCGCAGCCGCATTCGACGGGTCAGAATCCTCGAAAGATCGTGTGAAGCAGCAAGCTAGCATCGCGGAGCACCTACCGCGATACGCCAGGCGTGACAATCCATGATAATCTGCCGCTAATCGACACTACCGAGGAGGCCTGACGTGCCCAAGCCTGCGACGAAGATCGAGACCCGGTTGATTCATGCGGGCGAGCCGTCGCCGCGCATCGAAGGCGCGGTCAGCATGCCCATCTTCCAGTCGTCGACTTTTGAATCTCGCGGCGAGCGCGACTACCACGCGCTCCGTTATATCCGCCTCAACAACACGCCCAACCATGTCGCCCTGCACGCCAAACTCGCGGCGATCGAGGACGCCGAGGCGGCGCTCGTGACGGCCAGCGGGATGGCCGCGGTCGCGACCACCCTGTTGACCCTGCTCGGCGCGGGCGACCATCTGCTCGCGCAGGATTGCCTGTACGGCGGCACGCACGACCTGCTGCTGGGTGAATTCCCGCGCCTGGGCATCGCGCACGATTTTATCGACGGTGATGCGCCGGAAAGCTGGTCGCGCGCCCTGAAGCCAACCACCAAGGCGATCTACGTCGAGACGATATCGAATCCCCTGATGCGGGTCAGCGATCTGACGGCTGCGGTCGCCTTCGCACGCGCCCATGGGCTGGTCTCGATTATCGACAACACTTTTGCGAGCCCGGTGAATTTTCGGCCGGCCGCCCTCGGCTTCGACCTGTCGCTTCATAGCGGCACCAAGTATCTCAACGGCCACTCGGATATCGTCGCCGGCGCGATCATCGGCCGCGCGGCGCTGATCGAGCGGATCAATCGGAGCCTGGGGCACCTCGGTGGCTCGCTCGATCCCCACGCCTGCTTTCTATTGCATCGCGGGATGAAGACTTTGGCCGTGCGGATGCGCCATCAGAACGCCAGCGCGCTCGAACTCGCCCGCCTGCTCAAACGTCATCCCAAGGTGTCGATGGTCAACTATCCCGGGCTGGAAACTCATCCCGATCATGCGCGGGCCCGGGAACTCTTCGACGGCTTTGGCGGGATGCTGAGCTTTGAGCTTGCGGGTGGAGTGCGCGCCGCGGATGCTTTCATAAACGCCGCAAAACTGCCAATATCAGCACCGAGCCTCGGCGGTGTCGAGAGCCTCGTGACCCGTCCGGCAACAACGTCGCACGCGGGGATGTCGCGGGAGGATCGCGCACGGATCGGGATCGGCGACGGACTTATCCGGTTGTCGGTGGGCCTGGAGGCGACCGAGGATCTGGCGGTCGATCTCGAACAGGCGCTCGAACGAGGTTGAAGGTCAGAACGGAGCGAAGGCGTGAAGAAGATTGTGGTGCAGGTGGACCCGGATCTGATCGACTTGATTCCCGGCTTCTTGAGCAACAAGCGCAAAGACGCCGACAAAATCGCGGAGTTGGTCAATAACGCGGACTACGAAGCGCTCCGCGGCCTTGGCCATAAACTCAAGGGCGAAGGCGGCGGCTACGGGCTCGACACGATCAGCGATATAGGGGTATCGCTAGAAGACGCCGCCGTGGAGCGCGACCTCGCCGCGCTGCGCGAGTGTCATAGCCAACTGCTGGAATACCTTGATACGGTGGAGATCGTTCCCGAATAGGCGTATTCCTATTCGGTGGGACGTATGCTTGACTCTTGCTACGGGGAGATGCGTACGCTTGGCCGAGCGTGTGCTGACCTCATTCGGGGGGCAGGATGAAGCGGGAATGCGATATTAAATCACGCAATAAAGAATCAGGTGACCGATTGCCGGATGACGTCGCGCTCAGCCGCCGCCGCCTGATCAAACTGGGCGTCGCGAGTGTGGCCGCGCTGCTGATCCCTGGCGCCGCATTGGCCGATGAATGGGTTCGTCTCACGCCCGGGACGCCGCGGCGCTCGCACAGGGCGCGGCGCACCAACGCTGTCTACCATCCGCCGCAGGCGCCGGTCGCGCGCAGCACCGGCTACGGCCGTTCGCTCGCGGTTTACAACGTTCACACTGGCGAAAGCCTGAATACGACCTATTGGGAAGGCGGCGAATATATTCCCGGCGCCCTCCACGAGGTCAACTATCTCTTCCGCGACTTCCGCGCCAACGAGACCAAGGATATCGATCCACGCCTGCTCGACGTGCTCTACGACCTGCGCATGCTGACGGAGAGCGCAAAACCGATCAACCTGGTTTCGGGCTATCGTTCATACGCCACCAACGCGATGCTCGCGGCGCAGAGTGAAGGCGTCGCGCGGCATAGCATGCATATCGAGGGCAAGGCCTCGGATATCCATATCCCCGGAGTCGAGCTTCGCGACCTGCATCGGGCTGCGTTGGCGCTGGGTGCAGGCGGCGTCGGTTATTATCCGCAATCCAACTTCGTGCACGTCGACACAGGCCGCGTCCGCCACTGGGGGTAAATCCGCTTTAATCGCGCTTCGCGACTGTGCAACTCTGCTCATGGAGGCACAGTGCCATGCCCGGAGCGCTCGACGGTTTTCGCATAATCGACCTCACCCAGATGGTCTCCGGCCCGATGGCGACCATGATGCTCGCCGATCAGGGCGCCGACGTGATCAAGGTCGAACCGCCCGGCACCGGCGACCTGACCCGCGCGTTGGCGGGCCGCCGTCGCGGGATGTCACCACCCTTCGCCGTAATCAATCGCAACAAGCGCTCGGTCGTGATCGATCTGAAGACGGCGCGCGGCCTCGAACTGGTGAAGCAATTGGTCGCCGGGGCCGACGTCTTCATCCAGAACTTCCGGCCCGGCGCGACCGAACGGATGGGGCTCGGCGAGCCCGTGCTGCGCGCAATCAAGCCGAACCTCGTTTATGTCTCGATCAGCGGTTTCGGCGAGTCGGGTCCGTACGTGCATAAGCGGACCTACGACCCGGTGATCCAGGCGCTGTCGGGCCTCGCCTCGATTCAGGGCGATCCGGGCGGACGGCCGCGCATGATGCGCGTGATCGTGCCCGACAAGGTGACCGCGCTGACCGCCGCCCAGGCGATCACCGCCGCGCTGCTCGCACGCGAGCGCACTGGTAAGGGGCAGCATGTGCGGCTCGCGATGCTCGACGCGGTCGTCGCCTTCATGTGGCCCGAATCGATGGCCTCGCACACTTTCGTCGATACCAACCATGTCGTGACCCGCCCGCTCAACACGCGCGACCTCGTCTTCGAGACGACCGACGGTTATATCACTTGCGGCGCGATTTCGGACTCGGAATGGGCCGGGCTATGCCGCGCGCTCGAACATCCGGAGTGGCTCGACGACGAGCGCTTCAAGACGCCTGCGGGACGGGTCAAGTACGCCGACGCGCGGCTCGAACTGGCAGCCGACGTGCTCAAGCATCGGACGTCGGCGGAATGGCTCGCGCGGCTCGACGCCGAGCAGGTGCCCTGCGCACCCATCTTGTCGCGCGAGCAATTGCTGACCGATCCTCAGATCGCGGCGAACGGCCTGATCGTCGAGTCGACGCATCCGCACGCCGGGGCGATGCGCCAGCCGCGGCCGGCCGCGCGCTTCGGCGCAACGCCCTCCGCGCTGCGGACCTTCGCACCGCTCCTCGGCGAGCATACCGACACGGTACTCGCGGAACTGGGTCTTTCAGCACGCGACATCGAGGAACTGCACACCAGCAAAGTCGTAGCGTAACTGATCGGTTAAAAGGGTCGCGCTTCCGCGGACCGTGAAGTATCAGCGGACCTTTACCGGATCGTCTGAGTAGCTGTGGTAATTCGCCGTCAGTTCTTCCCCTGCCTTTATGTCGCGCAAAGCGTAGAAACGGTACTCGTTGTCAGGGGCCACATTTGGTTCGTCCGAATGGTTAAGGTACCAAGCGATTGTGAGTTTGTCGAAGTTTTCTGGGCATCCATACTTATCGCCGTCTATTATGCAGAAGTCGTCGTAGAATTCTCTGATTGCCGAGGGAAGCTCACCAATATTTCTCTTGTCGATCCAAACAATATCCTCATCATCCTCGGCGAAGACCGGCGTGCCTTTCGGAATGTCCCTAACTGCGAACACTCCGACGCCGTGTATTTTCGACGGCTTGAGACGAGTGTAAACTCCGTCGTGGGGCATCTTTTCCATAAACTCACCGGTTCCTAATTCTATAAAATAATTTCATCATACGCGTCGGAGCGGGCACTGGTGGGCGCTCGTCCCGGAGCTCTTCCAGGTACTCCTGAAATTCCGCCTCATCTCCGAATATGAGCCACCGAGCATCGCGAATCCAATTCCACAGAAAAAAGCCGAACGCAATAATGAACAGCCCGATCGTGAGGTGCTCTATGCTAGACACGGGCAAACATAAAAGAAGTGATCGGTGCAAAAACGATGCGATGTGCGTCACAAAATGGGCGCCGACAAGCAGCGCGAGTGCAAATCCAAGAGAGATAACTCCGCAGTTGTACCAAAACATATAGTAGACGTACTTGCGGACATCTTTTTCATCGCAAGAGGTCGTTGTGCCTTCTGCGGAAATTGCGAACAGCAAAAAAGAAAAAATCAAAAGTGCGAGCTCAGCGAATTTAATCCAGTTCTGAAAAACGCGAGCATCGCCGTCCAAAGTGTCCGGAATGGCGATTGCCACTAAGACCGCTGCGAGCGCTGCGAAAATTGAGTTGAGGATTATCTGCGACGGCGCGTTTTTCTGCCAAGTCGTGTCCGGTGGCGGAACATATTTCCCGCCATTCTCGCTTTCGGCTGCGATCATGAATTCCCTCATCGGCCGCGTCAGCCGCGACCACACCATGACGTCCCTACCAGGTATCGATGCAGGGGCGCTTTTTGCCGGCGCGCGGCGGCGGGGGCGGACACGCGCGCAGGCCCGCCATGATCCAGCGGCGCGACTCCGCCGGATCGATCACGTCGTCAAGCTCGAAGGTCGAGGCGACATTCACCGCCTTCCCATGCTGGTACATCCGCGCGACCATCTCGTCATAGGCCGCCTTGCGCTTCGCCGGATCCTCGATCGCGGCCAGGTCGTTGCGATAGGCGAGCTTGACCGCGCCTTCGAGACCCATGCCGCCGAATTCGCCCGTCGGCCACGTCACCAGAAAAAGCGGGACCTTGAAGCTGCCCCCCGCCATCGCCTGCGCACCCAAGCCGTAGCCCTTGCGCAGGACGATCGTGAAGAAGGGCACGGTCAGACTCGCGCCGGTCACGAACATCCGTGACGCATGCCGGACCAGTGCGGTCTTCTCGACCTCGGGCCCGACCATGATCCCGGGCGTGTCGCACAGGAAGAGAAGCGGCACGTCGAAGGCGTCGCACAGTTGCATGAAGCGGGCCGCCTTGTCGGCGGCGTCGGCGTCGATCGCGCCCGCCAGGTGGGCGGGGTTGTTGGCGATCAACCCGAGCGGCCGGCCTTCGATCCGAATCAGCGCGGTGATCATCCCAAGCCCGAACTGACGGCGGATTTCGAGCACCGATCCGGCATCGGCCAGCGTCTCGATCAATGCGCGGATGTCATAGATCCGCAAACGATTCTCCGGGATGGCGGTGCGCAGCAGCCGTTGATCGGCGGCGCTCCAGTCGCGCAACGGCCCCTGGAAATAAGCTAGATAGCGCCGCGCGACGCGTACCGCCTCTGCCTCGTCAGCCACCGCGAGGTCAACCACCCCGTTGGGCACCTGCACGCTCATCGGACCAACTTCTTCGGGCCGATAGATCCCGAGTCCGCCCCCCTCGATCATCGCCGGTCCACCCATCCCGATGTTCGAGTTGGCGGTGGCAATCACGACGTCGCAGCATCCGAGCAGTGCCGCGTTACCGGCAAAACAGCGGCCCGAATTGATTCCCACCAAGGGCACCAGCCCGCTCAACCCGCCCCAGTAATTGAAGGCGAGGCAGTCGAGGCCGATCGTGCCGAGCCCGTCGGTGTCGCCGGGACGGCCGCCACCGCCCTCGGTGAAGAAGATCACCGGCAGCTTGAGCTTCTCGGCCAGCTCGAACATCCGATCTTTCTTGCGATGGTTCTGCTGGCCCTGCGTGCCGGCCAGTACGGTGTAGTCGTAGGACATCACCACGCAGCGCGACTGCGCTTCGTCGAATAGGTCGCCATTGACCTGTCCGAGCCCGGCCACCATCCCGTCCGCCGGGGTCCGCTTGATCAGATCGTCAAGCTCGCGGCGGCGGCGCTGTGCCGCGATCACCAGCGCACCGTATTCGACAAAGGTTCCCGGATCGCAAAAGTCTTCGATATTTTCCCGCGCCGTGCGCTGGCCGGTCTTGCGGCGACGCGCGACCGCGTCGGGCCGGAACTCGTCGAGGCCGATCGCGTGGCGTTCGCGCACTTCCGCGAGGTCGGGCCGGATCCGATCGAGGTCAATCCGCCGATCCTCCGCGAGCGCGCCCAGCTCAACCTCCGCCTCCTCGAGGAAGACCAGCGGATGATCCTCCAGCACCGCGTCACCCGGCGCGACCGCGATCGCACGCACGATCCCGCTCGCGCTCGCGCGAACTTCGTGCTCCATCTTCATCGCTTCCATGACGAGTAATTGCTGGCCCTTGCGAATCTGCGCGCCTTCCGCGACCGTGATCGAGATGATCGTCCCTTGCATCGGCGCATTCACCGCGATCGTGCCGGGAGGGCCGAGGATCGCCGACATATGGGCGGGGAGCACGACAGGGGGTGGCTGGGCCACGGCCGCCCCGCCCTCCCCTTTGCCGTAGGCGAGCACCGCCAAGGGGTCGGCGGACTTGAGCTTCACCCCGGCCAGACGGGGCGCCGCGGTCTGCTCGAAGTAGAATTTTTGATGATCGGCCGCCGGCGTTCCAACCAGGTCGGCGACGTGGTCCTCGATAAACCGCGTGTAGATCCGGTTCGCCGCAAAATCGTCATGCCGGAGCAGGTTCTGGAGAAAGACGAGGTTGGTCGCGACGCCCTCGATTCTGAACTCACCCAGCGCGCGGTAGGTCTTGCGCACCGCGGCGGCATAGTCCGGCGCCGTGGAATGAACGATCAGCTTGGCCAGCAACGAATCGAAGCGCGGGCTCGTCGAGTAGCCGGCATAGCCGAACGTATCGACGCGCAAGCCGGGGCCGGAGGGCGGATCAAAGGCGGTCAGGGTGCCGCCGCCGGGCTTCGCCGTGCCGTCCGCGCTGATCGATTCGAGATTGATGCGCGTTTGAATCGCAAACCCGCGCGGCGCCGGAATCTCGCGCTGCGTCGCGCCGAGTTCGCTCAGCTTTGCGCCGCCCGCAAGCCGCAACTGCAGCTTGACCAGGTCGACGCCGGTGACCGCTTCCGTCACGGTATGCTCGACTTGCAGGCGGGGATTCGCCTCGATGAAGTAAAGCACCGGGGCTTCGCCGTTCGTCCCACCGTTGATCGCGGCCGGCACGAGAAACTCAAAGGTCCCAAGACTCGAGTAGCGTACGGCGCGAGCGATCCGAAGCGCGGCGTCGATAATCCGCTCGCGCGCGCCGGCCGTGAGACCGGGGCTGGGCGCAATCTCCACCAACTTCTGATGGCGCCGCTGGATAGTGCATTCGCGCTCGAACAGATGAATCGGGTTGTCGGATCCGTCGCCGGCAATCTGCACCTCGATATGGCGCGCTCGCTCCAGCAGGCGCTCGGCGTACAGTTCGGGGTTGCCAAACGCGGCGCGCGCCTCCGACTGGCATCGTGTGAAGGCCTCTTCGATCTCATCGATGTTCCGCACTATACGCATCCCGCGGCCACCACCGCCGCCGACCGCCTTGATCACCATCGCCGCTTCGGGACCAAGCGCGGCGTAGAAAGCCTTGAGCTCATCGACACCGGCGGCGGAAGTGCCCGGGAGCACGGGGACGCCGCAGCGCTCCGCCATCGCCCGAGCCTGAACCTTGTCGCCGAGCAGTTCGAGGACCTCCGGTCGCGGTCCGACAAACGTCAGGCCAGCCTCCGCGCAACAGCGGGCGAAGGTCGCGTTCTCGCTCAAAAACCCATAGCCGGGATGGATCGCTTCGCAGCCGGACTCCCGCGCCAGAGCTACGATTTGAGCTATATCGAGGTACGGGGCGACGCCTTGTCCCTTGAGCGGCCGCGCCTCGTCGGCGCGCCGCGTATGGAGGGAAGCGGCGTCGTCTTCCGCATAGATCGCGACGGTGCGGATGCCGAGGTCGGCGGCGGCGCGCGCGATGCGAATCGCGATCTCGCCGCGGTTGGCGATAAGCAAGCTGGTTGGGGTCATCGTGCGATAAATATCGCCGGGTTTGCGGTGGAGAGCAAACCTTCCCCGGTCGGCGAAGGTCAACGCAAGCGTGTCGACTAGCAGTGACGGCGCAACGGCGCGAACGTGGCCTTCGCCGTGCACGGCCAACATTGGGGAGGTCGAATCTGAATGATTACTGGGACTTGGCAAACGAGCCCGGACGGCTGATCGAACAACCAGCCGTCCGGGGATATCAGTTCACGCGCGGCGAGCCGCGTGAATCGTCAGGTCGAGGGAAATACGAACATGTCCATCAGATTCCCGATTGCCGGACTGTTCGTGGGAACGTAGGGATTACTCGAGCTCGCGACGGGATTAGGCAAGTTGTCGCGACCGGTGCTGGAGATCGCCGGCAAGCTCCAGTTCGCTTCCACGAATTTATCGAAGGACACGTGATCATAATACGTGTGGACCACGCGCCCACCAGTTGAGTAAGGCGATACGACAATGAGCGGGATGCGTGTCCCGTCGCCGAAGAAATCGACGGGCTGAACGTAACCCGAATCATAGTAGCCACCACCCTCGTCGGACGTAATCATTATCGCGGTATCCGCATAAAGCGACGGGTTGGCCTGGACCATCTTGATGATCTTTTTGGAAAACCCCTCGAAGAGGTCCCACTTCGATGAAGCCGGATGGCCGTCGAGAAGACCGTCGGGCTTGACGATCGAGACCGCCGGCAAAGTTCCGGCGCTGATGTCACTATACAGATTCTCGATGTCCTTGAGATTCGAGCGCAGCGACGGGCTCGTCATAACCTGCGTCGAGTAAAGAAAAGGATTGCAGATGTTACAGTAAGTGTCGCTCCCGTTTGGTCCAGTCTCGGTGCCGCCTGCCCATCCCTCGCCATAGTAGCTCCAGGAGATGTTGTAGGCGCTCAGCTCCAGTCCGATATTGTTTTGCATGGTTGGCGGAATCGTGAAGTCGGTGGGTCCGCCTACATATGCTACCTCGCCCGTGCCATAGTAGCCGGGGTTGTAGTTGTTGACCAGGTAATACGCATTGGTTAGGCAATCAGCCGCCCACGGCGTATAGGGCAAGGTCGCAAGGTAGCTCTTGACCGGACCAACACCGGGCTGAGTACTGTCGGCACAATTCACGTAGGAGCCGCCACTGTAGCCGTCCTGCGTGTAATAGTTATTGGTTCCCGGTTGCGGATTGGGGTTTTCAATCTGATTCGACGGCGGCGTGCCCGGACTCCCGTCCGGATTGGCCCAATAAATCGGGGCGCCGTAGCCAATCGCGAGATGGTTGGCGCCGGTTCCGCCCATCACCGCCTGATGGTAGTTGTCGCTCATGCTGTACTGGTTGGCGAGCGACGTGAAGTATGGCGCGTCTCCATCCAGGTTGTTGTAGAAGCCCATCGAGATGGCGCCCTCGCCAACGAAATTGGGCGGTATCGTGTTGCCGTTACCGCCGGTGGCGACAGTCACCTCAACCCAGGGAAAGAGATCCTCGGCACATCCGCTCGGATTGCTGGTCGAGGCGTAAGCAAGGCTGCAATCGAGCTGCTGCCACATCTGGAAGAAACGATGGACCGGGCTACCCGCATACGCGACGTAGGGGATGTAATCGGTGATCTGGAAGGGATCGTTGGCCAAGTCAGTGGGGAACCGCGTGTCCAGCCCGCTGGGAATTCCTGTCCCACCGATGGTCAGCAGGTAGTAGTCCGGGATGAGCAGCGCGGGCTCGATAGCCTCCGCATCGGCCACCGTGGCGAAAGGAGCGGTGCCGTTGCTGGTTGGATTACCGACGTCTGGCTGGGGCAGCGTCGGAAAGAGCTGGGTCTTGGCCGGACTGTTGGAATACAGTGCCGGGTAAGTGTCATTAGCCTCGTATTGCTGAGCAATATAAGCGTTCTTGCTCGGCTGTCCATTGTTGTTGACGATCCCACGTGACAGGAGATTCGAAATGGTCTGACCATTTCTCGGCTTGTAGGCGCCGAACACGTTATCGAACGTGCGATTCTCGCCGATGATCAGGATCACGTGCTTGATCGGCGTCGTGGTATTGTTGTCGTTGCTCCCCTGCGCGTACGCCAATGGGGCTGCGATTTGCGCCAACAACATCGCGCCCGCTGCTGCGATTGCGGGCACTTGCGCGAGACCGCGCCAGCGCTTCCGACGTAAGATTCCTGGACTCCTCATTGCTGCTCTTCCTCCCTGAAATTGCGGACGAGAAGTTCGCCCAAGTTGGAAGTAGCAGCGGAAGTTTGAAGCAGGATTACGTCGGTACGCCTCTCTGGCTACGGTAATTTGAGGATTTGATTGCCTGATCGTTACTGTTCAGCCACAACTGATATTAGATGACTTCTAACTGCTGTCGCGCCAATTTGGTTGCAAGACACTGCCGTTGAGCCACCACGCCAACAGGGGGCGGCCGTTCCGACACATCGTCGCCAACCGCGCATCACGTTTGACGATCGCGCCGGAGCGGGAGTCCTGTTCGGCTGGATGAGAACGGCTTCGGCGGCGTGCAACCGCGCTATCGGGTAATCCTGAATTATCAGTTGTAGTTCAGCTTCAGCCCCGGTCGCGGCCAATCGAGCGCCACCAGGCGTCCCGTCGCCAGCAGGGTGACATACGCCGTCTTGCGCTCGGGCCCGCCGAAACAGATATTCGTGGTTATCGGGTCCGGCAGCGGGATATGCTCGATGGAAGCGCTGTCGGGCGAGATAACCGTTATACCGCCGTTGATCAGCGTCGCCACGCAGACATAACCGGCACCATCGACGGCCATCGAATCAAACAGCTGGTAGCCGGGCAGTCCGGCGAGCAGGGTTCCGCCACCGGGGCCGCTGAGGAAGGCGCCGCCGGGATTTTCAACCCGCGTAAGTTCGCCGGGACGCGGAATGTCCCACTGCCACACGCGGCCTTCGAAGGTCTGCGCAACGTACAGACGCTTATCTCCGGGCGCCAGACCGATGCCGTTGGGGCCGTCGATGGGATAGACCATCTCTTTAATCAGGGAGCCGTCGGGCTTGGCGTAATAGACTCCGCCGCGGTCGCGCTGCCGCTCCTCGACCTTGCCGAAATCGGTGAACCACATCCCGCCGGTTGCGTCGAAGACCAGGTCGTTGGGACCACGCAGCGGGTGACCGTTACATTCCGTGTAAACCGTCTCGACCTTGCCCGTGGCCAAATCGACGCGCTGGATACTGCCACCCTTATAGCTGGCCGGGAGGCCCGGCACTGGCAGCGTGTGCCCGCTGATCTCTGCAAAGACGAGGCCGCCGTTGTTGCATATATAAACCTTACCGTCGGGACCGATAGCGGCGCCGTTGGGCGCGCCTCCGACTTCGGCGACCACTTCCTGCTGGCCATCGGGCTTGACGCGAGTCAGCGTGCCGCGCTTGAGCTCGACGACCAGGACACTGCCGTCAGGGAGCGCGACCGGACCCTCCGGAGCCCCTAAACCTGAAGTGATTTCGCGTATTTGGGCCATCGTCGTCTCCCCCTTTTTTGGAATGCGGGCGCACCGAGAACTCGCATATCCGGATCGGCCCGTCAATTCACACCGCGTCCGGATGCTTCCTACGCCGACGGCAACCCCCATAGGAGGCGAAAACAGTTTCGTTTGGCGCGCCCGGAGGGATTCGAACCCCCAACCCTCAGATCCGAAGTTAGACGGCTTGTTCTCCGATGAATTACGCTGTACCCAGATAAAGCCCGTATTTGCTAGACATTTCTATTGTACGAACTCCTTGGCAATACGCCCAACTCCGTCTACATTCAGGCTCTCCCGTCTACATAGCGTCTACATGAAACAGTCGCGAGGCAAGCGGGAAGAGAGGACCAATCGTTGCCAAAGATCACGAAAAATCTGGTCGAACGGGCGTCATCGCCGCCGCGCGGACAAGGGTTTATACGGGACGACGGGATCGAAGGCTTCGCTCTCAGACTGACGGCTGGCGGGGCCAAGTCTTTTGTCTGGGAGGGCCGGATCAAAGGCAGAACACGCCGCGTGACGATTGGACAGTTCCCCGATCTATCGGTCGCTATCGCCAGAATTCGAGCACAGAAAATCCGGTCAGCTGTTGCGGAAGGTTATGATCCGAGTGAAGAAGGCCGGGCGGAACGCGCTCAGCCGACCTTCGCCGATTTGGTAGAAGCCTACTTTGAGCGTCATGCGAACAAGCACAAACGCGAAAGCAGCGTTCGCGCCGATGAATGGTACTTGGCGAAATACGTTCCGTCCTCCTGGCGGAGCCGGCGGCTCTCTGACATCGGCCGCAATGACGTCGAGAAGCTACATGCTGCAATCGGAGAGGCGCACGGACCTTATGGTGCGAATCATACAGTCCGACTCCTTAGATGTATGCTGAACTTGGCCCGAGATTGGAAGCTACTGAAGGGCGATAACCCCGCCGCCCGCATCAAGCTGTTCAAAGAGGAACGACGAGAGCGGTACTTGTCACCCGACGAATTAGAACGGGTTAACGAGGCACTGGCTCAGGAACCGGACTGGCGCTGGCGAGCGTACTTTCCACTCGCTCTCATGTTGGGCGCACGACGCAGCGAACTTTTATCGCTGCGCTGGGCCGATATCGATTTGAATCAGCGGACCCTACGTCTGCGCGAGACCAAAGCAGGCAGGCCGCATTTCCTGCCGCTGCCTGGACTTGCGATCACTCTGCTTGAGAAGCTGCCGAGCCACCTGAAATCAGACTGGGTCTTTCCTTCGGACCGAAGCGGCGGCCATATCGTCGAACCTGCCAAGGCATGGCAAAGAATCAGAAACCGTGCGGCTGTGCAGGACGTGAGGATTCATGATCTAAGGCACACCCTCGCGAGCTGGTTGGTCGCTGAGGGGTTTAGCCTGCCGTTAATCGGTCGAGCCTTGAACCATCGACACAACAGCACTACGGAGCGTTACGCGCATCTGGCCCTCGATCCAATACGCGAAGCGCTCGAACAAAATGCGGTTCGCATGTTCGGAGGGCGTTCGACGAAATAACACAGCCCGAGTCGTCATCCGAAGTAACATTTCGGGCTGCCTCCAGTACAGAGCTTGCTTCTGCACGACGGTCTATCCCACAAGGTAATATATCCGAGAATGGCGCTGCATACCGCATCTGCGACACGATCACGACGCCACACAATGGCTTTCAGGAGGTCGACGGTTCGATCCCGTTCAGCTCCACCAATAAAATTAGGTACTTAGACTGGCTCCTAACATTCCGCGAAAGTTTCGTGTAGGCGTCATGTAGGCGCTAGCTCGCAGAGCAACAATCTACTTTCCCTAACTAACTGTTGACTTGACAAGGAAGCTTGCCAGCCTCCGTAACCATTTGCCCAAATGTTTTCATTAGCAGTCAATGAGGCTCCCTGGCCAGTTAAACGGGTCCAGCGGAGCCCAGCAGTCTTGTTCGTCAGACCTAAGCATCAGGTCGTTCACGGTGCTATTCTCTCCGATGGCGATTTCTGGGCACTTAAGGCAAAAGGCGGCCGAATCTACATATGGGGAAAATGAATTCTCCTAACCGGAGCCCGAGCCTATTTGACCTCCCGCGAAGGATTAACAATCCTTCGCGATCAGCCCCGGCTTCAGCAGTTCGCATCGCTTAAATGGAGTATGGAATCGCGTCGCCTCCGGTACTGAAAGTTCGAATCCGGTTTGCTCCGCCACCGAGTCTGGGGTTTCAGGACTTCTCCGGGGGAGTGCGCAAACTGCGCGTGTGTCGTGGCGATTTGTACTGCCATCGGCACCGGAGAACGCTCAATTGGTAGACCGAGCGGCGTCATTTCGATTTTATCTCTGTGGGCGATTAATTCGGTGCCGATACCAGTTGCTGGCAAATGCAACGTCCTGGCACGAACCGCCGATATGGCGGTCGAGGGGTCAGCACGAAAATTGGCGGGCTAGTAGACGTTCAGCGCAGTTCTCTGCGCGCACCATGCGAGCGGGAGCTCGATATGTCGGGTGAGTGCCTCCGCGGTGAGCGTGGCCGGCTGCCGGCCTGCGACAATCGACTCGACGATTTCCGGCGCGAGGAACGCCAGGCGGATCAAGCGGCCGACGTAGCGGACGGCGAGCCCCTCGCGCGCCGCGATCGCGGCCAGTGATCTGGCCTTGCCGCTGCTGAGCTCGTCGAACCAGCGATGAGCCCGCGCAACGGCCTTCACTAGCGACAGGTCGACGACCGGCGCTAAACGATGATGGTCGCCGACGATCAGCCGCAACTCAACGCCGCGCCGCTTCAGTAGCATGGGAAATGATCGGGCGAGTGCGACGGGCTCCGGCAGCTGAGCCTGAGACTTTTCGGCGTCTGCGATGGGCAGCTTGATCGAGACCCTGATGCCTTCAGGTTTGAGCTCCACCCGCTCCACCAGCGCGGCGATCGCTGACGTCCGTTCAGCTTCGGCGTGAAGGCGCTTACGCCAGCTTCGCGCGGCGTGCAAGACGCAGTCGATCGGGTTGGAGTTAGCATCAGTTTTCTGCGCCGCTTCGAGCAGTGCAGGCTCGTCGCCGAGCATTTCCCCGACGGCAACCGCGACTCGCTCTTCGAGCTCGCGCGCAGGCAAACGCCAGCCGCGGTGCGTTGCCATGTCGCTCCGCGACGGGAAGGTGCGCGAGAGGTAATAGCGGTACTTTCGCTCGCCTTTGCGGGCGTGACTGGGCGTCAGCCCCTCGCCATGCTCGTCGACCAAACGCCCGATGAGGGGACTCTTTTCGAGGCTTGCCGCGTGACGCTTGGTACGCACGCGGTGCGCCTGAAGCTGCTGCTGGGTCCGCTCCCACAGCGCGCGATCCACGATCGCTTCATGCTGACCGGGATGGCGGAGGTGCTTGTGCCTAATCTCACCGACGTAGATTGGATTCGCGAGCAGCGCGTAAAGCGCCCCGCGGGAGAACGAATGCCCACCGGAGACGACGCCGCTCCCGGAAGTTCGCCGCTTGGAAAGGACCCCGCGGCGGTCCAGATCCGCTTTGAGCAACCGCACACAGCCGAGTTCCAGATAGTGCCGGAAAATGTCGCGGACGGTCTCGGCCTCTCGTTCGTCGATCACGACGCGACGGTCGCGGACCTCATACCCCAGTGGGACGACCCCGCCCATCCACATTCCTTTGCGTTTGGAGGCCGCAATTTTGTCGCGGATCCGTTCCCCCGTCACCTCCCGCTCGAATTGGGCGAAGGACAGCAGGACGTTGAGCGTCAACCGCCCCATCGAAGTCGTCGTATTGAACTGCTGGGTGACCGCGACGAACGAGACGCCGTGTGCATCGAACACCTCGACCATCTTGGCGAAGTCGGCGAGCGAACGGGTCAAGCGGTCAACTTTGTAGACCACCACCACAGCAATCAGTCCTTGGTTGATATCAGTAAGCAGACGCTGCAACGCTGGTCGTTCCATCGTACCACCCGACAGACCGCCGTCGTCGTAGGCGCGCTTGACTAGCCGCCAGCCTTCGCCCGCCTGGCTTTTGATAAACGCTTCGCACGCCTCGCGCTGGGCCTGGAGCGAGTTGAAGTCCTGCTCCAGGCCTTCCTCCGAAGACTTGCGCGTGTAAATCGCGCAGTGGCGGCGTGAAGTTTTAGCGGGTTCCATGGGTTGGCTCCTTAGCGGCGGCTCTGAGGCCGAAGAACCGCGGTCCCGACCAACGTGCACCGGTGATCAGACGGGCGACTTCGGACAGTGACTTGTAGCGTTGATTGCGAAAGAGAATCCCGTCTTCCAGCAACGTCGCCTGATGGGTGACGCCGCCCCAGTCACGCAGCAATACGGTTCCAGCACGAGGACGCAGACTCGGGTAGTTAGGGGAAGGTCGGAGAGTCGCCGGGTGGTTGGCGGCCTGGATGAGCTGGTGGCGGACCGAAGCTTTGAGTGCCCCGAAGACCTTCTCTTGCATGCGGTGGGCCACCGCCGCGAGCAGGAGCGAGCGGTGAATTTTCGGCGGCGGCGGCGTGCCATAGAGCTTGCGCCAGCGCTGCTTCAGCTCGTCGTCGGCTTGCGTTTCCAGCGCTTTCAATTCCTTAGTGAGTTGTTCGGATTTGACGTCCGATACCATGCGCTTCATAAAACAGTTGCTAACCCTCCACCCGATACACATTGCTCGATTCGCAGCCGGTAGCCAGTCCTTACATGGGTTTCCCTTTCCGCTGGTCAGATGCGATTCGCAGCCCTATTCGCTTTCCAATCGCTGGCTCGTGCCGACCGTGGAGCCACGCCAATAGCTGCTTGCCCTTTCTGCGGGAACGACCTCGGAAAGAAGGGGTAATCACTCGCTTCATGCTCGGAGCAGAGCAAACATCCCAGCGAGCTTTGACGGCTTAGGAGGTCTAGAGCAAATGGAACACGCGAAATTGGTGACGGGAACCCGGCATCAAGCACCGCACGGACGCGCCCCATCCCCGGCCGAGCAGGATCAGATGAGCGCAGCACGATCGGCCGGTAAGAAGGCGCTCCGCAAGAAAACTGCGCCGCGCAAAGCCAAGCTTGCACAACCCCCCCCGGGGAAAGACGGGTAGTAAGCCGAAATCCAACCAGCTAGTTTGCCGCTATTGCGGAAGCGACGACCTGGCGCCGAGTTTCCTCAAGCGGCGGGATCAACGCTGCCGCAAGTGTTTCGGCGAACGCTATGGGTCGGCAGCGCGGGCGAAGAAGGCAAAGGTCAAGAAGTAGCTTCGCCACTACTCGAAGATAAAGGGCGGACTCGAACGGGCTCGCCCTCTTCCCTTTGGTAGCAGTCTAACCGCAAGGCCGAACATAACCGGTATCCCTTCAACTGGGCGACCTTGGTTGCGGCCTTTGGTCGCTGGTCTCCGCCGCCTTGCACTGACACACACACAACACCCTCTCGGGCGTCGGCGTGCTCGCCATCGCCTCGTAAAGGCGCATCGTGGAATCCTAAACTGGCTGAACCCCTTGCAACAAGAGATCGTCTGGCCTACATGGAGTTGGAAGCGGAGAGTCAAAATGGAAATCCCCGATCAATACCTCTTGGGTCAAAGCGCGGTCGAACAGACGCGACTGCAGCAGCAAGCGTCGGCATTCGCCAACGACTCGAACTGGTTGTTTGATCAAATACGTGTCGCGGCTGGCTCCCGCGTCGTTTCGGATATTTTACGCAATGCGACGCATAACCGGTCCGTTGCGGGCCGTGGAAAATCCTTTGGCCTCAAAACCGCGCTCTGAATTTCGCCTTTGCAAACTATCTGGTGTCGGTGCGAGTATGACAGGGGTTCAAAAGGCTAAATGCTAACACCGGACAGATCGCCCCGCCTATAACCGGATACTCCGAAACGGAGATCCAGGTTGAGGGTCCAGTCGACTGCGTGAACTGGAAAGGAGAGCCTCGTGGCTAAGCGTTTGATTTTCTGCGCCTTCACGATGAATACCGTCTCGCACATCTACCACGGGTTGTGGCGCCACCCGCAAACGCGGCAACTCGAGTATACCGATCTCGACACGTGGGTCGATTTGGCCAAGCTGCTGGAGCGAGGCCGATTCGATGCGATCTTCCTCGCTGACATAATCGGACTATATGGCGATTATCGTGGTGGCTGGGAGACCTATGTCCGTGAAGGTCTACAAATTCCTAGCAACGATCCATCAGTGCTCATTTCCGCACTAGCGCATGTGACTGAACACCTCGGGCTCGCATTCACCAGCTCGATAATACAGGAGCATCCCTTCAATTTCGCACGCCGGGTCTCGACCCTTGATGATCTTTCGAAGGGGCGAATTTGCTGGAATATCGTGACAAGTCCGATAGCGAACGGCGCGAGGAATTTCGGACTCGACGACCTGACTGAGCACGATGAGCGCTACCGCTGGGCGCAGGAATACATGCAGGTGGTCTACAAGCTATGGGAAGGATCTTGGGAAGACGACGCTCTGTTACGTGACGTAAAAAACAGGGTTCACGCCAATCCCGCCAAGGTTCACAAAATCTATCACCGCGGTGAACGTTATTGCGTTGAGGGCCCGCATCTG
Organism: Binataceae bacterium (SeqCode); assembly: GCA_052145175.1. Lineage (GTDB taxonomy): Bacteria > Desulfobacterota > Binatia > Binatales > Binataceae > JAJPHI01. Next base: position 2,396 of record JBKQPD010000182.1, on the reverse strand, counting down.
CCGGCGCCGTCGCCGCAGCGTACACCGGTACTAGCGCAAGCGGGTTCGTCACCTGCGGGACGAGATTTCGCGGCGCTTCATGCTGAAGCTCAGTTCCTTATCGCCGCGAATCCCGAAAGTGCAAAATCGCAGATTCAAGACGTACGCTCGCGGGCCGTCGCTTATGGCCGCCGACCCGAAGACATCCTGTTCCTGCAAGGTCTGTCCTTCGTCGTTGGTAGCACTGAAGATGAGGCTTGCCGCAAAGAGAGGGAGATCGACGAATATCTGAGTCTCGATGGGATGCTCGCACACATTGGTGGCGCGATCGGGGTCGATCTGGGTGATATTCCGTGGGATCAGCCGATCGGCGATGTGCAGACCGAAGGTGTGAGAAGCGTCCTGCAGACGGTGGTTGCAAGCGCTCCAAACAGCAGGGCCGCAACCGTCGGTGATGTCGCTCGTCTGCTCGGCAAGACAACTCGCATCACCGGTACGCCCGAGCAGATCGCCGATCGGTTACAGGATTGGGCTACCGCCGGCGTCGATGGCGTCAACCTAATGTACAGTACGACGCCCGGCACCTTCATCGATTTCATCAACTATGTAGGTCCAGTCCTTCAGGAGCGCGGCTTGATGCAGCGCGAGTATAGTCCCGGCACTTTACGGGAGAAGCTATTTGGCGCTGGACCTTACCTCCCGGATCGGCATGTCGCGCGATCCTATAGGTATTGGGATTCACGGAGAGCTAGCCTGTAGCACTCGTCGGGCGCTACGACTGGTAGGCGCCGATATCGCATGAGCCGGCGACGCGCTTGACGCCGCGCTCGTCTGTAGCTGCGCAACTGGGTCGGCGTAACCGCAAACCGTTCGTGCTCCCACTCCGATAGCCGGACTGCCCGCGAGCGGTGCCTGGGTCGCATTCAAGCCGGGAGGGTTGTCGGTCAGCGGTCCGAGGAGCGGGTCGGCGACGATGTCACCGGTCCCACTGCTGAAGCAACCGTCGCTACTTGATCCGGTCAGGTTGTAGCCATTCGAGGTAAGCGGCCCGGCGCAATCAGGGGGGCCGTAAACCGTCGAGGTATTGTCGGCAATGATCGTATTGCTAGCAGTAACTCCGCCAAGGTTCTCTATCCCGCCCCCCTTATCCGCCACATTGTCAGCGATTCGCGTCGTTATTGAGGTTCAGAGTACTGAGGTTGTAGATCGCACCCCCTTCAGTAATAGAATATTGATCAAAGGGATTCTGATTTCCACTGATCGTGCAGTTAGCGATGGTCGTCGATGCGTACACATAGACGCCGGCGCCAAAGCCGCCGAATGCTGCAATGTTGCCACTGATCGTACTGTTCAGAATTTGCGCGACGGTCTTGCCAGCGAACACGGTCACGCCTGAACTGTTGGAATTATTGCTTATCGTGGAATACTGAATCCGCAACGATAAACCACCGAAATAAACGCCGCCCGCGCCATTGGCGGTAACCAAACTGCTGGACAACGACAAAGATCCGGCTGGAGGTCGAGAATTTGATTCTGCTCCAACAGTTGGTCGTGCTTCGGCGCAAGTCCCCGAAGCGCGTGCGACTATGTAACCTCGATCGTTTGCTGATGGTATGGCTATATCGACTGTATCCGGCGCTGCTAGACGCGATCATCATCGTCCAGCCGGAGACCGCGATCCGCTGGCACCGACGCGGGTTCCGCGCCTATTGGCGTTGGCGGTCCCGCCACGCTGGTGGCCGGCCACGGGTTGAGGCCGACCTTCGAAAGCTGATCCGGCGGATGAGCCGCGAGAACCCGCTGTGGGGTGCCCCGCGCATCCACGGTGAACTGTTGATGCTGGGTATCGACGTCGCCGAATCAACCGTCGGCAAATATATAGTCCGGCACCGCCGACCACCGTACCAAGGTTGGAAGACTTTCCTGCGCAACCACGTGGCCGGCATCGCTGCGCTGGATCTGTTCGTGGTGCGGACAATCTCGTTCAAGCTGCTCTATGGCTTGGTGATCCTCCGTCACGTCCGCAGGCGACTCGTCACGCTTGCGGTAACTACCAATCCAACTGCCCAGTGGATCGCCGGACAGATCACCGACGCATTCCAGTGGGATGAAGCGCCAAGACACTTGCTTCGCGACCGGGACCGAGCTTTCGGCGCAGCCTATACTCACCGCATACGCTCCATGGGGATCCGCGATCACCCGACGGCGCCACACGCGCCCTGGCAAAATGGTTACGTCGAGCGGCTTATCGGCTCCATCCGGCACGAAGCTCTCGATCACCTGATCGTGTTCGACGAGGCCCACTTGCGTCGCGTTCTGAAGAATTATGCCACGTACTACAACCGGGTCCGCACTCATCTTTCATTGAACAAGAATGCGCCGCATGTTCGGCGCCCGCAGAAGCTCGGCCGCATCGC
>JBKQPD010000181.1:0-24047 GCA_052145175.1 Binataceae bacterium (SeqCode) | reverse complement strand
GGTTACTTCCAGCTGTAACAGCCAGTTTGTCATTCTGAGCGCAGCGAAGAATCCCGGGATCAGCCTGGCAGTTCGCCGCAAAATCCCGGAAAACAGGTCAAACTCAGGCATTCCCCCACACTTGATTTTGCGCTGATCGGAGGCGGCGGCTATCCTTGGCCCGACCGTGCCGATTAAACAGACACCGCTCGTCGCGCAATACCTGAACGTCAAGCGGCAGGTGCCGGACGCGATCCTTTTTTTCCGCCTCGGCGACTTCTACGAGATGTTTTTCGAAGACGCCGAGGTCGGTGCGCGGTTGCTCGATATCCAGCTCACCTCGCGCTCCAAGGACGGCGTGCCGCTATGCGGCGTGCCCTATCACGCGGCCGAAAACCATATCGCGAAGCTGCTCAAGGCGGGCATGAAGGTCGCGATTTGCGAGCAGAGCGCGCCGGCGGGCGGCGCCAGCGGTTCGAGCGGCAAGGGGGGCGCCTTTCAGCTCACCGCGCCGGGCGGCGGAGCCACGGCGGGGCGCACCCTGATGCCGCGCTCGATTGTGCGGATCATCACGCCCGGCACGGTCGGCGAAGAGAGCGTGCTGGTCGCGGACGAGAAGAATTTTTTGCTCGCGATCGCCGCCGATAGCAACGGCTTCGGGCTGGCCGCGCTCGATCTTTCGACCGGAGAATTTATCGCGACAGCACTGGTGGGCATTGCCAGCGCACGCGAGGAGATCGCACGGCTCGATCCACGCGAGATTATCACGCCGAGTGAGACCGCCGCGATCGCGCCCGTACTCGATCAACTCAAACATCCGCTGACCCGCCTGCCCGCGGTGGCGTTCGATCCGGCGACCACGCGCGCGGCGTTGCTGGAGCGCTTCGGTCCGGGCGAGTTCAGTGACGCGATCGCCGCCGCGGCGGGCGCCGCGCTCCGTTACGCTGAGGAGAACTTCGGCGGCGATCTGCGCCATATTCGCGCGCCCCGGCTCTATCGTGCCGCCGAGTTCATGCTGGTCGACGACACCACGCGGCGCCATCTCGAGCTGGTGAGTTCGAGCGACGGCACGCGCACGGGCTCGCTGCTCGCCATCCTCGACGAGACCCTGACCCCGATCGGCGCGCGCCTGCTGGCCAACTGGATCGTCTATCCGCTGATGGATCTCGAAGCGATCGGGAGGCGCCACGACGCGGTCGAGGAGCTGATCGAGAGCGACCTGGGCGGCCCGGCCGCCGACGCGCTCCGGCGGATCGGCGACCTCGAACGCCTGGCGGGCCGGGTCGGCAGTCTGCGCGCGAGTCCGCGCGATACGCTCAAGCTCGGGCAGGCGCTGAACGCGGTCGCGACCCTCAAGCAATGGCTCGGGAAGCGCCGTTGCCCGGCACTCAGACGGCTCGCCGCGCGGCTCGATGCGCAGCCCGCGCTGGCCGGATTAATCGACGCGACGATCAGCGAAGAGCCACCGGTAAACCCGCGCGACGGCAACACTGTTCGCCGCGGCTTCAGCCCCGCGGTCGACGAGTTGCGCGCGCTCGCCCTCGACGCGCGCGGCGTGATCGCGCGGATGGAAGCGGCGGAGCGTGAGCGCGTGGAAATCCCGTCGCTCAAGGTTCGTTACAATCAGGTCTTCGGGTATTACATCGAGGTCACTAAGCCGAATCTCGAGCGGGTCCCGGCGGACTATGAGCGCAAGCAGACGCTGGTTGGCGCCGAGCGCTTCACCACGCCCGCGCTGAAGGAGCTTGAGCGCAAGATTCTCAGCGCCGAAGCCAGCCTCAAGGAACTCGAGGTCGAACTCTTCATGAAGCTGCTGCGCGACTTGGCCGCGCATGCCGGCGTCATCCTTGAAACCGCCGCGGCGGTGGGCGAACTTGACGTGCTGATCGCGCTGGCCAAGGTGGCGCGGCGCCGCGATTATGTACGGCCCGCGATTGCCTCAGGGCTGGCCCTCAAAATCAGCGACGGGCGCCATCCGGTGCTCGAAGCCGGGATGAAGCCCGGCGAGTTCGTGCCCAACGATCTCGAGCTGGATCCCGACGAACGCCAGTTGCTGCTGATCACCGGCCCCAATATGGCCGGCAAGTCGACCTATCTCCGCCAGGTCGCGCTGATCGTGATCATGGCGCAGATCGGAAGTTTCGTTCCGGCCACCGCGGCGACGATCGGCATCACCGACCGCGTGCTGACGCGGATCGGCGCGCGCGATGATCTGCGGCGCGGCGAATCGACTTTCATGGTCGAGATGCGCGAGACGGCGCGCCTGCTCGAAGGGCTGACCGAACGCAGCCTGTTGCTGCTCGACGAAGTTGGCCGCGGGACCAGCACCTTTGACGGCCTCGCGATCGCGTGGGCGGTCGCCGAGCATCTCCACGATGCGACGCGCGCCAAGGTCCTTTTCGCCACCCACTTTCATGAGTTGACCGAACTTGCGCGCGAACGGCCGCGCGTGAAAAATCTCAGCATGGCGGTGCGTGAGTGGGGGGAAGAGGTGTTGTTTCTGCGGCGGGTGGTCGAGGAGCCGGCGAGCCGCAGTTACGGGATCGAGGTCGCCCGGCTGGCGGGATTACCGCCCGGCGTCGTCGCCCGGGCGCGCGAGATTCTGCACAACCTGGAACGCGGCGAACTCGACGAGACCGGCGCCGCGCGTCTGGCGGTATCGGCGGACCGTCGCGCGGCGGCCCCGCAGATGGGGCTGTTCACGCCGGCCGAGCGGCGCACGATCGACGAACTGCGCGCGGTGGATATCGATCGGCTGACCCCGATCGAGGCGCTCAATATCCTGGCGCGACTCGTCGGGCGGGCGCGCGATCGCGAATAGACGTGAAACCGGCGCGCCCGCTCGCTCTCGGTCTGCTGCTGATCTTCGTGGTCGCCGCCGGCGCCCGGGCGATGCCGCGCGACGCCATTGTCAGCGGGGCAGCGCTCGAATCGCGCGGCGCGATCGTCGAGCTTCACTTCAACGTCCGTGGCCGCCGCCCAGCGTGGCATCTCAATGGCCAGCGCCAGCAGCTCGCGCTTACGCTCGAACATACCCGGCTCGATATTCCGCCCGCGCCGCTCGCCGGACAGGAACAATCGCCCGTGACGGCGGTGCGCGCGACGATGACGTCCGACGACACAGTGCAATTGTTGATCAACGTGAGCGGCAAGGTCGATTACGCGGTCGCCTTCGCGCCGCACGACTTGATCGTACGGTTCGCCAAGGCAGGAGCGGCGCCGGATATCGCAGCGCCAATGGTGATTCCCGCGGAGCGCGTTCGGATCGGGGCACGCCGCACCCGGAGCTTCCTGATCGCGTCAGCGGTTCCGCCCCCGCCCGTGGTCGCGAGCGCCGTCGTAGCGGCTCCGCCGCCCGTCGCGATGCTCGCCGCGCCGTTACGGACCGCGCGACCGCCGCTGGTCGTAATCGATCCCGGCCATGGCGGACGCGACCCGGGCACGCGGTCAGCCAGCGGTAGCGCCGAAAAGGACCTTGCGCTGCAGATCGCGATACGCCTTCAGCGGGTCCTCAGCGGGCTGGGGGTGACCGCCCGCCTGACGCGTGCGGATGATCGCTTTCTGAGCCTTGCCGAGCGGACCCAGGCGGCGAATCGCAATGCGGCCGACCTCTTCATTTCGATTCATCTGAATGCGAGCCCGGAGCGCGCGACCAGCGGGATCGCAACCTACTATCTGAACAATACGACCGATCGCGCCACGATCCGGCTGGCCCGGATGGAAAACAGTGTTGCGGGTGGCTACGGAAATTCGGCAGTGCCGAATTTGAACTATATTTTGACCGATTTGCGTCAGGGGGATAAAGCGAATGAATCGGCCGCACTGTCGCGCATGATCGAGGCGGAAAGTGTCGCCGCGGCGGGCGCGATCCTGGGCGTCAGGGTAAACAATCTCGGCGCGCGGCAGGGCCCGTTCTATGTTCTGGTGGGCGCCGAGATGCCCGCGGTGCTGGTCGAATGCGGATTTTTGTCGAACGCCGACGAGGCCGCGCGGCTGGCAGAGGGGGACTATCAGCAAGCCTTGGCCGACGGGATCGCCGCGGCCGTTACCCACTATCTCAACGGCGACGCCGCGGTCGGCAACCTCTAAACATGCCGTGGATGGACCAGCCATTTTACGAAATTGCGTCAGCCGGCTGTTCCAACCTGAATCCCGCTAACGGCACATTCGGTGCTTTCGCCCCGGCTCATCAGTCGCCAAAGCGGTCGCGAGGGGATTCGCCAGATTTGTTTAGTGATCGGCTCATTCGGAAATTTTCGCCTCTTGAGATAACGCTGCTTCGATTGTCCAAAAATTGATGAGATCGACTAGGGGCGCGGGCCGATAGCGGTTGCAACAGAAACCCGGGGCACGCGCGACGAGGCACGCAAAATGCTCTGACTCCAGTCAGTACGTTAATTTCCAAGACGAAGAAAGGTAGATCCATGGCAGCTTCGATTTCCGGATCGTACAGTTTATCCAGCAATTACGAGACCGCTCAGACCAGTGCTTCGAGCAGCAACGGCGCGTTTTTCAGCGATATGCAGCAACTGGGGCAGGCCTTACAGAGCGGCAGCCTGAGCGAGGCCCAGAGCGCTTATAACAACATCGAACAACTTGTGCCCAGTGGAGCGCAAAATGGCCCGCTGGCGACAGCGCTCAGCACGGTGGGACAAGCGTTGCAGTCCGGTAATCTGTCGGGTGCCCAACAAGCTTTTGCCGGGGTTCAGCAGTTGGTACAAAATGCCATTAGCGAGCATCACGGTCACGGTCACCATCCGCACGTTGGCGTTTCGGGCGGTGCGCCAACTGCTAGCAGCACTCCCGCTTCCAGCTCTACTTCCAGTGACGCGAGCCTCCTCAACACGATTGCCCAGGATGCCACCACCACGGCTACCCAGCAGGACAGCAATTCGCTCAATCTGCTCAACCTGATCGCCTGATCAATTTTCGACCGTGCCGGGGGACGGCAGGGGCGCCTGACGGCACGCTAGCTCCGCACATTGCTCACCCCAAGCCAAGGGTGTTCGGCGTGGCTGCCGAGCGCCCTTTTTATTGCCTTAAGGTGTTTTTATGAAGAACCGCTCGATGTTAGTCATCGTAACCTCCGTCATGCTCGCCGCGGTATCAGTGCGTGCCGATTCGCCGTCGTTTATCACGCATCAGGGCGGCAAACAGGACTGGTCCTGCGCCAACTCGACGAACGAAATGCTGCCGGGCCGAAGCTATACCGTGGCCAGCGACAACGCCGGGAACGGGACCAGCGACAACCCTTGGGACTACTCGGGCGTCGGTCACATCACGGTCTACAATCCGTCCAAGTCTGGTGTGCTGCTGGGCGTCGAGCTGGTTTATGGCGATCAGAGTGTATGCGGTGATGGACCCAACGATTGTTATTGGCGATCCGGTATCGCCTACTACACGATCCCCCAGGGCTACTTTCCGGTCCCGTTCCAATTTACGGTCGCGAATCAGAGTGCCAGTGCTGAAATGGCGTTCTATGTGATGCTCACGCCTTATTCACACCTGCAGTGTATATCGCAGACCTATAACACGACCGAACATGACGGGGATAATTACTAGGCGCGCCACGAAGAGCGCTTACGAAAGCACCCGGCGGCCCTTCGGCACATTGCAACCCCCAGATTCGGCGGAGGGTCCCGCAGGTTCGCATAACTCGCGGGACTGGATTCTGGCCGCGGCTCCGGGGGGGCGGCCGAGTCCGCGAGGCGCGGCCAAAATCCAGCCGCCCCGACAAAGTTAGAAACGCAGTTCGCGAACTCACCTGCTCGCTCCGCCTTCGGCTTCGCTAGCGCTGCCCCCCCCTGTTCCTCGCCTCCGGCACGGTCGATTTTATTCTGGCCGCGGCTTGACTCCAGCGCTCGCGATAGGCGCACTCCGATCCGGACTGGCGTGGATGGCAAACCGCGTCGTGGGCGGCTATGGTGATGCGGCAATTCCCTGCCTAAACTATGGTCGCGATGGGCAACCTGTGAACGAGCTTCCGGACGCGGCGACATCTCTGCCCGAACCGACCGTCGGACGCAGCGCGGCGGCGCTGCTGGCGGACCTGCATCACGCGCCTGCCGCGGGTCTGGTCGCGCGCGAATATCTGGATGAAGTGCGCACGGAACTGTTCCGGCGCCATGTCGCCGGCGCCAGCGGACGGGCGATCGTGCAGGCCCTGACTGACGCCGTCGATCGCCTCCTGCGCGCCCTCTATCAGCACGCCGACGCGGTCCATGCGCGACGTTTTTCCCGGCTCAATCAGCGGCTCGTCGTGGCGGCGCGCGGCGGCTACGGCCGCGGCGAGCTCAACCCCTACTCCGATATCGACCTGATCTTTCTGCACGACTACAAGCCCGGTCCTCACACGGAAGTCGTCACCGAGATGATGCTGCATGCGCTGTGGGACGCTCGTGTCGTCGTCGGCTACGCGGTGCGCAACGTCGCCGAGTGCGTGAAGATGGCGGGCGAGGACCTCAAGGAGAAGACCGCGATCCTCGACGCGCGTTTTCTGGCGGGCGACGAAAAGATTTACGCCCAGCTCGACAAGACGCTGGTGACCGACGTTCTCAATCGTGACCAGCAAAGCTTCTTCAAGGCCAAGCTCGACGAGAGCCGCGAGCGCCACCGGCGCTTCGGCGATTCCATCTACCTGCTCGAACCCAACCTCAAGGAGGGCGAGGGCGGGCTCCGCGATCTGCATACGGCGCTGTGGCTGGCCAAGGTCAAATACAAGGTGCACGCACTGCCGGAGCTGGTGCAGAAGGCGATTATTACGGAGAGCGAGCTGAACGAAGTTGTCGCGGCGCAGGATTTCACGTTTCGGGTGCGCAATTCCCTGCACTTCCTGACCAAGCGCCACGTCGATCAACTGACTTTCGAGCTGCAGGAGCAGGTCGCGCCGATGCTTGGTTTCCGCGACGACGAAACCGGGCCGGCGAGCACGCAGCTCATGCGCGAGTACTATGAGCGGGCGACCACGATCCTGCGCTTCGCCGAGGGTCTGATCGCCCGGGTCACCGAAGAGATCACGCGCCCCGGGTTTCTGCGCCGCCGCACCAGCCGCCAGATCCGGCCCGGGGTCGTGATTCAGCAGAGTTCGTTGGGACTGGCGGATCCGGACTTCTTCCGGCGCGCACCGCTCAATCTCGTGACCATCTTCGCCGACTGCCAGGCGCACGACGTCGAACTGTCCGGCAGCGCCTACCAGGCGGTGCGCGATAATCTCTATCTGGTTGACGACCGGCTGCGTCATGACGAGCGGACCGGGATGGCCTTGCTGGGTATCCTGAGCGGCCGCCAGCGGGTGGCCCAGACGCTCGAGGCGATGCATCGCGCAGGCGTGCTCGGCGCGATCATCCCCGAATTCGGCAACCTTCACGCGCGGGTGCTGCACGACCTCTACCATATCTACACGGTCGACCGGCATTCGCTCGCCGCCGTGCGCGAGCTCGAACGTCTGCGCGCGGGCGATTTCAAGGATACCAATGCTTTGCTGACCGAAGTCGCGCGGAGCTGCGACGTGATGCCGATTATTTTCCTGGCCCTGATCCTCCACGATATCGGCAAGGGCCACGGCCACGACCACCATGAGCGCGGCGCCGTACTGACCGTTGAAGTCTGCGCACGGCTGGGGCTCGACACCGAGGAGACGGACCTAGTCGTCTTCCTCGTGCGCAACCATCTGATGATGTCGCAGGTGGCGCAGAAGGGCGATGTCGAGGACACGCGGACGGTTGATCAGTTCGTGCGCGTGGTGGGCTCGATCGATCGGCTGAAGGCGCTCTACCTGATGACCTTTGCGGATATGCGCGCGGTCGCGCCCAAGATCTACAGCAATTGGCGCGACATGCTGCTGAGCGAACTCTATATGAAGGCACTCAAAATTCTCGAGCAGGGCGACAAGGAGGCCGTGGACCCCGAGCGCCGCCTCGCGCTGGTCAAGAGCGCCGTGCGCAAGCAGCTCGGCGCGTCGGGGCTACCGGCCGAGGAGCTCGCCCGCTTCCTCGAGCTGATGCCCGACCGCTATTTCCTGACCGCGCCCGAGGGCGACTTCGCGATCCATTGCGAGATGATGCGGGCGCTGGGTGAAGGGCGCCCACTGGTCTGCCGCCATCGGGCCTTCCCCGATCTCGAGTTTGCCGAATTCATCGTTGCGACCCCGGATCAGCCGGGGCTTTTCGCCAAAATCGCCGGCGTGCTGACCGCTAACAATCTCAATATTCTCTCCGCACGGATCACGACTCGCGCCGACGGTCTCGCGCTCGACGTTTTCCGCGTCTCACTCGGACCCGGCGGACTCGGGACGGAAGATGATCGCTGGCTGCGGGTCGAGCACGACCTCGAAGGCGTACTCAAGGGCGAGCGGGATATCGCCGCGATGGTGGCCGAAGCCCGGCGCAACCCGCTCGGCGGACGCAAGTTCCTGCGCCGCACGGCGACCGAGGTCACGATCGACAACCGCAGCTCGGAGCAATTCACCGTGGTCGACGTCTTCAGCCCCGATCGGCCGGGCCTGCTGTTCGCGATCACCCATACGCTGTTCGAGCTCGGTTACGTGATCCATCTCGCGCGCATTTCGACCAACGCGGAGCTGGCGCTCGACGTGTTCTATATCTGCGATCGCGCGGGCCATAAGGTCGAGGAGCTTGAACGGATGCGCACGCTGAAGGCGGCGCTCCTGGGCCAGCTCGAGCCCACGCCGGCCGCCGCCGTCGGCGCGGACCCGGCGGCGGGCGCGGGAACGGGAACGTCCGCCGAGTGAACGTCACCTGAGCACGCACGAGCGATCGCAACCACAGGTCGAGGCCGCAGCGGATGGCGCGGCGGCGTCGCGCTGGGACACGATTATCGATCGCCATCTGGCGCGGGCGGCGGTTGAGCGCGGCCTCAGCCGCAACTCGCTCGACGCTTATGGCGGCGACCTGCGCGACTTCCAGAGCTTCTGCGCGGCGTCCGGAATCGTCCCCGAGGCGCTCGATACGCGGACATTGATCGCCTGGATGGAGCGGCTCGCGCAACGCGGCTTCAAGGTCACCAGCCAGCGCCGCCGCCTCGCCGCGCTTCGCGGCCTGATCCGCGAGCTGATTGAAGACGGGGTAATCAGCCACGATCCGGCGGAGCCGCTCAAACTGCGGCCCCATCCACGGCCCCTGCCACGCACCCTGACGCGTTCCGACGTCGACCGTCTGATTGCGGCGATCGACCTGCGCGAGCTGCGCGGCCAGCGCGACCGCGCGATGCTCGAAATGGCGTACGGCTCGGGCCTGCGGGTCAGCGAATTGGTCGGCCTGCGGCTCTATCAGGTGGATCTCGAGGGGCGAACGGTCACGGTTCTCGGCAAGGGCGGCAAGGAGCGTATCGTGCCGCTCGGCGGGTCGGCACTGAAGGCGCTCAAGCTCTATCTTGCCGCGCGGCATAAAGCGACGCTTGTCCAGCTTGGGGCCGGCGGCCGGACGCGCCGGCAGGCGGGGACGGTCGCGGTGAAACCCAATGCGAGCGTCTTTATCAGCCGACTCGGCCGGCCACTGACACGGCAGGGTTTTTTCAAGGCGCTCAAGGGCTGGGCGGCGGGCGACCCGCGGCTCGCGTGGGTTAGTCCGCATACGCTGCGTCACTGCTTCGCGACCCACCTGCTCGAGGGGGGCGCCGATCTGCGCGCGGTGCAGGAGATGCTCGGTCATAGCGATATCTCGACCACGCAGATTTATACCCATCTGAGCCGCGCGCATCTGCGCAAGGCCCATCGGACCCATCATCCACGGGCCCGTCGGGCGACTCATCCGGCGCCGCAGGATTGATGGGGCACAAGTTTAATCGCCGCGCCAAGACTCACCACGACGGAGAATTGATTGCCTGAGCAAGCGAACTTTCTGACCACGATTCTGATCTGGGCTGTACCGACGATCATGGCGATCATCCTGCACGAGGTGATGCACGGCTACGTCGCGCTGGTGTTCGGTGACGACACGGCGCTGCGTGCCGGGCGGCTGACCCTCAATCCGCTCCGTCATATCGATCCGTTCGGCACGCTGATCCTGCCCGCCGTCCTGATCTTTTCGCATCTGCCGGTGTTCGGTTACGCGCAGCCGGTGCCGGTAGATTTCAGACGACTGCGCAACCGGCGGCTCGGCATGATCATCGTTGCGGCGGCGGGACCGCTGACAAATCTCACCCTGGCGACCGCGAGTGCGTTCGCATTGCGTGCGCTCGGCGGTGTCGCGGGGGACGCCGGTCCCGGAATCCTTGCCGCGATGCTGTTCGCGTCGGTGCTGATCAACGTGATGCTGGCGGTCTTCAACCTGTTTCCGTTGTTGCCGCTCGACGGCGGACGCGTGCTCGTCGGGCTTTTGCCGCCCGCGCTGGCACGCTCCTATGCGCGTGTCGAACGCTACGGCTTTCTAATACTGTTCTTCCTTCTGTACACGCATTGGCTGGGCCGGATCGTGAATCCGCTGATCGATGTGATCACGCGCGCCCTGCTGTGACGAATAGGGAATAAAGCAGCAACCGCGGAGCGCACTGAGAGATTACCGATAGAGCGATGCCTTGGGGGCCGAGAGCTTGAACGCGGGCTACGATTTCCGGATGACCGTTGAGGTAGTGGATCACCCAGTCGGTGTCGAGCAGATAGCGCACCGATCAGATCTGGGGCGACGGGCGGGTAGCGATCAGGCGATCGGAATATATATTCACGATCAGCGCGTCAGCATCGACTAGGCCCTTCCATGCGCCCGCCGCTCGACGCAAAGCATCGACGTCCTTCGGCTCGACCGCTTCGGCAATACTGACTAGCACCTCGTCCCCGTCGTGAAACGGGATCCGGTCAAGCAGCTCAAGGTTGCTGCCGCGCACGCGAGCACGAACGGTGCGCCTCTTGGCAGCGATCTTCCTGGGCCTTTCCACACGTCGATCGTATCGGGCATCGCGGCCCGCAGCAACAGCAAATGACGCTTGCTGTCCTGTGCAGCGCCGCCGCGACGAGGTGTGCGTGATTCTCGCGTGGTTGTAGGCGCGTGTGGAACGCCACGGATTTCTGGTATTGTTCCTACTTCGATACACGCATTGGCTGGGCCGGATCGTGACCCGCCGGTCGACGTGATACGCTGCGCTGCCGTGACGGATAAGGAAAACCAGCCGACCCGCACCACCGGTGATGAGCTCCCGCGCTTCGACCTGCCGATGTACCACGGGCCGCTGGACCTGCTGCTCCATCTGATCAAGCGCGCCGAGCTCGATCCGCGCGACGTCACGACCAGCGTTATCACCGAGCAGTATCTGGCTCATCTCGAGCTGATGCAGCAGCTCAATCTCGACGTCGCCGGCGAGTATCTGGTGATGGCCGCGACCTTGCTGCTGATCAAGTCCTTCGCGATGCTGCCCCATCCGGGGATCGACGATACCGAGGAAGCGGACGAATTGCGCCGCGACCTGGTTGAACGGCTGCTCGAATATCAGCGCTATCGCGAGGCGGCGGCCAAGCTCGGCGAGCGCGAGATTCTGGGCCGCGACGTCTTCGCGGCTCCGGGTAGCAAGCCCCCCGAGCCCGACGAAAGCGCGGCGCCGTACAGCGTTTCAATCTTCGACCTCGTGCAGGCGCTGGCCGCGGTGCTCAAGCGGCTGGCCGACCGGACCCCGCGGACGATCGAGCTGCGCGACATTCCGGTCGCGCATTGTATCCCGCGGATTCTCGCCGCGCTGGCCGAAGGCGAGCGGGTCGCCTTCGCGGCCCTGTTCGCGACGGCCGACGACCGCGTTGTGGTAATCGCGACTTTTATCGCGTTGCTCGAACTAATCCGGCGGGGCGCCGTGCGCGCCTGGCAGGACGAGCGCGGTGGCGAGATCTGGCTCGGCCGCGGCGAGCGTTTCGCGGCCACGGCCGAGCCCGTCATTGAGCCAGCCCCCGCTCCAACGAGCGAAAGCGCAAGTGAAAGTCCCAGTCAAAATTCCGGTCAAAATCCCAGTGAGGATGAGCCGCGATCGTAGTGGAAGAACGACTCCTCAAGGCAATCCTGGAAAGTCTCCTGTTCGCGGCCGGCGAGCCGGTTTCGCTCGTCCGGTTGGGCAACGCACTTGAAAGCGTGCCGCGCGATACTATCCGGCAGGCGTTGACCGAGATGACGGCGGCCTATCTGAACGACGGCCGCGGGCTCGTGCTGGAGGAGATCGCCGGGGGCTATCAGCTGCGCACGCCGAGTGAGCATGCCCCATATATTCGCCGTCTGCTCTCCGCCAAACCGCCGCGTTTGAGCCGTCCGCTGCTCGAAACCCTCTCGATCATCGCGTATCGCCGGCAGGTGACCCGTCCCGAAATCGAGCAACTACGCGGAGTCGATACGGGCGGCGTACTCGAGACCCTGCTGGAGCGCACCCTGATTCGAATCGCGGGCCGCAAGGACGCGCCGGGCCGGCCCATCTTTTATGAAACCACGCCGGGCTTTCTCGAACTCTTCGGGCTCAAGACCCTTGAGGAGTTGCCCGATCTCGAAGAGTTCCGCGCGATCGAGGGAACTTTGGCAGACGCGTTGGCAGGATCGGGTGAGCAGTCCGATGGAATTACTTCGTCTGCGGTGCCTAAAGATGATCTCGCCACGACAAACGAGGTTGTAAGCGAAGTCAACGTCGAAGCTGCGGCCGAACCGCCGCACGCGTCCGAAGCGGTGTCGGATCAACCAGCCGAGTCCCCCACGCCTGAGCCCGAACCCGACGATCTCAAGTCCTAGCGCGCCGCCATCGGAAACCTCTCCCCTAACCCCTTGTATCTGTGAAACGGGTTCGGGTCTGTCACCCCTTCCTTCATTGGGAAGGGGCCGGGGGTTAGGTCTCTTCGCGGTTCGCTAAATCAAAGGGTACAGAAGTGATGGTGCGCGGAGCGGGACTTGAACCCGCACGGTATTTCTACCACGAGCCCCTCAAACTCGCGTGTCTGCCATTCCACCACCCGCGCACTGATCTCAAAGCCCGGCCACCGAGGACGCGGCCAAGCCGGGGATGCTACTTGTTACCGCTCGGCGCCCCCGCCGGCGCTAGCGAATGCTGCCCCGGTGTTCCGGCGCTGGCCGGTCCCGTCCCGGGCGTACCGGCTCTCGCCGGGATCGCTTTCGCCGGCAGATGACTGCCCTCGAAGATACTGCCGGTTGCGCGATGGGACGACGAATAAGCCAGGATTAGCGAGGTCGCGAAGAAGATCGCGGCACAGACGCCGGTCACCTTCGTCAGCAGATTACCCGCACCACTCGCGCCAAACAGCGTCTGGCTCGATCCGCCAAAGACCGCCCCGACGTCGGCGCCCTTGCCTTGCTGCAACAGCACGACGCCAATCAGCGTTATGCATACGAGAATATGAATTACGACTACAACAACAATCATTCGGTTAAAAGCATTCGCTTCCAGTCACGTGATTCAGACGGCGCGCGCCCTTGCGATCCGGGCAAAGGAGGCCGCCTTTAAGCTTGCCCCGCCGACCAAAGCCCCGTCAATATCGGGTTTCGCGACCAGAGAGTCAACATTGTCGGCGGTGACGCTGCCACCATAGAGAATCCGGATTTCGTCGGCGGCCGCGCGCGCGAAGTGATCGCCCAGTCCCTCGCGGATCGCGGCGTGGACCTGTTGCGCCTGCTCGGGGGTCGCGGTGCGGCCGGTGCCGATCGCCCAGACCGGCTCATACGCGACGACCACCTGTTTGGCGCTTTCGGCGTTGATACTCGCCAGACCCTGCTGCAACTGGCGCAAGACCACTTCGAGCGTACGCCCGCCGTCACGCTGCTCCAGCGTCTCGCCGACACACAGGATCGCGACAAAACGGTTGGCGACCGCCGCGGCGGTCCGTTTGCCGACGAGTTCGTCGGTCTCACCGAAGATGTGGCGGCGCTCCGAATGGCCGAGGATCACGTGCGTGACCCCGAACGCCTTGAGCATCGAGGGGGCGACTTCGCCGGTGAACGCCCCCTTGTCCTCGAAGTGGGCGTTTTGTGCGCCAAGCAGGATTGACGACCCGGCCAGCGCCTGCGCGACCGCGGGAATCGTCAAAAAGGGGGGCGCGACCAGTACCTCGCGATCCTTCGCAAACGCCGCCGCCTCCCGATCGAGTTCGGCGCGCAACTCCGCTATCAGCGCTCGGCCCTCGACGGGGCCGAGATTCATTTTCCAATTGCCGGCAAACAACTTCTTGCGCATATCACTTTCCTTGACGCTCGGGCTTGCTGTTCAACCCCTGATTACGAAGTCGTGCCTAAGAGACCGCTAGATTCTTCGCTGCGCAGACTCCGCTCAGAATGACAAAAAGGGGCTTATAGTTACAATAAGTAGCAGCGTCATCCTGAGCCCTTCGTCGCTGCCCTCCTCAAGGGTAAACTCCGCGAAACGATCTGCGTCCGCGCTCTTTGATCCCATGTGCGAGGCTCCGTGAAGGGGGTGAGCAGAATCACTTGTGCAGAGTTCCCCTCCCTAGTCTTAGGCCTCCAACGCCTTGACGCCGGGCAACACCTTGCCCTCGAGGTACTCAAGGGTTGCGCCGCCGCCCGTCGAGATATGCGTAAATTGACTCGCCCACGGCTGTCCCGCGACGGCGGCCGCCGTATCGCCACCGCCGAGCACGCTCGTCGCGTCCGTCAGATTCGCGATCGCCGCGCCGACCGCGAGCGTGCCCTGCGCGAAGGCCGGAACCTCGAACAGGCCGAGCGGACCGTTCCAGATAATCGTGCGCGCGGGCGTGACCCGCGCGATAAACTCCGCGACCGTCCGCGGCCCGATATCGAGACCCATCCGGAAGGTCGGAATGTCGACGACGACTTCGGGGACCGCGGCCGCGTCGGGCGTTTCTCCCACGACGTGGTCCACGGGCAGTACCAGCGCCACGTTATGCTTTTGCGCGAGTTCGATGAGTTCGCGCGCCAGTTCGAGCTTGTCGTCCTCGACGCGCGATCTGCCAACGGCGACGCCGCGCGCCTTGAGAAACGTGTAGGCCATCGCGCCGCCGATCAGAATCGCGTCGACCTTCGTCACCAGATTGCGGATGACGGCGATTTTATCCGAGACCTTGGCGCCCCCCAGAATCGCGACGTACGGATGGGCCGGGTTCTCGGTGACCGCGCGCAGCGCCTCGAGTTCGCGGATCATCAGAAAACCCGCCCCGCGCTCCTGGATAAAGCGGGTAACCCCCACGGTCGACGCGTGCGCGCGATGGGCGGTGCCGAACGCGTCGTTGATATAGACTCCCTTGCCGCGTGCGAGTTCGTGCGCGAAGTCGCGATCGTTGGCCTCCTCCTCTTTATGGAAGCGGAGGTTTTCGAGCAGGATGGCGTCGCCGGGGGCGAGGTCCGCGATCATCCGGCCCGTAATATCGCCGATACAATCCGGCGCCAGCGCCACCTTCCGGCCGAGCACGCCGCTCAGATACTCGGCGACCGGCTTGAGGCTCAAATCGGGCGTGCGTTCCTTGGGCCGGCCGAGATGCGAGCAGAGGACAGCGGCGCCGCCGCGGCCCAGAATATAGCGGATGGACTCCAGACTCGCCTCGATCCGGGTCGGGTCGGTGATGCGCGCGCCGTCGAGCGGCACGTTGAAATCGCATCGCACCAGCACCTTCTTGCCTTCGAGCGCGAGACTGGTTATCGGAGTCGCGGCCATCCGCCTTACCTCAATTGGGAGACGCCGCGCCTTAAAGCTTGGCGGCGACGAACGCGGTGATATCGGCCAGCCGGTTCGAATAGCCCCATTCGTTGTCGTACCACGAGAAGATCTTGACGAGGCGCTTGCCGAGCACTTTGGTCAGTGGCGCGTCGAAGATCGAGGAATGCGGGTTATTGTTGAAATCGATCGAGACCAGCGGCTCCTCACTATATTGCAGGATTCCTTTCAGCGGGCCGTCGGCCGCCTGCTTCATCGCCGCGTTGACACTCTTGTCGTCGCAGTCACGTTCTACCGTGGCCGTGAGATCGACGACCGAGACGTTGGGGGTCGGAACGCGAATCGCGATCCCGTCGAGCTTGCCGTTAAGCGCCGGCAGGACGAGTCCGATCGCCTTGGCCGCGCCGGTCGACGTCGGGATCATCGAGAGCGCCGCGGCGCGCGCCCGCCGCAGATCCTTGTGCGGACCGTCCTGGAGCATCTGGTCCTGCGTGTAGCCGTGCACCGTCGTCATCAGGCCCTGCACGATCCCGAAGCTGTCGTTCAGGACTTTCGCCACGGGGGCCAGACAGTTCGTGGTGCACGAAGCGTTGGAGATGACGTCGTGTTTCTTGACGTCGTAGGTTTCGTGGTTGACGCCGAGGACCAGGGTGAGATCGGCGCCGTCGGCGGGGGCGCTAATCACGACCTTGCGCGCGCCGGCGCTCAGATGCAGCGCGGCTTTGCCGCGCGCGGTGAAGAGCCCGGTGGATTCCACCACGACCTGTACGCCGAGGTCCTTCCAGGGTAGCTTGCCGGGATCGCGCTCGGCCAGCACCTTGAGCGCCCGGCCATCGAGCATGATCTGCCCGCCCTCGGCCTTGACCTGGTAGGGCAGTTGCCCGTGAATCGAATCGTACTTGAGCAGATGGGCGAGGGTTGGCGCGTCCGTGATATCGTTGACCGCAACGACCTCGATATCCCGCTTGTCGAGGGCCGCGCGAAAGAACATCCGGCCAATCCGCCCGAAGCCGTTGATTCCAATCTTTATCGCCACAAATCGATCCTCCTGGGTCCATTCCGCCCGCAATGTGTTTGCCACTAAAGTACCAACAAGACGCGCGCTTTGCCACGCCGCCGGATTAGCGCGGCGCGCATCACTGGGCGCGGGCGCTGACACGGCTGGGGGTATATGACAGAGGAAGGTAGATCGAGCACGGCGCGGACGGTAGGCTTAAACGATCTTTTGATGGAAACGATACGCAGCAGATGAAGATTCCAGTAGCAGTGGTCGGCGCGACGGGTATCGCCGGACAACAGGTGCTGGCCGCCCTCGACGGTCATCCCACATTCGCGATCGCGGCGTTGGCCGCGTCCGAGCGCTCCGCCGGGCGCACCTTCGCGGAAGCGATCACCGACGCCGAGAGCGGGATGCGGCGCTGGTACGTCGCCGGCGCCGAACCGCCGGAGGACGCATTGCGGCTGCCCGTGCAGGACGCCAAAACGCTCCGGCTCGACGGTATCAAGATTGTCTTCGCGGCGGTCGAATCCGAAGCGGCGCGCGAGCTCGAACCGCTCTACGCGCGGCACGTCCCGACGATCAGCACGGCGCGGCCCTATCGGATGGAAGCCGACGTGCCGTTGGTCATTCCCGGGATCAATCTCGATCACCTGGCGATGGTGCACGAACAGCGCCGGCGGCGCGGATGGAAGGGCTATATCGCGACGCTGCCCAATTGCACGGCGATCGGGCTCGCGATCACGCTGAAGGCGCTCGAAAAACCCTTCGGCCTCGAATCGACGATCGTCACCACGATGCAGGGGATTTCCGGCGCCGGGCGCGATCTGCCAGCGCTCGATATCGTCGAAAATATCATCCCCTATATTCCGCGCGAGGAAGAGCGCGTCACGATCGAGACGCGCAAGATTCTGGGCCGGCTCGGCGAGGGCGTGATCACGGATCTGCCGCTAAAGGTGAGTGCGACCTGTACGCGGGCGTCGGTACTGGCGGGACATACCGAGTCGGTCACCGTGGGACTCAAGCGGCCGGCCACGGTCGATGAAGTGATCGCGGCGTTTGCGGAGTTCGGCCGCGACTTCACCAGTCTGGGCTTGCCCAGCTCGCCGCAGCATATGATTACGGTGCATCGGAATCCGATGCGCCCGCAGCCGCGGCTCGATCGCGACGCGGAGCACGGGATGACCACCTCGGTGGGCCGCGTGCGTGCCGACGAAGTCCTGCCCAACGGCGTCAAGTATCTGCTCGTGAGTCACAACTCCGCGATGGGCGCCGGGCGCGGCGCGGTGCTGGTCGCGGAATATCTGCATCACACGGGTCTGGCGGGTTAGAGGCTCTGGAACGTCTGTACAAGTGATTTTGTTTTCCTTCGTCGAGCCCTTCGAGCCAAAGGGCGAGGACGCAGATCCTTCGCGATTTAACAAACCCAGTTTTATTATTGTGCGACGGCCGCCTTAAGCGGCCCTCTGCTCTTACTCGCAATCCGACGCGGAAATCACCTGAAAAAGGACGCCAGCATCAGCGCCGAATTTTTCTGAAACATAGTTTGTATTCGACCTCTGGCCTTTACCCTGGAGCCTGCCAAGCGTAAACTTACAGGTCAGGTTTCCAATCAGTTCCTATGCCAAATAAAGAAGCTTCTGACAGCTACGGCGCCGATTCGATCAAGGTTCTCGAAGGGCTCGAAGCGGTTCGTAAACGGCCGGGTATGTATATCGGCGATACGGCCGAACGCGGGCTGCATCATCTGGTCACCGAGATCGTCGACAATTCCGTCGACGAGGCGCTGGGCGGCTTTTGCACCGAGATCAATGTCGTGATTCATGGCGACGATCGTATCTCGGTTGAAGACAACGGCCGCGGTATCCCGGTCGACATGCATCCGACCGAAAAGCGCTCGGCGCTCGAGGTCGTTCATACGGTGCTGCACGCCGGCGGCAAGTTCGATCGCGGAGTCTACAAGGTTTCGGGTGGTCTGCACGGGGTCGGCGCGTCGGTCGTCAATGCGCTCAGTGAGGAATTCGAGGTCGAGGTCCGCAAGAACGGCAAGGTCTACTTTCAGCGCTATGAGCGCGGCGCCCCGCAAACCAAGGTCGAGGAACGCGGCGCGACCAAGCTCAAGGGCACCCGCACGACCTTCTCGCCCGACCCGAAAATTTTCCCGGAAGTCAAATTCAAGTACGAACTGGTTGCGCGTTACTTGCGCGAGATGGCCTATCTCAACGCGGGTCTCCGGATCACGCTGAAAGACGAGCGTAACGGCAAGGAAGAGGAGTTCCATTACGAGGGCGGAATCCGCCAGTTTGTCGAGTCGCTGACCCAGAACAGCGAGCGCATCCACGACGTCATCTTCATCAAGGGGTTGCGCGACGGCGACGATATCGAAGTCGCCCTGCAATGGACCGACGCGCTGCACGAAACGCTGTTCAGCTACGCCAACAATATTCATACGGTGGAGGGCGGCACCCATCTGTCGGGGCTCAAGTCCGCACTGACCCGGACGCTCAACTCCTACGGGACGAAGAACAACCTCTTCAGCAAGCACAAGGATCTGCATCTCGAGGGCGACGACACGCGCGAGGGGCTGGTCGCGGTGATCAGCGTGAAGTTGCCGGAGCCGCAATTCGAGGGTCAGACCAAGACCAAGCTGGGCAATTCGGAAATGGACGGCATGGTCGCGGCGCTGGTCAACGAAAAGCTCGGCGAGTTCTTCGAGAAGAATCCGGGTGACGCGAAGCGGATCGTCTCGCGCGTGATCGAGGCGGCGACAGCGCGGGAAGCGGCGCGCAAGGCCAAGGATCTCGTGCGGCGCAAGGGTGCGCTCGACTCGGGCTCTTTGCCGGGCAAGCTCGCCGACTGTCAGGAGCGCGATCCGGCGCGCAGCGAGCTCTTTATCGTCGAGGGTGATTCGGCCGGCGGCTCCGCCAAGCAGGGCCGTGACCGGCGCGTGCAGGCGATCCTGCCGCTCAAGGGCAAGATCCTTAATGTCGAGCGCGCGCGCATCGACAAGATGCTCTCCTCGGCCGAGCTGCGGACGCTCATTACGGCGCTCGGGATGGGTATCGGCACGGATAAGGATGTCACGAAGCTGCGCTACCATACGGTCATCATCATGACCGACGCCGACGTCGACGGGTCGCATATCCGCACGCTGCTGCTGACGCTCTTTTTCCGTCAGTTCCCTGAGATTATCGAGAACGGCTATCTCTACATCGCGCAGCCGCCCCTCTTTCGGGCGAAGAAGGGCAAGGGCGAGCGCTACCTGAAGGATGAAGCCGCACTGGAGGAGTATCTGACCGATCTCGGGGTCGAAGCCGTGACCTTTGAATCGGGCAAAGGCAAGGAGACGCGCGAGCTCAAATCAGCGCCGCTCAAAACCTTTGTGCGCAAAGCGCTCCATTTCGAACGCATGTATGAGAACCTCGAGCGCCGCTCCAAGGAGCGCGTGATCGTCGCCGCGATCGCGAAGCTGGTCAACGACAAAGCGCTGAGTGCGGAGACTTTTGCGGACGAAACGTCGCTCCGCAAGGTCGCCGATGCGGTCAAGCGGCAGCTTACGGCGGTGAATCTGGAATACCGGCTGGAACCCGACACGACGGGTACCTGGCGCGCGGTCTTTTTTCATGTCCGCAACGGCGCGACCTCGCCGACCGTCGTCGATCAGGCTCTTTTCCATAGTGGCGAGCTGCGCGAAATCCGTCGGCTCGGCGCCGATCTCGACAGCTACGGCGCACCCTACAAGATCAAGACCGGGGACGAGCAACGCACAGTGGAATCCCTCAAGGCGGTCGCCGACGCGGTGCTCACGGCGGGCCAGAAGGGCGTCGAAGTCAATCGTTATAAAGGGCTGGGCGAGATGAACCCCGATCAGCTGTGGAGCACCACGATGAATCCCGAGGTGCGCTCGATGCTGCGGGTGGAAGTGGAATCACAGGAAGAGGCCGAGGAAGTCTTTACCAAGCTGATGGGCGATCAGGTCGAACCGCGCCGCCAGTTCATCGAGGAAAACGCCCTCAACGTCAAGAATCTGGATATTTAAGCTTTTCTGCGTAGAGTGGACGCACTGAGACGAAACTTGAAGGGGTTGAGAACCTTTAGAGGAGAATCAAAATGCCTCATCCAAATGGCGGTTCGGCCGCAAGGTTCCATACCAGACATACCTTTGCCGAGGTACGCGAGCTTATCGGAGAAAACGGAATTACTTTTGATTCAACAACCCACGAGAGAATCAAGGCGACGCAAGGCTTCGCGAGGGACAATCTGACACCGACCATCGTATTTACGGGGAACACACGAGACATGGGAGTAGCTGCGAAGCATGTTGGGGATTCCGGGTCGACTGCAATCAATCGCGGATCGGCCACTGCGCCGAGGCTCTAGATTTAGAATTGCCTTAACCACATATTCCGGGATTCTTCGCTCCGCAGACTCTGCTCAAGGCAGGAAGTCGGAACCGGGATTCCTCGCGCGCCAGATAAGACAGACGCGCGGGAATGACAGACGAATAAACGCCGTATCATTCTGAGCGAAGCACGCTCTTGAGCGCGGCGAAGGGAATCGCGGCCTGCGGAATATCAACGCGATACTCAGTGTAACTTGCGGAACTGAATAGAACGTCAATGGCAGACACCAACGGCAACGAACCCCATCGTAACGAACCGGCGCGGCTGAGTATCGCCGACGACATGCGGCAGTCCTATCTGGACTACGCGATGTCGGTGAATATCGGACGCGCCCTCCCCGATCTGCGCGACGGCCTCAAGCCGGTCCATCGGCGTATCCTGTACGCGATGTTTCGCGAAGGCCTGCTCGCGAGCCGCCGCTACTCCAAGTGCGCCGGCGTCGTCGGCGAAGTCCTCAAGAAATACCATCCGCACGGCGACAGCGCCGTTTACGATTCGCTGGTGCGGATGGCGCAGAGCTTCAGCCTGCGCTACCCGCTGGTCGACGGCCAGGGGAATTTCGGCTCGATCGACGGCGATAACGCGGCCGCCTATCGTTACACCGAATGCCGCCTGATGCGGCTGGCGGAGCGCCTGCTCGCCGATATCGACAAGGACACGGTCGATTTCGTCGACAACTTCGACGGCTCCGATCAGGAGCCCGCGGTGCTGCCGTCGCAGATTCCGAATCTGCTGATCAACGGCTCGGACGGAATCGCGGTCGGAATGGCGACGAATATCCCGCCGCACAATCTCGGCGAGGTCTGCGACGCGCTGCTCAAGCTAATCGAGGACCCGGATCTGTCACTCGAAAAGATCCTCGATATTATCCCCGGCCCCGATTTTCCGACCGGCGGTCAGCTGCTGGGCCGCGCCGCGATCCGCGCGGCCTATCTGAACAAACGCGGCATCCTCACGATGCGCGCGCTGGCCGCGATCGAAACCGACAAGCGCACCGGAAAGGCGTCGATTATCGTTCGCGAGATTCCCTACCAGGTCAACAAGCGGAAGCTGATCGAGCGGATCGCCGAGCTGGTCAACGACAAGCGGCTCGAGGGGATCAGCGACCTGCGCGACGAATCCGATCGCGACGGCATGCGGATCGTGATCGAGCTCAAACGCGACGCCGAACCGCGGATTGTCCTGAACCAGCTCTACAAGCTGAGCCAGATGCAGGAAAGTTACGGGATGATCATGCTGGCGATCCACGAGGGGCGCCCGCGTGAACTGAGCCTGCGCGATATGCTGGTCGAATTCCTCGGTCATCGCCGCCAGGTGCTGACGCGGCGCACCCAGTTCGAGTTGCGTCAGGCCGAGGCCCGGCTGCATATCCTCGAGGGACTGCTGATCGCGCTGCGCAATCTCGACGCGGTGATCAAGCTGATTCGGGGCTCCAAGGACAGCGAGACCGCGCGCACCGGCCTGATGACGCAATTCAAGCTGAGTCAGGCGCAGGCCCAGGCGATCCTCGACCTCACGCTGCGCCGGCTGACTTCGCTCGAACGCGAAAAGATCGAGGCCGAGCACAAGGAGACCGAAGAGACGATCGCGCGGCTGCGGCAGATTCTGGCCGACCCGAAAGAACTGGATAAACTGATCGTGGCGGAGCTCACCGATATCCGCAAGGAGTTCGCCGATGAACGCCGCACGCAGATTATCGAGGCCGAGGGCGACTTCTCGATCGAGGACCTGATCGTCGAGGAAGACGTGCTGGTTACAGTGACGCACGGCGGCTATATCAAGCGCACCCCGCTCTCGCTCTATCGCACGCAACGGCGCGGAGGCCGCGGCAAAATCGGCGCTACCACCAGCGAAGAAGACTTCGTCGAGCAACTGGTGTCGGTCTCGACCCACGACCGGCTGCTGTTCTTCACCAGCGCCGGCAAGGTCTACCAGCTCAAGGCCTACGAGTTGCCCGAAGGCGGCCGGGCCGCGAAGGGCCGCTCGATCGCGAACCTGCTCAATCTCGACGACAAGGAGAAGCTGTCCGCGCTCATTCCGGGGCCGAAACAGACCGAGGGCAAGTTCGTCTTTTTCGCCACCCGGCTCGGAATCGTGAAGAAGACCGAGCTCGACGCGTTTTCCAATGTCCGCTCCACCGGCATCATCGCGATCAACCTCGAAGACGGCGACGAGCTGATCGGCGTCCGCGTCACCGACGGCAATCAGCAAATCGTGCTCTCGACGCGCGAAGGACAGGCGATCCGCTTCAAGGAGGAAGAAGCGCGCCCGATGGGCCGCGGAACCTACGGCGTCAAAGGGATGGAACTGGAGCAGTACAGTATCAAGGAGGGCAAGACCGTCACGCTCGTCACCGACGAGGTGGTCTCGATGTCCACCGTGCGGGAGGACGAGACCTTGCTGACGGCCTCCGATAACGGCTTCGGCAAGCGCACGCCGGCGCCCGAGTACCGCCTGACGCATCGCGGCGGCAAGGGCGTGATCACAATGAACGTGACGGACAAGACCGGCAAGGTCGTCTCGGTGCGCCAGGTAGGCTCGGACGATCAAGTGATGCTGATCACCGACGGCGGCAAAGTGATACGCCTGGCGGTCAAGACGGTGCGCATCACCGGCCGCAACGCGCAGGGCGTAATCCTGGTCAAGCTCGACGGAGAAGAAAAAGTCCGCGCCGTCGCCGACCTCGCGGAGAAAGAAGACGAGGACAACGGAACCTCAGAAAACGGCGACGCCAAGTAAGCTCAATCGTCGCGGCGTCACTGGCTCGCTTCATCGCCAGCACCTCTCCCGCTTTTTCGCGGGAGAGGTGCTCGGCGGCGGTCGCTTCCCCCTCACCCCCGCGCGAGCGATGCCTCCATGCGCGAGGGATCTATGTTTCCGTAGCGCGTTAGCGGTTCGAAGAAGTCCAGCGCCGTGCGATCGTTGGACACTGCACCGCGCGCGGGGCGCGTGCGCAGATGCGATTCTGCGAATAGGTGCGCGACCAGCGCTTTGCGGGCGCTGCCGCGATGCTCCAGTTCCCATTCGGCTTCTTCGAGCAGGAGCGCCGCCTGCAC
>JBKQPD010000180.1:0-11395 GCA_052145175.1 Binataceae bacterium (SeqCode) | reverse complement strand
CCGAGCTCTATGAGATGGTAACAGGTATTGGGAACGTAACGGCTTCACGTCAAGTTGCCGCACAAGCTCTGCTGGCGTTCCTGTTCGAAAGCTGTGACATTTTTGAGGACGACCCCGCGAAGGCTTCCTTAGTATGATCCTACCGGCGAAACACCTGCCACAGGGGCGATCCTTGTTGGCTTTGGGTGCTCATATTCTAGAACAACTTGATGAGCCTCGATCTATTTCGGAGCTTTGGGAGCGAATCCGCCGGGACGCCGACAGCGCCGCGGCTTCTCGGTCTATTTTGTCATTTGATTGGTTCGTCCTATCACTGAGCTTTCTCTATTCGGTTTCCGCGATCGACCTTGTGCGCGGGTCGCTGGTGGTTCGACGCAAGTGATTATCGCAATCCGGAGCAGCATCGCTACCTTTAAGGCCGTGTCTTTTCACCGTGGGCTCAACGTTGTATTAGCAGATACCCACCCGACTTCCACTGAAAAGCAGACGAGGAACAGCGCCGGCAAAACGAGCCTTATCGAGATTATCCATTTTCTTCTTGGCGCGGATTGTGATCAGGATTCCCTCCTTCGCTCGGCGAAACTAGTCGAGCACACTTTTTATGGTACGTTCGAAATCGGAGGAGACCTATTCCAAGTCGGACGATCCGGTGCCGATCCCTCAAAGATTTTCTTTCTGGACTCAAACCTTGCGGCAGGCCATCTGCCGATGAAGTCCGACAAAAACACCGGCAAAGAATACGTATCTAACACCAACTGGCGGGCTTTCCTTGGCCATAGAATGTTCGGACTTCCCCAGAGTGCGCGTGGGACGCCCTACGGCGAGTCGTTCTCTCCGACCTTCCGCTCAATGTTTTCGTATTTTGCTCGTCGACGCGACTCTGGTGGTTTCATCCGGCCAGAGCAACAGGCCGAAAAGCAGCAACGCTGGGACTGGCAAGTAAATCTGTCTTACTTATTGGGTCTAGATTGGCAGATACCATTTGAATTTCAGCGCATACGCACGCGAGAGCGTACTCTGGAGGAGCTCAGAAAGGCTGCAAAGGGTGGCGCCTTCGGCGAGGTCTTGGGAACTGTGGCCGAGCTAAGACCTCGGTTAGCGATTGCTGAAACGAAGACTCGAAAACTTAGGGACCAACTCTCCCGTTTCGAGGTTCTCGACTCCTATCGTGATCTCTCTCGAAGAGCGGCCCAGCTGAAAGGCGAGATGCAGGAGATTGCCCAACGAGAAGTATCGTCACATGAAACTATCGAACATCTTACGCGCGCATTGGCAGCTGAGAAGCCCCCGGATCCCAAGGATCTCGAAAGACTTTATAGCGCCGCAGGTGTCCAATTGCCGGAGCTGGCTCTACGCCGGTTCGACGAGGTGAAGCAATTTCATGAGTCGGTAATTGCAAATCGACGAAGCCATCTCCAACAAGAAATCGATGCGGCCAATGATCAGATCTTAGCCGACGAACGAAGAATGGGGGAACTAGATGCCGAGCGGAGCGAGATCTTAAGGACCCTAGAAGGCAAGGGCGCGCTCGAAGATTTCCTCAGATTGCAGAGGGAGCTTGCAGCCCTGGAAGCTGCGACCGCGACTTTGCGAGAGAAGTTCAAATCAGCCGAAATCATTGAAGGGGAAGCGACACAGCTTGAGCTCGACAGAATTAACCTTAAGCGGCGTCTGCAAGAAGATCATCAACAACGGCAGAAAGTACTCGATGAGGCCACGCTTATAATAGCTGATGCGATTGCAGAGCTTTATGACGACCGCATAGGTAAGTTCGTTGTCGATGCGACGGAAAATGGGTCCGAGTTCAAGATTTCGATTGAAGGTGATCGGGGTGGTGGAATTTCTAATATGGAAATCTTCTGCTTCGACTTAGCGCTTTTCAGACTAGTGACTGTTCGCCTTGGGGGTCCAAAGTTTCTCCTCCATGACAGCCATTTGTTTGACGGCGTAGACGAACGGCAGATTGCACGCGCGTTATTGCTCGGCAGCCGGGCTGCCGAAAGTCTCAATTCACAATATATAGTAACTATGAATTCGGACATTTTCGATCGTCTTCCGCTGCCAAAAGAGATCGAGCCGTCAAAGGTAGTCACACCTACTCGACTATCGGACCAGACGGAAACCGGCGGCCTATTTGGCTTTCGCTTCGAATGATGGCGGAAGCCACCGGCGCCGACCGGCTCCCACTGCGGCGCCCTTGAAGAATCCGGGGTTCCTCGCGCGGCAGCCACGCGCGGGAATGACAGAAGAGAGGCATGGATTCGGAAGGACAGGTTCAGTTCAACCTCGCCCGGTTCTTCAGCTGCGACGCGTCGCGAGTGATTCTACCGTTGCTCAGCGTTTCGTGCGGGGTACGGCCCGAGTGTAAGCGTTTTTTACCGGCATCGGTGTGTGTTGATTCGCGAAAATGTCTTCCGGACTCCCGCCGTACATTTCGGTATCCGTCAGTCTGGTGCTGATGCTAAGGAACATCAACTGACATATCCGGCTTTCCCCCGCAACTAATTCGACGTCGACATTACCGTTGTTGCTCATTTCCAAAGTTATATTGCCCTTGAAGCCCGGATCTATCTTGGGCGCGGTCAGGTGAATACCAATGCCGAGGCGAGCCAAGCTGCTTCGGCCTTCGACCAGCCCCATAAGGTCGTTAGGCAAACAGACTTCCTCGTGCGTCTGGGCCAAAACGAACTGACCGCGTTTCAGAATATATACGTTTCGTTCTTCAGTATCCCAAAGATCGGCGTCGGCAAAGAGCGACTCGGTTAACCGGATGGAACCTATGTGCGGCTTGACCTTGAAAGTAGTGAATAGATTTCCGATTCGGAGGTCTACCGAAACCTGTTTTACGGCATTCGGCGGGACCTGCGGAAGGAAGATGATGCTGCCTTGCTTGATCCGAGCAATCAGGTCCTTATGCGACAGCACTGAGCCCGGACGCGATTTGCTCGCGGCTGGTCTGGAACGTGTTGTTGCTCGTCGGCGAGTGGCCACGGATGCCAATTGTTATGGTCTGATTCTTTATGTCAAGGACGGTGGCTCGGACCCGCTTATGGTTTTCCGCTAACTCGGAGCGTTGAACAAAACCAAACCAAAGAGTTTCGCCGACCTTGAGCCGCACCAGATATTCATTCAGCGGACCCGGGGAAGCTTCGCAGTTGAGCCAGACTTCCAATCCGCGCTTGAGCCGGGGTATTTGTTCCATCTTTCTGCGGCTCCTCCGATATCGGTTGCGAATCGTTTAACAGCGTAGATCCGCCGCGGTCAAGCAGCCTAGCACGTATGAAAAACCGATCTAAACGACGCCCCGCTACTAGCTTAAGAATCCTGACGCAGCTCGCGGACTCTGGATTTGGCCGCGCGTCGCGGACTCCGCCGCCCCCCGGTGCTCGCTCCGCGCGGCAGCGCGCTCCGCTAGTTATCCCATGGGGCCGTCGATCGGCAACTGCACCACCAGGCTGAGGCCCCAGCCCTCGCCGGTCCGCGCCTCGATATCGCCGCCGTCGGCCCGGATCAGCGCGTGCGCGATATAGCGGCCGAGCGCCGACGAGCGGGCGCCGTCGACGGTCAGATTGGGACGGCTGAAAATCCGCTCGACCTCGCTCGGCGTCGCGTCCGGCCCGGTGTCGTTGACCTCGATCACTACCGCCTCGCCCTGCTGATACGTCCTGACCCGTACCTCGCCCGAGCCGGTACGCCGCACCGCGCTGGTCAGCAGATTGGCGATGATGCGCTCGAGGTGCAGCGGATCGAGATTGGCCTTGGGCACGCCGCCCAGCTCGAGCTTGATCTTGAGGCCCTTCAGCCGCGCCTCGATCGCGCAATGTTCCGCCGTCTCCGCGACCACCGCATTGGCGTCGATAATGCGGCAATTCGGCCGCAGGCGCTGTTCTTCGAGCAAATAGAGGTCGAGCACATTCTTGACCAGCAAATCCATCGAGGTCGTCGTCGACCAGACCCGCGCCAGCAGATTGGCGCGCTCCTTGTCGTCGAGCTCGTCCTCGACCAGCAGCGTCACCAGTCCGACCAGGGTCGCGAGCGGATTGCGGATATCATGGGTCATCGTGGCGATCTGGGTTTCGCGAAAGGCCGCCGCCTCCGCCAGTTGCATCAACTGGCGTTTGAGTTTGCGCCGGTAACGATCCAGAAAAACCGCCGTGAATTGCGAGAGGGTCAGCGCCGCGACCATCCCGAGCACGCGATGGATATCGAAGCGCGGGCCGACCGGAACGATTAGTTCCGCGACCAGGTAAAGGAACGCGCAGGCGATAATCAGCGCCAGTTGCCAGCGCCATCCCCAGATTACGAACGCGGCCGTCGCGAACGGGCAGAGCACGATCGTGATGTAACGCGTGTTGGCGTCATGCGTGCCCGCGCTGATCCGGATAATCAGCGCGATCATCGTGATACAGCAGAGCAGCGACCACAGGCGCCAATGCGCCCGGAAGCCCGGCAGCCAGATCAGGCCGAAGAACAACAGCACGGTCAGCAGCGCCAGCCAGTGCGCGGGCGAAACCAACAGGCGGGAGGTCATCGACGTCCGCGCGTCGACCGCCAGCAGGGCGACCACGAAGATTATCCCGACCGGTCCCGATTTCTTGAGAATATCGACGGCTTCGGCGTTGTCGTCGAGCTCGGCGACCACCTGACGGGCCGTCGCGCCCGCGCTTTTGGCCGGCGCCTTCGCCGCCGCGTCGATAGCGCCATTTCTGCCGCCGCCCACCGACATCGATGCTCCCATGGCTTTCATTCAAACGTACTCACGAGCGCGGCTTCCATTGTATGCAAAGCGAAGTCAGCCTCATCCGGGGTGATCGTGAGCGGCGGCGCAAGGCGCACCACGCGATCAGCGTTAAGGGTCCAGTTGACGACCGCGCCGCGCGCGATCGTGGCGGCCACAAAGCGCCGGGCGCGGGCCGCTTCGGTAAACTCGATGCCGATCAGCAGGCCGAGCCCGCGGATCTCGTCAATTCCGCGGCCGGTCAGGCGCTGGAGGCCGTCCCTGAGATAAGCGCCCATCGCCGCCGCCCGTTCCCACAGGCGATCCCCGACGATTACCTCGAGCGCGGCGAGACCGGTCGCACAGGACAGCGGATGGCCACCGAAAGTCGTGATATGGCCAAGTGGCGGATCGTGCGCGAGCGTCGCCATAATTTCGTTGCTTGCGCAAAACGCACCGAGCGGCAAGCCACCGCCCAGCGCTTTGGCCAGAATCATCACATCGGGTACGACGTCGAAGTGCTCAAGCGCGAAGAGGCGGCCCGTGCGGCCGAAACCGGTCAGGACCTCATCGAAAATCAGCACGGCGCCGCTTGCGGTGCAGCGTTCACGCAGTGCGTGTATAAAACCGCGGCTTGGAATTCTGACCCCTCCCTCCGCCTGCACAGGTTCGACCACCACGGCCGCGATCCGCGCATCAATCACGTCCAGCGCGCGCTCGTCACCATAGGGCAAATGATGCACGGGACCGGGCAATACGCCGAAGGGCGCGCGGAACGCCGGATTCCCGGCGAGCGCGAGCGCACCCATCGTATCGCCATGATAAGCGCCGTCGAACGCGACAAATTGTTGACGCCCGGTAAACTTCCGGACTGTCTTTAGTGCTCCCTCGATAGCTTCAGTGCCGCTATTTGTGAAATACACCCGGTCCAGACTTGTGGGAAGCATTTCTGCGAGCCGGGCCGCCAGCCGCGCCTGGCTGGCGATCACATATTCACCGTAAACCATCACGTGCAGATGGCGATCGGCCTGCTCGTGCAGGGCCTTCAGCACCGCCGGATGGCCATGGCCGAGCGCGGAAACGCCGATTCCGGCAATCAAGTCGAGATAGCGGCGCCCGTCGCGACAGTGGAGCCAGGAACCCTCGGCGTGCGTAATCTCCAGACCGATCGGCGCCTCCGAGGTCTGCGCCAGATGGCGCATGAAATCGTCGCGCGCGTCGCTCATCGTTCGCCCGCCAGCGCCCGGATGAACGCGCCGCCGCCATGCGGCCAATCGACGGGCGGCGATTGCATCCGCCCCGGTGCGCAGATGTACGTCGCCCCGGCCCGCTCGAGTACGGCGCGGATTCGCGCGACGTCGTCCGGCGCGTCGAGGGCGGAGTCGGCCTTGAATGCGAACGCCTCGACGCGGCCCGTCACTGGTTCGAGCCGGCGCGCGAGGTCCGCGGGGTGTGCGAATGGCGAGACGAAGATCGTGCGGAAGCCCGGCGACACGCTGAAGCCGGCGTCGCGATCATAGATCACGGTCCATCCCGGCAACGGCCCCTCCCAGAGCGTCACGTCGCGACCGCCGAGCGCGCGCCAGCGCGCCTGCTCGCGGACGCTGCGAATCGCGGCGGCATCCGCAAGTGCGAGCCGTGACGGTGGCGGGAGCGGCCCCGCACTGAGCGCGCGCAGGCTGGCGGCGAGGCGCGCGGCGAAGGTGCGCGATGCCTCACCGGTCGGATCGCCGACGAAAACATGATGAGGCGAAAGGCAACCGCGCTGTTCGAAGAGCGATACGTCGCAAGCGACGTCGCGGGCCGTCGTATCGTTGGCGGACGCCGCGCACGCTCCGGCGGTAAGCACGACACCGCTGACGCGCGCGCCGAAACCCGTGAACTTGCCGCCGCCGTCGCGGCCGTCGCGAGGTGCCTCGATGGCGGACAGATCGGCGACCGTGGCGTCGTCGCCCAGCGCGATCAGCCGGTCGCAACCCTGACGCATCGCGAGCGTCAGGTCGCCGCGGTCCCGGCTCCAGTTGAAGACCGCGACGCGCGCGCCCAGCCGCGGATCGAGCGCGGCGAGACGCGCGGCCCAGCGCGCGAAGAAGAGCGGTTCGGGGGTCGCGGTCTTGACCAGCGCCGCGGAGCCGGCCAGCAGCGTCAGGACCAGTTCGTGCAAGCCGGCCCCGGGGATATTGCCGGGCATCACGCAGCCAATCACCTCGCGGCGTGAGGGAAGTTTGCGCGAGATTGCGCGCAAATCCTCAACATTCGCGAATGGTTCGCAGAGCTTCTGCAGGGAGGCCGCGAGCAGTCTCGGCGACCAGCCCAACCGCGCCGCGATCGCGGCCGTCGTCGACGCGTCGGGGGCTCCCGCGGCGGCGATCGCGACGGCGGCCCGCTCGCCGGGATAGGGCTCGGCCAAGGCTGCCCGCAGTCGCGCGGCGGCGTCCTTGACCTCAGCGGGAGCCAGCATCACCGTCGGGCGCGGCGAAGTCCGCGATCGCGAGCGCACAGCCCCGGGCCTCGGCGGTGGCGGCCCGGCCGAAAATCCGCACGGCGCCGTCCTCGACCACGCCGAGATCCTCCGTCAGCAGCATCGAGACCGACGCGACATTGGCGAGGTCGAAGAACGCCAGCAGACCCGGTTGACCGTCGGCCACCGGCCGGAGCGTGGCGGGATCAAGCGCGAACGGCCTGAGCCAAGGCGGCGCGAGCTTGCGGCGCGTGTCGGCGAGGTCGCGCCGAGTCGAGTTGAAGGCCGTCGCGTCGTAAAGCTGCGAGCACATCTCGGTCATCCCGTATTCGTTGATTACCATCTCCGGCGCCAGGCCCAGCCATTGTCCCGCAAGCGCGACCACGGCGGCCGCATTGAGCGGCGTCGCTTGTCCCTTGGCGCCCCCGGTATCCATCAGGCGCGAGCCCGCTGGCAGCCTGAGCGGCTTGCCGGCCTCCTCCAGCGCCCCGAACAGGCGCGCACAGGCGGCGGTCGTCGCGAGGATCGCGACCGGCCCGTTTCGCTGTGTGCGGTCTTCGAGGAAAGCTGTGGCGCTCGCGATATCCACGCCCGCGGGCGTCGCGGTGCAGACGGTCTCCTCACCGGACATCTCACCGGACTTGGCGCCGAACTCCTCGATAGCCCAACTGATCATCTGCGAGAGCGACGATTCCGGCATCCGGTCGGCCGTTGGATGGAGCGCGAGGATCGCAATCCGCCGATTGTCGGGAAAGAACATGCGGCGCAGATGATCGAGCGCCGAGGCGCGATAGATTTCCGGCCGGAGCACCAGATGGCGGCCGCGCTCGTCCCGCCCGATCGTGGTGCCGCTGGTCCGGAAGAGCCGGGCCTCAGGTCCGGGCGCTGCCGCGATGCTTTCCGTCCGCACGTACTTGAAAGCGAGCGTGCTGAGCGGCGGGATTCCGTCGACGGCGCGCACCGCCGCCGGGTTCCGCCCCACTGCTTCCATATACGCCCGATAGGGCGGGACGTTGGCGAACTGATAACGGAAGACTTCGAGCGCCAGCGGCTCGAATCGCCCACGTTCCGGCTCACGGATGAAGGACAGCACCTCGGTGAAGATGGACATTGCGCAATTGCTCCGCGGCGCGCGACGCTGACCGCCATTGGCGCACCTGGCGAACCCCAAATGATGGCATCCGGCTGGCGCGCGGTTCAATGGCAACTTTCCGGCTGGGTCGGCGTCTCTTGCTTAGGATTCTTGACGCAGCTCGCGGACTCGCCTGCTCGCTTCGCGCGGCGACCGCGCTCCGCTAGCGTCGAAGGCGGGTGGGCTATTCATTCATGTGTCACGATCTGTTAAAACATCTCGTGATGTGTGCCGCCGCGGAGGGCGGTTTATGAAACGATTCAGTGCTGGCGTGGTGTTGGGTTTTCTGGCGAGTTGGGGGATTGGGTTTGCGGCGCCGAATTTCAGTCACAACGGGGATTTCTGGAACAAGCTGAATACGTCGGCCAAGACCGGCTACGTCAACGGTTATGGCGACGCGATGCAGGTCAGTGCGGGCAAGCTGGACAGCCTGACGATTGCAGCAGACCTCTTCCACTGGAAGGGCGCCGACAAGATTATCCATCAGCTGAGCAGTGAACTGTCCACTGCGGACCTGGGTTCGGACGCCGCGGTCCGCAAGCTGGACTCGCTCTACGCCAACCCGAAATACAGCGAGCTGGACTTGGGCGAGGCGCTGCAACTGCTCGCCGCCAAAGCGCCGACGGACACGGAAGTCACTCCACCGGCCTCAAGCACGATTCAGAAATAGATGGCCATCCCCGAGGGCATTTATAGCGATGCCCTCGGTTGTACTTGCCGTCAGTTTGGTCTGCAGCACCGTTATGCCCGCATCGTGACGATCTTGGCGACTTCCTTCTCGAGTTTCCTGCTGGCATGCCAGAGGTCGTAACTCTCCTGCATCCGCAACCAAACTTCAGGGCCGTTGCCGCAGAATTTGCCGAGCCGTACCGCCATCTCAGGAGTGACGGACGTCTTACCCGCGATAATCCGATGCAGGGTCTGGCGGGTAACCCCGAGCCGCTCGGCCGCGTCGCTTATCGTTAGATTGAGCGCGGGCAACACGTCCTCGCCCAAAATCTCACCCGGATGAATCGGCGGTCTTACGATCTTCTTGCGGTCAACGAGGTATTCGCTCATTTCAGAAATACCAGGTCAATTTGATTTCGTTGGAGGCACGTCTTGTTGTCATTCCCGCGCGCGCTAGTCCACCGTACTGGAACGAGCAAGCTATGTGAAAATACTGGAAATCGCGTGAGGAATCCCGGATCCGAATCCCAGCACCTCTTTGTGCCTCAATCCCACTTGTGTCCCCCAGTTAAAAGTTCATTGAAATAAAGTCGAAACCGGCAGGGCTCTAACCGACAAAAACCGGTACCGGCTTCGCTGCCGCGAAGCTATCCGAGATCCTTCGACTTCGTTCGCGTTGCTCACTTCGCTCAGGATGACAATAAGCGCTAAGTGAGCCAGCAAGAGCCCGATCACTTTGGGACCAATCCATGACTCAGTACACTAGTCTAGATTCCCTTCGCGCGGCCTAAAGGCATGGGAAAGCGCTGCGCGTAGGTCCTTCGACACGGCTCGCGCTGCTCGCCGGCTCAGGATGACAAATTGAAAATGTGCCGACACTAATCGAAAAAATTCACAAACTCTCGAAATGAGAGTATGGAGTCATAGATCGCGAAAATAGTCAAAGTGATTCACACTCGCACGACGCGGGCGGTGGTGCCGGTGTCGGGGGGGCGGTGCGGAAAGATCGACACGACCTGCGTCGGTGACAAACCCAGATGGCCGCGCAGGACCGCGCTGATCGGTTCGCGGAAATCGGTCGTGACCGCCAGATCGCGCTCCTGATATAGCTCACCCGGCGCGAGTCCCGGCCAGCGTCCGTAAACGCGTCCGCCGCGCACCGGTCCGCCCATCACCCACATCACATTGCCGTGACCGTGATCGGTGCCGCCGTTGCCATTTTCGTGCATCGTGCGGCCAAACTCCGAAATCACCAGAATTATCGTGTCGTCGTAGGCGGAACCGAGCTGCTGCGTGAAAGAGGCCAGGCCGTCGCCGAGTTGTTGCAGATGGTTGGCGAGCTGCCCTTTAATCGCGCCCTCGTTGACGTGCGTGTCCCATCCGCCGAGCGCCATGAAGCCGAGCCGAATCGACGCGTCACGCTGGATCAGCCGGGCCAGTTGCCCGGCGTCCTGCGCAAACCCGTCCGGCGAGGGTGCGCCGTTGTTGGCCTCGGTCATATCCTGTTGGAGTTCGCCGAGCAGCTTTTGCCGGGAGACGCGGCCCTGCTGATAGGCAACGCTGAGCGGATCGCCGCCGTCGTACAGCCGGTCGAAGGCTGCCTCGATCCGCGGATTATCGAGCGGCAGCGGATGGGCGGCGCCGCGCCCCAGCGCGATATTCGCCACCGGCACGCGCCCCTCGAAGATCCGCGGCACGACCGGGCCGAGACTGACCGCCGAGGTCGCCGTATGACCGGGCATCGCTGCGAGCACCCGATTCATCCAGCCGTCGGGCGTGTTCTTGAGGCCGGGCGTGCCGCTCTCCATGTAGTCCTGCGCGTCGAAGTGCGAGCGCGTGGGATCGGGCGAGCCGCAGGCGTGGACGAAAGCCAGCGTGCCGTCCTTCCAGCGCGGCATGATTCCGCCGAGCGCGGGGTTCAAGCCGAAATGGCCGTCGAGGGGAAGGACTGCGCCGTCACCGCTGCGGGGGATCGCGATCGTCGGGCGCGCGTCGTAATACTCACTGTCGCCATAAGGTACGACCACGTTGAGACCGTCGACGGCGCCGCGCAGAAAGATCACGACCAGGCGTTTGCGGCTCGAATCACCACTGGCGGCGCGCGCGACCCAGGCGTGCGGTCCGAGCAGCAGGACGCCCGCCGCGGAAGCGGCCGCCGCGGCGCGGAGAAAGTCGCGCCGGCGCATCCCGCGTCCGTTTGCTTCGTCAGATTGGTTGGCCACGTCGATCACCTCACTCTACCGGAGTTCTGTACAAGTAAATGCTTTTAGAATCGCTTCGCGGAGGTCCTTCGACACGGCTCGCGATGCTCGCCGGCTCAGGATGACAAATAGTGCTTGTGCAGAGATTCACGAGGGGAGTTCCGCACCCAAGCCCCCTTAAGTCATTCTGAGGGAGTCTGCGACCGAAGAATCTC
>JBKQPD010000179.1:0-16821 GCA_052145175.1 Binataceae bacterium (SeqCode) | reverse complement strand
GAGGAGCGGCGCTTCGAATGGGGGACAGGTTGTGGTGAGACCGCAAAGAGGTCGAGCCTAAGGCGACAGCAGATGGCTGACCGCCCGCTCGCTTTTTCCAACTGCCGCAGAGCGGCTTAGTTCAATGGATTTTATCGTGTTAGGAAACAACAGAAGAGGGCAGTAACAACCGGGCTTTTTTGACGGCACCAATTAGCGAAGAAAAAACGAATATGATAATGCATGAGTGTGGCTCTCAGGACGTGCACAGTTTCCTGTTTCGATCTCAAGGAAGTTAAACATACGGTTGAAGTTAGTGCGAGCAGCAGCTACGAGGCGGTCGCCCAGGCGCTGCGGATTTTCCGCGACAATGAATGGGTCGAGGACGTCGGCCGCGGCCAGACGCCGATCTCTGTTAAAGTTGTCACTTTGAGAATTATTTGGCGTAGAAGTTTGTCCGCTACATGGCGTATTGTTCACACATTATGGAAGAACTGTCAGGGCTCCCGGAAGCGGCTCGAAAGCTCGCGCTGGAGCGGTTTCGTCTACTTCAACCTCATTTCGAGCAAAACCGATCCTTACGGTCAGTTGCCGCTGAAGCTGGCATACCTTACCGAACCGCTCAGCGCTGGACCGCGCGATACCAGCAGTTCGGCCTGTGCGCTTTGGTACGCAAACGGCGCGCAGACAGCGGCGATCACCGGAACATCTCGCCGAAGCTTCGTGAGGCAATTGAAGGTTTGGCGCTGCAAAAGCCCCCGTTACCGGTTGCGGCATTATCGCGACAGATACGGCAGTTCGCGGCCGAGTTGGGCGAACCGGCACCCAGCTATTGGGTGATTTACGACATTGTGCGACGCCTGCCAGGCGACCTCCTCATGTTGGCCCATCGGGGCGCCAAGGCCTATTGCGATACTTTCGATTTAGTTCATCGGCGTGAGGCCAGCGGGCCCAACGCAATCTGGCAGGCCGATCATACGCCGCTCGATATATTACTGGTGCGCGCGGACGGCTCCTCGGCAAAACCGTGGCTCACGATCGTGATCGATGATTACAGCCGCGCGGTGGCGGGCTACTTCCTTGCCTTTGAGCCACCCTCCACGCTGCATACCGCGCTCGCCTTGCGTCAGGCCATCTGGCGCAAGGATGACCCTCGCTGGACGGTGTGCGGCATCCCGGAGGTCTTGTACACGGACCACGGCAGCGACTTCACTTCGCGTCATTTGGAGCAAGTCGGCGCGGATCTCAAGATGCGGCTGATCTTTTCGATGCAGGGCAAACCGCGTGGACGCGGACGGATCGAGCGGTTCTTTGCGACCATCAACGAGATGTTGCTCTGCGAACTGGAGGGCTACGCGCCAGCCGGTGGCGGCGGCATACGCGGCAAACCACGGCTCACTCTTACCGAGTTAGACCAACGCCTACGCGTCTTTTTGCTGGACGTGTGGCATCGCCGAGAGTGCGCCGAGACCAAGACGCCGCCGACACAACGTTGGGAGGCGCAGGGCTTTTTGCCGCGAATGCCGGAGTCACTTGAGCAATTGGACCTGCTCCTGATTCAGGTCGCGAAGAGTCGTCGAGTGCATCGCGACGGCATTCACTTCCACGGACTCCGTTACCTCTCACCGACGCTGGCCGCCTATGTCGGGGAAACCGTCACGGTGCGCTTCGATCCGCGCGATCTGGGCGAAATTCGTGTGTTTCACGACGAACGGTTTCTGTGTCGCGCCGTCTCCGCTGAACTCGCCGGAGAAATAGTGCCTCTCCGCCAGATCATTCATGCCCGCAATAACCGACGGCGCGAGCTGCGCGCGGTACTGCGCGACCGGCAACAGGCGGTCGAACGGTTACTGGAGATCAAACAGGGAGCCATCACACCGGAGATGGTCAATGAAAGATCGACGAGCTCCCCGCCCAAGCCCTCAACGCCCGCCCTTAAACGCTACCGCAACGAATAGTCAGAACTGGCCGGGGTTCGTGAACACCCTGGAGTATCGGCGCTTCGCGGAATTCTGCGACGCCAGCCGCCGCTACAAATATATTGGCCTGTGTTATGGGCCGTCAGGCGTGGGAAAGACGCTCTCGGCCAAGCGCTACAGCCGCTGGGATAAATTCGGCGAAGCTGATCCCTGGTGCGACGACGCTCCCGTCTCTCCCGCGTTCGATACGGTCTTCTACACCCCCGCCGTAGTGAATTCACCTGGCCGGATTGAGGCGGAGGTCAGTCGCTCGCGTGAGAAACTCCGGGTGCTCGCGCGGCGGCCGTTACGGCGGGAAGCGGCCACCCAGCTTGAAGTCATTCGCCGCCGCGACAAGCAACACGCGCGAGCGGCGCTTGATACCCATGATTGGTTGAACGGCCCGCTGGCCCAGCTCGAACCGAGCTATGGGCAAGTCGCCAACGAGTACACTGTTAAAGAAAGTCGCATCGGCGACCCGACCAGCCTTATCATCGTCGACGAGGCCGACCGCCTGCGCTTGGCTAGTCTCGAGCAGGTGCGCGCGATTTTCGACGCGCAAGAGGTTGGTTTGATCTTGATCGGCATGCCGGGACTGGAGAAACGTCTCGCCCGTTATCCGCAATTCTATTCGCGCATCGGCTTCGTCCATGAGTTTCGTCCGCTGGGCGCGCCGGAGGTCCGCCAACTGATCGAGCGACACTGGGCACCGGCAGGCGTGAAACTGCCGCAAGGACCGTTGGATCCGGAGACCATAGCGGTCATCATCCGCGTCACCGGCGGCAACTTCCGGCTACTGAACCGACTGTTGACCCAAATCCAGCGGATTCTCGAGATCAACAGTCTCGACGAAATCACCAAGGCTGTGGTCGAGGCGGCGCGGGAGAGCCTCGTGATCGGACCGGTCTGACGTTGCGAAGCGAAAGAAACCCCTCAGGACGCGATCTACGGTCCGCGCGCCTTCATGGAAAAACGCCCGCTCGTCTTAAAAGGGCGATGACCCGTTGCCCGGCCTACGGGAGGGGAAAGGCGGTTCCCCTGGTATTGGATCTTACTGGCCTCTCACCTGGCCTTCGCTCCAAGCCCAACCGGTGATGCGCCACCCGGCAGAGACCTTTTGCAACGCGAAAGTCCGGACCGCTCCGACCTCAGGTGGCTTACTTGAAAAACGGAAATCCGGGTTTAGTAGTACGCCCGTTAGTCAATCCGGCATCGAGACCAGGTCGCCTGCGACGCCCTGGCCGCTGTGCAGCCAGTTGAAGAGTCCAGGTGAAAGTAAGGCATGCGCGCGCCGGTCGTAAAGCTCCAGATCGGCTTCGGTCAGCGCATCACGCCAGCGCTCGTTCGTGCCCTGGTGGAGAAACGTCTCGTGACCACCGCGGAACAGGTGTTGGAGTTTCGCTAGAATCTGTGCGCCGTTTCGCTTCATCGAGTCGAACGTCGCGGCCTCGACGAGACTCGGCCAAATCGCCTCATTCACCGGAATGTCAAGAAACGCGGAGATTCGTCGCATCTCACCTGACAGGTCGGTCTTCAAATCGTTGAAGTGCACCAGCAACAGATTGCGGCGATGACGCTGCGACCAGTAGGAGCGCTCGATGTCGAAGAACCCGTCGGCACGATCGGCGCGAACTGTATCTCCACTACCGACTGCCTCCATCCACCGAAGAAAAAAATCCCGTCGATCGCTGGGCGATTCCCTCAACGCCTGCCCGATAGTGTCGCCGTCGCCACGGTTCTCGGCCATCCGATCTAAATGTTCGGTACTCATGTTGCTAACGTGGTTAAGCAGTGACATGCAGACATCGCGGCCATCGCGTGCCACGTGGATGTACTGAACTTCGTCGTAAATCGGCATGGCGTCAAACGGCAGATGCGAGAAGAGAATCCTGCGATGAGCTTGAGCCTCGATCTTTTTGAGCACCTCGTCAAGCGGCGCCAGGAATTGCGCATCGAGCCACGGCGCAAACCCTAAGTCTTTCGGCTCAGGTGATTGAAATACGAGTAGGCTGACTATTTGCAAAGCCCAATGGGTACCCACCTTTGGCGCGGTGCAGATGATGATGTCACCGGCGCGCGGCTGGTAGGCCGACCACCTGTTACTGTCGACAAACTCGTTCTTCACTGTTCGAATAGGTGTACGGCTCAGCATATAGAAGCCCTCCACGCCGATCTCTTAGCATAGCCCTACCCATTTTAGGATTAGTTTCCGCAGCTAGCCAACGGCGCTCTTTTCGACGCTCAGCAGTGATTTCGGGTTGAAGCATCAAACCCGCAACATTCCGCCTCCTTACTGTGTTTGCGCGAACGTCTCAGGTTCTACCGAATTTGAAACATGGTAGGGATCGAAGGCAGCGCGGGGCACACAGTTCAGCCGACCCCAAAGGAAGCGACATTTATGGCACGGTTACCACGTTGCACAAAGGAACGTCTGTGCACGCAAAACCCAAACCGTGTATTTGCAGGGGTTGGCGCATTGCACAAAGGTGTTGCTTTATTCAAAACATTGGCGATACCTTTGCGCAATGCAGATCGGCTACGCCCGCGTCTCCATCGATGATCAGGATACCGCCGCCCAAGTGACGGCGCTCAAGGCCGCCGGTTGCGAGCGCATCTTTCGCGAGAAGGCTTCCGGCGGTAGGTGGGACCGGCCCGAACTCAACCGGCTGCTCGATCAACTGCGCCAGGGTGACGTCCTCGTCGTCTGGAAACTGGACCGACTGTCGCGTTCGCTCCGCGATGTTCTCACTCTTATGGAGCGGCTCGGGGAAACCGGGGCGGGCTTCCGCAGTCTGACCGAAGCCATCGATACAAC
Organism: Binataceae bacterium (SeqCode); assembly: GCA_052145175.1. GTDB lineage: Bacteria > Desulfobacterota > Binatia > Binatales > Binataceae > JAJPHI01. The sequence goes on along the minus strand of JBKQPD010000179.1, from coordinate 12,069 downwards.
CACACCGGCAGGGCGCATGATGATGCAGATGGTCGGGGCGTTCGCCGAATTCGAACGGGCCATGCTCCGCGAACGGACCAAGGCCGGTCTGGATGCCGCCCGCGCGGAAGGTCGCATCGGTGGGCGCCTCCCCAAGCTCTCCGCTCAGCAGCAGGCCGAAATCCGCAAGATGATCACCAGGGGCGACAAGACCGCCGCCGACGCGGCCCGCTTGTTCAAGGTTCACCCTGCAACGGTCTCGCGGTTATTGGCCAGGGTCCCCGCTTCACGAAACCTCAGATACGCCAAATAACCTGCAAAGTTTTACGCCACTTAATCTGCAAAGTGACAATTTAAGCCTGCTGGCGGCGCTCGAAATACTGCGCCGGGCGCAGCACGAGGACCCCCTTGATCCGCTTGCCGTAGAGATGCGCGAAGTGCCGCGCGTCGCCGGTCAGAAGATAGTCAGCCTTGCCGTGAATCGCGGCCAACAAAATTGGCTGGTCCTTCTGATCGAGGCGAATGTTTGCCGGGAGTTTGAGACTCTGCGGCGCATCGACAAGTGAAACGGCCGCCGTGAGCCGCTGGAGGCGCGGGAGAGCCTCGGTTCGATCTATAGCCAGATTCCGCCGGGTCTCCTCGACGGCATAAGCCGAGGTCAACAGCTCGACGTCCTCAAGGGTCCATAATCGCGCCAGTCCGGACAGTTCCAGGTAGGCGGCGGAAAAAAGGACGTTGGCGTCGAGGAAGATGCGGTCCAAGGGGAAGCCAGCGGGCGCCCTGCCCTATCCACGTTTTGAAGATCGATGATGCTTAATCCGGTCCGCATCAAGGCCCAGACGTTTCACCTCGGCGCGTGCCCGGCGCTCGTCCTCGGCGCTGACGGCGTTGTTCAGCAGGAATTCGGCTCTGCGCTCCGGCGTGTAGATCTCGATCGGCAGCACCGTCGCCGGTCGGATCAGGATGCCGTCTTCGCGCTCCTCGGCAACGACGAATGAACCCTCTTCAATCCCGAGCCGTCGGCGCAGCTTCGCCGGCAGCACCACGCTGCCTCGCCGCCCGACCTTACTGGCTACTGCTTCCATAATATGGCAGAATAGCCGAAAGTCAGAATGTCAGGCAAACAGCCAATTCTCTTGACCGATGAGCTGCCCCTGCGGCCGGTACTGGTGCGTGCAGGAATGGGCGCCCCGCCCTCTTCCATCCTTTCTCACGGCGAGCGAGCAGGACGACGCTTCATCGAGTTCTTCACGGCCAACATCCGCAATCGCAACACGCGCCTCGCCTATGCGCGCGCAGTAAAGCAGTTCTTCGACTGGTCGGAGGAACGAGACCTCGGGCTGGACGATATCGAGCCAATGACGGTCGCGGCGTACGTCGAGCAGATCGGGATCGAGCTGGCGAAACCGACGGTCAAGCAGCATCTGGCGGCCGTTCGGCAGCTGTTCGATTATCTGGTCACCGGTGGGATTCTGCCTTCGAATCCGGCCGGGTCGGTTCGTGGTCCCAAATACGTGGCGAAGCGCGGTAAGACTCCTGTGCTGTCGGCGGATCAAGCCCGACAACTCTTGGACTCGATCGACGTCACCGAGCTCAGTGGACTCCGCGATCGTGCCTTAATCGGGGTCATGGTTTACAGCTTCGCTCGCGTGAGCGCTGCTGCGGCGTTGCGAATCGAGGACTACTTCGAGAACGGCAAGCGTGCTTGGCTCCGGTTACACGAAAAGGGTGGCAAGCGTCACGAAGTGCCATGTCATCATAATCTCGCGGCCTATCTGGATGCCTGGATCAACGCGGCCGGCACGGCCGCCGACAAGAAAGGGCTGCTCTTCCGGGCGATCCGGAAGGGAAACAGGCTTACCGAGAATCCGATGGCACGGTCAGACGTTTTAGTGATGATCAAACGACGGGCTGAGGCCGCCGGCTTGCCCTACTCCACCTGCTGTCATACATTTCGCGCGACCGGTATTACCACTTACATGCAAAACGGCGGAACGCTCGAGCATGCGCAGCAGATCGCGGCGCACGAGTCGCCGCGCACTACGAAGCTCTACGATCGTACTCAGGACGAGATTTCACTAGATGAGGTTGAGCGGATCAGGATTTAAGCCACAATAGGTTTCCCAAAGGCTCATTGTTCAAGCCGACACACGGGGCGATGCCCGGTTCCCTGTTGGAATTGAGTGAGCGGCAAATAGTCATTTAAGCGGCCTTCTCGGTGTCGTCAACCCTGCGATTGAACTGCGCATCGTGAGCGCGCAGTGCGGCGACCAGGATTGGCATCGCGCGATAGCCGATGAGCTTGCGGAAGCCACGCTCGGCTTCAAGCACCCCGGCGGAGGTCCAGCGCAGCACCATGGTGCCGTTATCACCGCCTATCTCGACAACGGCGGCTCGCTGGAAAACGATTCTGGAACGACCGGAGAATTTCTTGAATCCGCGATGGCGCTTTTATGAACCCATAGCTACCCAGGCAACGTCAACTCAGGATCTCGCGAAACTGGTAAAAACGCGCCGCAGCATTAATAACGACTAAACGATCTCAGGCGATGGAGAAAGGATGTTTTTGGCTACATTCGAAGACTCATGTGCTAATCGAGGTTGCCTTCGCGTAGGTCCGGTGTGGGTGGCCACGCGTTCATCGCAACTTTGGCCATACTCTTGAGCATCGCGGGACCGCCGCCGGCGCTACTCACGACATTCAGGCCTTGGGCGACAGCGAGGAAGAAGCGCGCCAACGCGCGGGGATCTTCCTTTGAATCGAGCAAATTCATGGCCGCGGCGCGGCGCAGGGTTTCAAGGATCGCGTTTTCCTGCACCTTCAGTTCGCGCTCAATCCGTGTACTAATCGGGCCGCCGATCCGCCGGCATTCGACCGCGGAATTCGTGATCAGGCATCCGGCCGGAGATTTGCCGTCGCGGTTGCGTTTGATGATCGCATCGAACATCCGTTTGATCGCGTCACGTGGGTTGCCGCGCGCAAGGTCGATGAAGAGCGGCGCGCCGATCTTATCCATGTAGCGGTCGACAGCAGCGAGAAAGAGTCGGCGCTTGTCGCCGAAGGTTCCGTACAGGCTGCCACGGTTGATGCCGGTAGCTTTCAGGAGGTCGTCGATGGAAGTGGCTTCGTAGCCGCGTTCCCAGAACACCCGCATCGCACGATCGAGAACCTCGTTTTTATCAAAGCGCTTTACGCCTGCCATGTCTGAGTCGCTATCCTGACGCCGGAACTCCGATCGTGGCCCTTGATGCTAGAAGAGATGTTGGCCTATCGGCAATACCGTCATGGTTGACTGTTCGTTCCAGAATAAATATGGTCCAGTTTAGCGCCGGGCGGAAGTCGGCGTCTAAGGGAACAAGGTTTTTGAGCCAGGTTGGTTTATCTTTCATGGAATGTCCCGTTGCTTGCGCAACATGCTTCGAGCAACATCATTCTTATTTTACGGGCTCAGAAATTCTCGACCGATGGACGAATATCAAACTCGTGCATCCACGTGTCGCGCGGCTGGGCGACGGCTTGCGCAACAATACGAGCAATAGCACGTGAATCGAGGCTGCCCGGCTTTACTTCACGGTCGTCTCCCAATGGGACGTCGTCGATGCTGCCATCAATGATGACATGAAATACATGGATACCTTGTGGACCGAATTCACGCGCATTGCACTGCGCTAAAGCGCGCAAAGCGAATTTGCCGGTGGCAAAGGCCGAGGATTTTGCATAGCCCTTAACGGAACTGGTCGCACCGATATACGCGATTGTTCCTTCGCCGTCCGCCAGCATGTCAGGAATTGCTTCTTTGGCGCAGAGGAACGGGCCAAACGCTTGGCCGTGAAGGTTCTTGAGAAAATCTTGCGGCGAGACTTCGAGAAAAGAACCTAGCTTCGCGCCTCCGCCCGCGTTGCAAATTAACAGATTCACCGGGCCGAATTCGTTCCGCACACGAAGGAAGGTTTTCTTGACCTGCTCTGGATCTGTGATGTCAGTTGGCCAGAAGCCGCAACGTTCCGCCGTTACGCCCAGTCCTGCACGAATTTGTTCCAAGGAATTGGCGTTTCGCGCCAGCGCTACGATGCGGTAACCTGCTTGCGCAAAGGTTTCGACAAACCGCGCGCCAATGCCCGGACCGACTCCGGCGACGACCGCTACTTTACTGTCCGCCATATTCATTCCTCCATGTATTTTTCGTAAAAGCCATGATCTCCGGGCTGTAGTTCTTTGCAAACTGGGAAGTGCAATCGAATTGGTTACTCTACGCAGTACTCTTCACCCTTCTAGTATTGTACGGCAAGGAGCGATTGTCGCATGCGTTGTCAATGGGCCGCGTTGTATGGAGCGGCTACCTTTTGCAATTCGTCGTTATTGCGTGAGCCGCCGAAGTGAAGGAGCTCGACACGGCTTATCTCCTTCCCAAAGAAACCGGTTTCCAAAACCACGGTCTTGATCAAACCGACGTTGGGTGCGTACCAATCCATATATCTGAGACGTCGAACGTCGTTCTCTTGGAAGGAATTATCATTCTTCATGGCGTATGCGGCTTCAGTTTCGATGCGGATGCAGTTGGAAAAACGTCCAGCGGGAACGACCATGACGGACGTTTCTAGAAAGGTGCGGTGAGTTTGAGTTAGATGAAAGCCGTGGATCAAATCTCCCAATGGATCAAGCGAGTTTGACCACGTCAGATTTGGTTTCAGAAAGCGTGGCAAGAATCCCGTTTCCTGCAAGAAATTATACTCACGTTGTCTGGTGCCGAATGAGCGCGTCACGTACCCGTCTTTGATCGTGTAGCGGATAGTGAAATCAGTCTTGCTATCAGAGCCGGAATATTCCGAGACCAGCCCTCCTGTCGAATTCGCGGAGTGAACACCTATTATTTCCTGGGCGCGGTCTGTAAAGACCTCGGTGGTCTTTTGGTACTCATCGACGACACGGTAGGTCCAGGTTGAACCCGGACGCAGGGGGAAGAAAGACCCCGCCAGGGCTGAGTTAAACGACGCTCCCTTCTGACAAGCAAAAAGTTGAAGTATTGCGAGCGTCATACACAGAGAGCGCCACGAAAACGGACTGCTGCTTGGCCGATGGACTTCGAGCACCATCGTTCCCTCCTGTCGGGCGGCTTAGAAATTCTCCACTGAGGGGCGGACATCAAATTCGTGTGTCCACGTGTCACGCGGCTGGGCGACGGCTTGAGCCACGACACGAGCAATGGCCCGCGGGTCGAGCCTGCCCGGCTGTACTTCACGATCTTCTCCCAGCGGAATGTCGTCGATGCCGCCGTCAACGACGACATGAAAGACATGGATACCACGTGGACCAAATTCGCGTGCGTTGCATTGTGCCAACGCGCGTAGCGCGAATTTGCCCGTCGCAAAAGCCGAGGATTTGGCATATCCCTTCACTGAACTGGTGGCACCGATATATGCGATTGTTCCTCCTCCATGAGCCAGCATCTCAGGAATTACTTCCTTGGCGCAGAGGAACGGGCCAAACGCTTGGCCATGGAGATTCTTTAGAAAGTCCTGCGGAGTGATTTCAAGAAAGGAACCACGTTTAGCGCCCCCGCCGGCGTTGCAAATCAAGAGAGTAACTGGCCCTATTTCGTCGCGCACACGAGCGAAGGCTTTCTTGACCTGGTCTTGATCGGTAATATCAGTTGTCCAGAAAACGGAATGCTCAGCCGTGGCGCCTAATGCCACCCGGATCCTTTCCAGCGAACCGGCATAGCGGGCTAGCGCCACAACGCGGTATCCCTCCCGTGCAAAGGTTTCGACAAAACGCGCGCCGAGACCGGGTCCTACGCCAGCAACCACCGCGACTTTATCGTTCGCCATTTTCAATCGTCCTTTCTTTGGCTTGCCTGAGAGTCGCCTGCTTTATTACCTGGCTCGGGATCTCAAAGCCGTCAAAGACTAGCGCAGGATCTCCTGCAGGCCGCTCGGGCTGCCATACTTCACGCCATCCAGGAATTCCTTCGGCGCGTTGATACCCAGATACGGCCTGCCCTTCGCGAGGCCTGAGAAAATCGTCTCGTGCCCGTTTTGAAAGTCCATTGCCGTCGAGGAGACGGTGTCCCAACTGGGGCCGATGCCAGGCACGTTATCCGCCCCGTCGTTGTAGTACGAGATCGCTTTCCACAGCTTGTGATCCGAGTCGAACAGGTCAGTCCAGTTCGAATTCCAGTGCTCCCGATCGACGTAGGCGATACGGCTGGAATAGCAGTAGCCGGCGGCCTCGCTAGGGATTCGATGGATGTCGTCCACCGCGTGCTCGCGAACCTCCCACTTGCCCCAGGAGGGCTTGGGGAAACCCAGCGGCATCAGGTAACCGCCCGGGAAGGTCCCACCCTCGTTATTGAAGTGCGCCAGTGTGAGGAGCTTGCGGTCGCCGAGAAAGTCGCCCGTGTAGATCGACGTACTGCCATTGAACCCATTGGTCTTGGCGTCATCATAGGCCCAGTCCAAACCGAAGAGCGGCGAGCAGCGGGCGGTGCTGGCCAGACGCAGCGAACGGCGCAGCGCGGGGATGAAAACGTAGGTATCGGGGAAGGGGATCTTTTCCTGATCAATGTAGAACAGATTTAGCGAGGCCGTATAGCGGGCCTGCTCAGGGGTCTCTTCCATCAGCCATTCCGTGTACCAGGTGCCCGGAGCGTAATCCAGGGTCTGCGGGAAATTCGGATCCGTGTTGTAAGCGCTCCAGCGATAGACGATGTCGTCCGTCAACAAGTTCACGTTGCCATATCTGTCCACGGACCACACAGAGCCCGGCCTTTCCGGAGTGTTCACGTAAATCGCGGGCACGTACGACCAAAAGACATTCGCGAGAATTTTCCAGCCTTTGTTCGGCTCCTGCGGATTGGGGAAGGGCGTGCCGCCGTGATAGTTGTGCAAAACGTAGTGGCCATTAGGCAACATCTCGACGGAGGTTTGCGACCCATACCTCTCCGTCGCGAGCTGCCAGGACTTCGGTAGAAAGTTGTGAATAGTTGGGCCGACGTCCAGTTCAACGTCCTGTGGCATCTTCCAGGAATATATGCCCTCGAATAGCTTCTGCATCCCGAGTGGCATGAAGTTCTTGTACTGCTGCCAGTTGGCCATCGTGATCTTTGTCCCAACCGGGAGGTCACCTTGAGTCGCCGTGTCCTTTACCCACTGATCCATTTCACTGCGGTCGGTCGACACCTGAGACCATCCGAGCGATGGCAACAGGGCAATCACCAACCCCGCTAAAATTAAACGCGCCAGATGCTTCATATTTGCCTCCTGTGGCTTTTGCAGAAAATATCAGACCAACCAGTTGGTATCTTCCGAACTCAAAAAAAATCTCTCGCTGTCAAGATCACGGTTCAAATAGGCTTTTTAGATAGCTCTGGAAATGACGCAGGTTCTGCTCAAACACTCCGTTGTCCTGCTTTGCTTTGGCCAGGATTCTGGTGCCCTGAAGTAGAGCGATGAGGTACTCCGCCACGCTCTGCGTGTCAAAAGAGGCCTTCGGAGCGTATTGCGCCTTGGCCTGGTCCAAGTCTTGTTTAACCGCCGCCGTCCACTCCTTAAAAAACCGGGCGCACCGCGACCCGATCGCCGGGTGTGTCTCCGAAAGCTCTATGGTAAAGTTTCCGATCAAACAACTGCTCGAAAACTCCGGCTTTCTCGACATTTCGATGAAGCGCTCCACGTAACCGTAGAGACGTTGGAGCGGATCGGTCTCTTCGCGGAAAGAGCCCTGTTGGAGCGTCTGTTGAAAAGCCGAACAGAAGCGGTCCAAGACTTCCTTACCCAATTGTTCCTTACTCTCGAAATAATGAAAGAAGCTCCCTTTCGTGAAACCGGCAAAATCGCAGATCTCATCAACTGTGGTCGCGGGAAAGCCCTTGGCGAGCATCAGCTGCTCCGCCGCGTCGAGAAGCTTTTTCTTGGTCGGAGAATGAGTCTGGGCTACGTCCACGCGGAATATACCTACCAGTTGGTATCTACATAGCAGTGCCCATGAAGTCATGTCAAGGGCGTAATGCTTCGCTTTTCAACGGCCGCCGGCGCATCGAATTTCCGGACAGACTCTAGCCCTTCGCTTTGCGCGACTTCGCACAAGGCCTCCGCGCTCCGCGCTCAGCCGCCGCTATACTGATGCGGTGGCCAAGACGATCCATAGCCCCCGCGTCCCAGCCCGTTTCGTCGAGCCGATGCAATGCCTGGCTGTGGCGAAGCTGCCGGAGGGGCCGGATTGGGAATATGAGGTAAAATGTCCCGCCATGCGCCGCACCCGTCCATGGAGGCCTTTGCGCGCTTTGGGGTGCCCGAGATCGTCAACACCGATCAGGGCAGCCAGTTCACGGCGGAGGAGTTAACCCTAGCCATTACCCACGCGAATCAGGTTTGGGCCCTCGACATGACGTACCGCGGGCGAGCACGGCCCGGATCCCGCGCAATCAAATCGGGCTCGACACCCCAGGGGTCAAACGTGGCGCTAGGATTCCGACGAATCCAGGCCGCTTTGAGACCGGCGGATTTGGCGCCGATTACATCGAATGAATTACTCGATATCAGCCACGTTTCATGCTTCGGGCGCTTGAGGCAATCCGCCAGATACGCATGCACGCGCGGATCGGGCTTGAAGGTCTTCAGCTCATCGACACTGATGATGCCTTCGAGTAAGGGCATCAGCCCCGCGTGATCGAGTAACCGACGCAGCGTCGCGCCAACGCCATTAGAAAACGCGACGAGAGCAAATCTTTTTTCTTTCAGATCTCTCAGTCCCGCGATGGCGTCGGGGTAGGCTTCGAGGGTCTGATACTGATCGACCAGCCGCTGTTGCTCCTCGCTCATGAGACTGATTTGCGCGTTGCTCAGCACGAAGCGCAGCGCCTGCGCCGTGCATACATCGAAATTCTCATACGCACCCATCGCGGTGCGACGGACAGTATATTCGAGTTGCTTGGCGCGCCAATGCGCTGCGAATTCGTCAGCACCATCGCCGACGAACTCCCGCAGCTGCACCGCCATCTCGAGCGGATCGACCAGCGTGCCGTAAACATCGAGTCCGATTGCTATTCCCATACTGGCTTCCGCTTGCCAATAACGGCTCAGCCTATGGTCAGCCTGATATCATCGCATGATCATGCTGAGGCCGCTCGGAGTCGTGTAGCGTTCGAGGTCGAGATACTCCTTGGGAGCCTGCTCATTTATGTAGTATGGAGCACCATCGCCGGGCTCGGCGAAGACGGTCGCGTGGGAGTATTTCACGTCCCAGAAACCATACACCATCGAATTCGAGGTCAGCTGCGGTCCCAGATTCGGTACGTTCATCGTGCGCGGAAAGATGCCCACGAAACGCCACGGCTCAAGTTTCTGGTCGTAAAGTTCTTCCCACAACGGTGCAAAAGACACCTTGTCGATATATACAACTTTCTTGCCAAGACACTGACCAGCGCCTTCCCCGGGCTTAGTTACACTCACGACATAAACATCACGAAGTTGCCATTTACCCCAGTTACTCATCGGCCATCCAAGCGGCATATAGTAATTCGCGGGAAACCGACCGGACGGCATAGTATAATCAACCAAGGCGAGAATTTTCTTCTCACCAACGAACTCGGCATTGATGCGCGTCAGATTGGTATTGAAGCCGTAACGTCGATCATCCGGCGTTTCGTCGGTGCCGGAATCAGCGCTGCATCGCGCGTTCGGCGACATCGGCTGATAGCGCCGCAACGAGGGGATGAAGACGTAAACCTCTTCCTGCCGCGTCAGGTCTTTGTAGGAAGTAGTAAGAACCGTCGTGTAACGCTCCTGCTCAGGCTCTTTCACCATCTCATGCTGGGTGAAGTATTTGCCTTCGGTTCCGGGAATCTCCGAAGGAACACCGGGGTCGGTGTTGAACGCGAGCTGGCGATAGACCTTTTCGCCCGCTATGCAACTGACGCTGTTGCTGCTGTCCATCGTGCAGACCACACCGTTGGTATTGACCGTAAGATGGGGTAGATAGCGAAACCACAAGTCGGCAAGCACTTTCCATCCGCGATGCGGCTCGGCTGGATTCGGAAATGGAATCCCGCCCTGATAGTTCGACAAGGTCAAACCGCCGTTGGGTAGCTCGACGAGCCTAACTTGGCCAGCGAATTGTTCCGTCGCCTCGAGATATGGCTTGGGCAGCGGATTAATCACCGTCGGCCCAATCTCCATCTCAACATCGGACGGCATTTTCCAAAAATACTTGCCCTCAAAGAGGGCAATCATGCCGTCCGGCATGTAATCGCGATATTTCTGCCAGTTGTGCGCGGTGACTGTGGTTCCGACAGCTTCTGTGGGAGTGATACCGACGACTTGATTGGCGGGTGTCGAATTCGACCCTTGAGCGAACGCGCCGTATGGATGGAGCAGCGCGAACACCAGTGACAGTGCGCAAATTATTTGAGACAAACCCTACTCCTGTCTGTAAATCCTTCGCGCCCGCCACGATTACGCAGTTGGCGTACACGGAATGAGTCGTGTGCGCCAACCATCTGTTCAGCCCGGTTTCGGTGCGGACGGGACTCCCTTCTCAATCGTCAGCGGCAGCTCGAAGCGAATGTCCTCGGGCGCTTCGCAGACGGTTTCACTACAAGCCTGATAGCGCAGGGCGCCCGCTATCTTATGGGCTCCTGCTTCGATTCGCCGGACCGATCTTCAACAAGAACGGCGCAGGTATCGGCGGGCTCCACTTGATTGCAAGCTTGCCTACGGCACTTACCTTGCCCTCATAAACCGGCAGCGTCTCGTCAAGCGTCTTCATCAACTTGGTTTGCGGTGCCGGCAATTCGAGCGTGAGATGATCGACCAGCGGACCGGACAGCACTAATTCCGTCGGTCGATAGTTACTCGGCAACGGCTTCCCGTAGAGATGCCATCCGGGCTTAACGTTCAGGTCAAGCGCGATACCGAGCTCCTGCCCCGCGAAGCATCTATCACTCGACAACGTAACGGACGCATCGACCACCGTGGTTTTGATCTCGACACCGTGGCCAGTATTGTCGACCCCGCAGTTACGGAAGATTACTGCCGTGGCCGACGCGCGATGCTCATAGATGGGCAGAAAGACCTTATCCCGCACGGTACCATCGGGAGCCAGGAGATATTCTCCCGGCCACGGGACGCCGTAAAACGCGTGGTCAGGCGGGATATTCCGGCGATCGGCGATCGAGCGCAGCACTTCATTGAAACGCATCGGCCTGTTGCCGAGCGCGTCGATCACCAAGATCGCCCACTTGTTGCCGCCGATCCGGTCGAAAATATGAATCATCAATCGACGGGCCCCGTATCGCGGCCTTGGCGCAGTTCCTTCTTTAGTTGTCCCACCTCTCGTTCCAAGCGTTCGATTCGATCGGGCGTATAGTCGAAGCTGGTGGACTCCAGCGATTGCAGGAAGGCCCAGACGGCCGCGAGGGCGCGGCAAAATTTCCCCTGCTCTGGGACCGAATGGTTCGCTGTGTGTGTCATCAGAGGCTCCTCCGAAGGTGGTCGCGAAGTTCGGCCCTATGCCGCCTACTTTGGTCGAATTCAGAGCTGCGACCAACCCCCGTCGACCGGAAGTTCGGCGCCGGTCGTGAAGGTCGCGTCGAACGCAAGGAATAGGACGGCCTTAGCGATTTCCTCCGACGTCCCGAAGCGCTTCATCGGATTCATGCCCAGTATGTGCCCCATGACCTGGGTACGCACGTCTTCCGCAGGGAACGCCTTTTCGAGGATGGGCGTGTCGGTGGGACCGGGCGACACCGCGTTGACTCGAATCTCCCGAGGAAGCAGCTCGGCGGCGAGCACCCGAGCGAAGGATCGCAGCGCAGCCTTGGCGGCTCCGTATGCGGCGTTGCCGGGCATTCCCTTGACGTTGGCGATCGAAGTCGTGAGGACGACAGCGCCTCCCCGGTTTATTAGCGGCGCGAGCTTCTGCACCGCGAAAAGCGGTCCCTTGGCGTTCAAGTTGAACATCTCGTCGTAGACAGCCTCGGTCATGCTCTCGAGCGGCGCTGGGATGCTGAACCCGGCGCTGACGGAGAGCAAGTCGAAGGTGTCGAACTCGGCCTTCACCCGAGAGGCGAGGGCGTCGATGTCCGTCAACGA
>JBKQPD010000178.1:0-7340 GCA_052145175.1 Binataceae bacterium (SeqCode) | reverse complement strand
AGATGCGAGGGGACAAGATCGCGTCTACCCGCTGCTGTCTGCCGGAACGCACCGACCCGCAGACAGCCCGCTTTCTCGAATGGGATTATGCGCACCCGACCCAATGAGGCGGCCCAGCCCTGGTCTGTTAGTCCCACAGCTGCTTGTCATGTTAGAGGCGAAACACGAGATGAAGGAGGCCGGTGATGCGTAGATTTGCTGTTGCAGTCTTGATCCTCAGTAGCTTGCTGAGTGGGTGCATTGGGTTTGTCGGGCCAGGTGGTGGAAGGGGCGGCTACTATCATCATCACGATTGGCGCTAGAAGAGGTCCCCCTGTGACGGTATTCGTCCTGGGAACGCCCAAAATCTTTACCTAATGGAAAAATATCATGCTCTATACCATTGCGGTCGTATTGATCATCCTCTGGCTTCTTGGTCTCGTCACCTCGTATACGATGGGCGGGGTCATTCATATCCTACTGGTCATCGCGGTGGTGATGATTCTGGTTCAGGTCATTCAGGGACGGCGTTTATAGGCGGGCGGCCTAAAGCGACGGAGTTGGAAAGCCGCAATTTTTCCGGAGAATCATAATGCACATAAAATACTCAATGGCTGCGGCGGCTCTGGCGGTCGTAGGTCTGTTCGCAAGCACGGCGACTGTCGCGCACACCAAGGCAGAGATTGACGTGAGCGCTGATCGGGCGCTGAAGGCCTTTTATGCGCTCAACCCGGCGAACCGGGAGCTGGCCGGCAAGGCTGTCGGTATGTTGATCTTCGGGCACGTGACCAAGGGCGGCGTCGGCGTCGGGGGCGAATACGGCGAAGGCGTTCTGCGCGTCCAGGGCCACACCGTCGATTACTACAACCTCGTCTCCGCCTCCGTTGGCCTCACGCTGGGTGTGGCGAAGCACCGAGAGATCATCATGTTCATGACTCAAGGCGCGCTTGATAAGTTCACGAAGAGCGAGGGGTGGTCAGCCGGCGGGGACTCGGCGATTGCCATTGTATCGCAGGGTGCTGGTGGCACCTACGATAGCGCCACGCTGGGGAAACCAATCCTCGGATTTGTCTTCGGTGAAAAAGGCCTGATTGGCGATTTATCCCTTGAAGGGACGAAAATCTCGAAAATCAAGGATTGACGATCTTTGCCGAGGCGCGGCATCGCGCCCTCGGCGGGGCGGGCATCTCCAATACCACCGACACGCGACCCTGCTGATTGATGCATGATGGCAGCCAGGTCCGTTGCCGCCCGCGCGGCAATCCTCATTTACGCCGGCGTATACGTGCCGCAGAGCAAGTTCGGGCTCAGCGCCTAGGTCAGAACTTCATCCATTGTAGCTCGGCTTTTCCTGCGCCGGTTCTGTTGGCGAAGCCGCCGCCGCACGCGGGTACTGCTAAGATGTTCACTGTTAGTGACACGATTTAATAGAGCCGACAATCGAAGATGAAGGGCGAACCCGCGAAACAGTCGCTTGGCAACAGGAGGAGAGCGGTGGCTCTGGCGACAAAAGGGGCGATGTTCGATGAATGCGGGGTTGCAGGTCTTCAACAAGGGTCGCGGCCGCGCTTTTGTCGTTGGCGCGCGTAAGGATTCGGCCGAGCCAAGTGCGCTCGCAGCGTGGCTGGCCGAGCGGATCGACGTAGTGCGTTTCGAGCAGCGAATTGGCACCGGCGTGTTCTATGTCGACTACGACGATGGAATTGCTCTCCCCGGTCGATTCATTCGCAGTCTGCGAGACAAGATCCATACGCTCAACCGCGCGAACCCCGAGCCATTCGATATCACACCGATGCACTCGCTGAGGGGACGTGTTCGTTTGCGAGTGACCGGCATCACAGAACGGGATCTTGCCACGCTGGCGATGCTCGCCGGCGGGCTGCCGGGAGTGAAGCATACCAAGCACCTGACCGGCGGGCGCACAATGCTGGTGGTCTATGACCCCGAAAAGGTCAGTGAACGGCTCATTCGGGCAACGCTGTTGAAGAGCGATCCGGCCGAATGGGCACGCGACTGGCACGAGCCAGCTCCGATTCGTTGGGGTGGCGCTTTGGCTTGCACCGGAGTTCTCCTCATGTGCCTTACGCATGCGGTGTCTTTTCCTTGGCTGGCGCTGGGAGTCGCACAGAACTCACTGCGGCCGCTTGGTCGTAGCATCGTAGCTCTCCGCAAAGGCCAAATCAGCATCGATCTTCTCGATGTGGCGGCGACGTTCGCGGCGCTCGCCACGCGTCGGCCTATTACCGCCTCGTTCGTCATCTGGATGGTAGGGGTCGGCGATCTATTGCTCGACATCTCTGCCAACAACGCACGTTCCGCGCTTTCGATGGTGATGCAGCGCAGGGACCAAGAAGCGTTGCGGATCCTTCCGGATGGCACCATTGAAACGGTGCCGGTCGCGCACCTCCAAGTCGGCGACCATTTCATGGTCCACACGGGGCACGGCATCCTCGCCGACGGCAGGGTTGTGTCGGGCTTGGCGGAGGTCGACGAGAAGGCGCTCACCGGCGAGTCGCGCCTCCTCTCGAAGAAGCAAGGCGATCCGGTGTTCGCTTCGACGGTCGTGGCCGAGGGCCACCTCGTCGTCGAGGTGGAACGTTCCGGTAAGAATACCGAGGCGGCGAAGATCGAAAGAATCTTGAATACCGTCGGATCGAAGCCGCTCACGCTGCAGCGCGATGCGCTCGACTTTGCGAGCAAGCTCGTTCTTCCGACGTTCGGAGTCGCTTGGCTCGCTGCGGCTCTGTCTTCGGACGTCACCCGTGGGGTGTGCGTGCTCATCACCGACTTCGGCACCGGCTTTCGCATCGCGCTACCGACGACGGCGCTGACCGCCATGACGCTTGCCGCGCGCGAAGGAGTGCTGGTCAAAGGCGCTCAGTACCTCGAGCGACTCGCGAAGACCGACGTCATCATTTTCGACAAGACCGGTACGCTCACGAGCGGCGTGCCGGAAGTGATCGAGGTGGTCACCGCCAGAGGGGTGAAAGAATCGACCCTCATGAAGTTGTGCGCTTCGGTGGAGGCTAGGCACGACCATCCCGTCGCGAGGGCGCTGAAGTCTTACGCGAAAGGACACGGCATTCGGTTGGTCGAGCCGGAGTCAGGAAGCGAGGAATACACGGTGGGACTGGGACTGTCCGCACGCGCCGCGGGGCGTCGCGTGAGAGTTGGCCGGGCAATATGGATGGAGAGCCAAAAGCTCAAGATCCGCCCCTCGTTCAAGAGGCACCTTGCTCGTTTCGAGAAGGACACGCGTTCGAGTCTTTGCGTTGCAGTCGATGACGAAGTGGTCGGAGTGATCGCTTACTCCGATGGCACTCGTCCGGAGAGCGCGGCCATTGTGCAGAGGTTGCGAAACAACGGCCGGCGGCAGGTCGTGCTCCTATCGGGCGACAGCCCCGAAGTGGTGAGGAATCTCGCTCGAGCGGTGGGGATCGACCAAGCCGTGGGCGGTCTCCTACCGGAACAAAAAGCCGACTATGTGAGGACAATGCGGGCAGCGGGACGTGTTGTCGCCATGGTGGGCGACGGCATCAACGATGCGCCCGCGCTGGCGGCAGCCGACGTGGGAATTTCGATCGCCGGCAGCACGGATGTCGCGCTTGAGACCGCGGACGTGGTGTTGCTCGGCGGCGGCCTGGCCCGGCTCGAGAAGGCGTTTCAGATCAGCGAACGAGCCATGTCCAGTGTTCGGCAGAATCTGGGAATCATCGTCGTGCCAAACGCCGTTGCGATCGCCTTGGGCGCGTCTGGACTCATTGCCCCGCCCCTGGCCGCCATCATCAACAATGGGACCACCTTCTTGGCGGTGCTCGTGGGAACGATTCCGCTTCTGAAGATGCCGCCCCGGCTTGGCGTTGAGAACTCGGAGAGCGAGCCGGATTCGACCATTACTCATTTGCTCGATGCGCCTGCCTCGACCATCGAATCGCGGGATTCACCGCGGATCTTGGCTGCGGGAGGGGCGTGAAAGGATGAAAGCTATGTCGCTGGCACTCACTACGTTTCGCGCCTTCCTGTTCTTGGCCTCCTTTCCCGGCACGGAGAAGCACCTCGTTCGCCTGGTGAAAAGGGTGCTCGACTGGTGGTCGGGAAAGAAGATCGCGGTAATCGGTCCGACGGCCAGCGGCAAAGACAGCTTCCTGGCGCGGCTGCAGAACCGAGAGATCCCGCCGGTCCATTCGAACTCGCCGATGGGAGAGAAGATCAAGTCCTTCAGGGTGAAGTTGGCACTTTCGCGCCATCAAGCCATCGATATCACCTGCAAGGGCGTGATCAACATTGGCGGCGAGACGGACTACCGCGATGCACCATCGGGGTGGCTTGCAGTGTGTAAAGATGCTGACGTGATCTTTTACATGATGACGATCAAGGACCTAGCGGGCTCAAAGTACCTCAAAGGTCGAAGAATTCGACAAGATCTCGATTGGCTCCTGACCGCATTGCCCCATCTCAAGCAGGACGTGCTCATTCACATTTTGATCAATAAGATCGACGAAGAAATCGAGAGTCATACCGACTATCGCGCTTTGGCCGAGGAGTTGGCAAGGAAGCTCAGTGCGCTCGACCAAACGGTCAAAAACGTGCTGCACCCATACGAGGCGGGATATACCGGCGCGACCTTGATCTCCATGAAGAACCAGCAGATCTACACGCGCGCGATCAATAATGTCCTGCGGTCTGTCTATTCTGCGTTCCACGGGACCGCGAAGCGCAAGAAGGCGAGGTGAATCGCGATGCGTGCCTACTGGATTCTCCCGAATCGCGATCAGAGCGATGCCATTCTGGCGAGCGACGGCGAGACGGTCCGACCCTTGAGACAGATACTCGACCCGAAGCTCCGACCCGAGGGGTTTTCGCATGGCGTACCGACGGAGCTCCTGGAGAAATGTGGGCCCAAGGGTCTCGCGGAGATTCTGTTTGCGCAACGGTTTCCCGGCTGGAATCAAGATAAGCAGCTTTTTTCCGTATCAACGCCGGCCGGTCTCGATTCTTCGGGACGAGTGGTTCACTTGGGACTCCTGTTCATTCTCGAACCGCATGAACGCCCGAGATTCGAACTGCCGTATGCCGGTTTATCTAAAGAAGATCAGGCATATGCAAGCGTTTTGATTCATCGACTGACGTCATCCCGGCGTGGCGATTCTTGGGCGCAGAGTGTGCGCGACCTTATCGAACTTCCCGCCGACAGTCGGCCGGCAACGAATGTCGCGCTCGATCGTTCCGTCGTCCGGTTCTATTCGCCCTATGTGGTCGGTCCCGGCGGTTTGATCAAGAAGGCCGTGAATTGGAGGAAACCGGGCACGAGCGTCAGCATGTTGCTGATTCTCTTCGCCATCGTGGGCGTGTGCCTTTCTATCCGCGCGTGCGAACAATTCTCGCGGCGCGCAGTCCAGACTGGAGTGGTGACATGGCATTTCAACTGAGCGCGAAAGAGTCGGTGAGCGACGGGATCACGCGCAACGTGAGGCGTCAGATCGAAAAGGCGCTCAAGCATCTGGGTGCGAAAAGCAAGCCAAGCCAGCGCGGCCTGTCGCAGAACGAGGCAGTCCACGAGGTCCGCAAGTGCTTCAAGAGGGTGCGGGCCGCTCTGCGTCTGGTGCGCGAGGATCTCGGCGATGATGTGTACCGCGAGGAAAACTGGTGTTTTCGCGATGCCGCTCGGCCGCTCACCGAGGTCCGCGATGCAGAAGTGCTCGTCGAGATTGTGGATAGGCTCACTCAACAGTTTTCGGGAGCGATCGAACCGGGAGCATTGGCGAAGATTCGTGAGGCTTTGCTCGCAAATCAGCAGGAAGTGACCCGCCGCGTACTCGACGAAGGCAAAGCGTTCGCTGCGGTGAAAGAAGCCGCCGCGCGCGCCCTCGCGAGACTTTCGAATTGGAGGATCGAGCACACCGGTTGGGCCATCCTGGGGAGCGGCATCAGACGTGTATACCGGAGAGGTCATCGAGCATTCGCGTTGGCCGCGGAAAACTCGAGTGTGGAGAATCTCCACGAGTGGCGTAAGCAAGCCATGTATCTTTGGCATCAACTGCAGCTTCTCGAGGGCGTCTGGACGGGCAGCGAGAAGGATCTGGTCGATCAGACTCACAAACTGTCGACGCTACTCGGCGAGGATCATGATCTGGCCGTCTTTCGCGAAACGCTCGCCGCGGATCCGCTCGCCTACGGAGGGCATCGCATCCTCAAAGACCTATTCGCGGTCATCGATCCTCAGCGCCAGGATCTCGAGCGGCAGGCGTTCGCTCTTGGCCGGGAGATTTACAATGACTCGCCAAAGGTCTTCGCGAATCGAATCGAGGCGTGGATGAATTATCGGGAGGTCAATTGAAGAATGACAGCCAATTTAAAGACCTACTGAGGATATTGGGCCGCGACCCGCGGTTGAAGCGAGTCATGGCCAGACGCCAAATTCGTGGAAAAGGCGGAGCCAATGTCGAACACGCGACTGATATTGTCTTGCTTCTTTTGGCCATCGCTTCCCGCTTTGCAACGAAAAAAAAGGCCCGAGCCCTCGACGAGCTGATGGATATCATTTTCTTGCTGGTTCAAGTCAGCTTGTTGTTGAAGGAAAATATCCTTGATCGGCCTGAAGTAAAGAAGTTCTTTAGTCAAAGTTCCAAAGAAATTTACTTATTAGCCCAAAAATACGTCGCTATGGTTTCGCCGAAGACAAAAACACTTCGCCCCAAGCGTAAGTCGCGGTCGGCATAAATGGAATTTCCCCCAGTGCTTGCCGAAACCGCACAGCATGTTGAGTTCGAAATCTCCTTGAGAACTTCTATATTATGTGCGATCTTGTGAAAATAGGGGGCGGCTCATGAAATCAAAGAAAACAATCACGCTGTTGACGAGGATCGAGACGTTACTGTCCGATGCTCTCAACGAATATTCAGTCATTGAAAAGCACGTCGAGAAAAACGTCCGAGCGGTACTTCTTTCCGCGCAGGCATCGGTCGTCAGCGCGATAAAATTTATTAGTGCTCTTCCATCTACTGAAGTCCGGCAGATGGCTGTGAAGAGTCGGAAGGGCGGGCGACGGCCTCTTGCAACTAAGAGCAAGGCGAAACCTTCGGTAAGAGCCAAGAAGCGTTACGCCGCCGCCGCCGCTAAGAAACGCCGCTGAAGACTTGGAAGCCTCTCGCCCACGGCGTGTGACGAGCCCCGCCGCCGAATGGCATGGAGGGGCATCGTCGGGGCCGAGGCGCTGATTGGACCAACAAATGCGGTAGTTCGAGATCGAACGCGTGGCCGCCGATTTTTTGGCGGACAGGAGATGATGCGATATGAGCATAAAGTGGGTACTCGCGATCGGCGTGGGACTTGCGGGCGGCTGGGCTGCTAGAAGTCTCGCC
>JBKQPD010000177.1:0-37350 GCA_052145175.1 Binataceae bacterium (SeqCode) | reverse complement strand
CGCGCTTATTTTGAAAATATTGATCAACCGCAACTCGGGCTCCCGGACACGACGGAAATCCGTAGTCGTCAAACACGAGAATTCCTCCTGGAACCATTCGCGGATAGATAAACTCGCAACAATCCAGTATCGATTTATAGATATCGACATCTATGTGCGCAAAGGCAAATCGATTATTTTCCATTCCTTTAAAGCTGTCGGGAATGTAGCCCTTTCTGTATAAAACCCATTCCTCTCTCCCCACAAAGGTGGCGACCGCGTCAACGGTCGTATCGGCAAAATCTTTCTCTTGGTGAATATCGAGCGCCCGATTGGTTTTTGGCATTCCCGCAAACGTATCCATTAAATGTAGAATCCGGCGTTCGCCCGACTTATCGATAATCCCGCGCAAAAGACGCGCCGTGCCGCCCCGATAGACGCCCGCTTCAAGGAAGTCTCCTGAAACCGCAAGTGCCTGCCGCGCCAGCGAATAAAGTACCCAGGCACTTTCAGGATTGATCAGTGTGTGATCAGAGATCTCATCATACATAGAGCGAAATTCAGGAAGACCCATCCAGGGCTGAAACCTGGGATTATAGAGATGGGCGTCTGGAACTTTTCGTAGTGCGGCATACCAGTGTAATAGAAACCCGGGTAGAAATTTGTCCCGTAATGCGATCTTGAACTTTTCCACTGCTAACGACATATACGGTTACCTTCCGAGCCGTTGCGGCAATTCGTGTCCAGTAGCAATAGCTTTGTATTCACGCGCCGAGAAGGCCCAGGCGTCGATAACCCGGCCAGAGGCGTTTTGCCCAAGCTCAAGGGAAATATTGGACCACGGGGACTGTCCGTCCGCCAGGAAACGCTCCCATCGCCGCCAATGATGTGCCTGCTCTCGCGAATAAGACCGCGGCGTCGTCGCGATAGACCAGCTTCCATCCCGGCGTCCGGCTCATCAGAGCATAAGCGGGAGCGTTCGGCGGAATCAGCACGAAATCGTGTGGATAGGCGGACAGCACGGCGGCCGCGCCAGGCCAATCAAAGTAGAAGCGCAAATAGTCATCAATAACCTTAATCGGAAATACGGTCTCGTAACGCCCATCGATAAATACTCTGGAGCCCGGGGCGAGGTGCCAGATGAGGTATTGCCCCCATCCGAAATCGCCCAGCACATTACCGCGCAGGCGATGTTCCTGCATAAACGCGACCGCTCCTGCCGGATATGGGTTGTCCTGGGCGAGGCGCGGCGAGAACAGCCCCAACACGAGCGCCAGCGCCAACGCGAGGCCGGCCGGCAGCAACGCGCCCGGCTGTGCGCGCCCTCCACCTGCGGCCGGTGAGCCCCCCTCCACTGGCTCCTTTCGCCACCGAGCCGCGAGCAATTCCGCGTGCCGCGCCAACGGCACCGCGCAGGCGATCGCGGCGAGCGGCATATTGCGCACGGCACTGAACGCCGCCCAGCTCATCATCGCGGCGATCGCAGCGAGCGGCAGATCGCGGCCACTGCGTGGCGTCAGCGCGAAGGTGACCACGAAGCCGGCCATCAATCCAATCACGCAGGCATAAAAAATCACGCCGAGGTGATTGCTGTGCCATTGCCGCGCCAGTGCGGCAGTAAGCGGCATCCAGTCCACGATTATGACGTGAATATTGGGGGCGAACAGCGCGTGGCCGACGAGATACCACAGTCCGATTCCCCAGGGAGTGAGCAGCGTGGCCAGCGTGCCCGCCACCACCATCAGAGCAAGCTTGAACGGCCGCGCGAATCCAGCACCGGCGATCAGATCCTGCAGGCCCGCCACGCCGGCGTATGCACCCAGCATCGCAATACCGATAGCGAAACCGCCGTGCAGATTTGCCCACAGGATCATGATCGGCACAACCAACCAGAGCGGCGCCCGGCCGCGGTAATTGTGCCGCGCGAGCAGCGCCAGCAGTGCGGCCGAAAAGATAAACGTATAGAGCTGCGGCCGAAACTGCATTTGCGGCATGATCGCGATTGCCACTACGCTCAGCACGCTGCTCTGCACGCCGCGGCTTGCGCCGGTTTCGGCCGACGCCAACGCGACGCATACCAGCGTCGTGGCGACACAGGCAAATTTCCACAGCTTCAGCCCAATTATCCCGAAGTGGTTATAGATCAGGGCCATCAGCACTTCGGTCAACCACTCGTGATTGCGGTAAAGCTGACCGAACGCGGAGTATGACACCGTGTCATGCAGAACCACGCGGTGTTCCCGCAGGACGACCTGGCCGAAATAGATATGCCCCCACAAATCCGGATCGGTATACTGCAACGCGTCAGCAATAATGATCACGAGCAGCAGATAAAGGCCTCCGGAGCGGGACTGAAGGAACGAGAACCGGCTCTTGCCGCTTTCCGCCTTCGCGGCAGATACGCCCGAAACGTCACGCTGAATCCGTGAATCGCAATTAACTGCAGCCGCCCGCACTACTATCCACTCCTCCTCGTCACCTTAATCACTCAACCGGGGCAAATTATCCCAAAACGCCCGCCGTGTGTCTGCCTGGAACGGGCCGGATGTATCGCCGTCAGTCAATTCAGTCGTACAGAAAACCGATTGACATAGCACAGCACCGCCGGTTGGATCATGTAGGCGGGGTGGGGCTTCCCGTTCACGCCTGTCAATACCAGCTTGCTGACGGGCGAACCATCAAACCATTGAGTGGCGCGGTATTGCGGAGAACGGTGATGCGGGTCGGCGTGCTGGGCGGAGGGTTGTCGGGACTGGTGGTCGGCGGCCATCGCGGTCACGAATACGAAGTGCTGGAGGCCGGGGCACGGCCCGGCGGGCACTGCCAGAGTCTGCGCGAGCATGGTTACACCTTTGACGTTGGCGGCCCGCATATCCTTTTCTCGCGCAATGCGGAAATCCTCGCGCAAATTTACCGGCAGCTCGGCGCCAATGTGGTTCAGCGGCGGCGCGACAACCGGATCTGTTACAAGGGCCGGCTGGTAAAATATCCCTTCGAGAACGGGCTTTACGATCTGGCTCCGCAGGATCGCTTCGAGTGCCTCTACCACTATCTGCATAACGACTACCCGCCACCGACCAATTTCAAAGAGTGGATGTACCATGTTTTCGGCCGGGGTATCGCCGAGAAGTATATGATTCCCTACAACGAGAAGATCTGGAACATCCCGGCGGAGCGGATGGCGATTGACTGGGTTGACGGGCGCGTTCCGCGGCCCCCGGTTGCGGACGTTATCAAGGCCGCCGTCGGGGTCGAGACCGAGGGCTACACCCATCAGCTCCATTTTGGCTATCCGAAGTCTGGCGGGATTGAAGCCTTGCCCCGTGCTTATGCGCGCCTTTGCCCGCAAATCACCCTTGATTTCCGGGTGGAAAAAATCTGGCAGGATCGCGGCAAGTGGTGCGTCAGCGACGGGCATCGAATCAAGACTTACGACCAAATCGTGTCGACCATCCCGATCGAGGATCTGCTCGACGCACTGCCCGAAACGCCGGAAGAGGTCCGGCGCGCCGTGCGCGGGTTGCGCTACAATTCGCTGACGCTCGTGATGCTCGGGGTGAGGTGTGCGGCGCCGTTGCCGTACACGGCGCTCTACGTGCCCGACCCGGCGCTGGTCTTCCATCGCCTGTCGTTCCCGCTGAATTTCACGGATGAGGGCGCTCCGGCGGGGCATATGGCGGTAGCGGCGGAAATAACGACGAACCCTGGTGACGGCATTCACGAACTCAGCGACGAGCAAATCTGCCGCCGGGTCATTGACGAACTCGACGCGATCGAGCTCGTACGCAAGGCGGACGTAACCTTCCGCCGGGTCCATCGCACCAAGCAGGCTTACGTCGTAAGGACCTTCGACTATCGGGAAAAACTTTCAGTGGCGCTCAATTATCTGAACAACCTGGGCATCGTCAGCGTCGGCCGCAATGCCGAATTCGAATATATCAACATGGATGAAGCGATTCGCCGCGGCGAAGCGGCGGCGCGAGCGCTCGAATCCGCCGCCTGACCGGCTCGTCACCCCTGAGCGCACGGTACATTGTGAGGTTTCGCTAATGGCAATTGCTTTCACCGCCGAGGCGTCCACGGGCGCCGCCGACTACTATCCATTTGATGACATAAACTATGCGATGGTGCGGCTGTTCAAGGCGAATCAACCTGCCGGAGGCCGTGCGCCGACGGTACTCAGCCTCGGCTGCGGGCGCGCCCGGCTCGAGCTCGAGCTGGAACGGTTGGGCGCAACCGTCACCGGAATCGACAGCAATCCGGGGGCCTGCGTGACGGCGCGCGAGCGAATCCACGAGGTTATCGAGACGGATTTGACCCGGCCGGAGAAGGCGGTGGCGATACTGGGGGAGCGGCGCTTTGACTGGATAATCGCGGCAGACGTGCTCGAACACTTCGCCGACGGGGGCGCCTTGCTGCGCGACTACCTGCGGTTCCTCGCCCCGGCGGGCCGCCTGATTGTGTCCTTGCCGAACGTCGCGCTGTGGTCGAATCGCTTGCATCTTCTGCTCGGCCGTTTTGACTATGAACCAACCGGCGTGCGCGACCGCACACATCTGCGGTTTTACACGATCAAAACCGCCCATCAATTGTTGCGTGCGGTCGGCCTCACGCCTCTCAAGGTGGGCTACGAACCCGGCATGGTCCGCACATTTTTGCCACTCATCCGGCGCCTCGCGGTGCGCGGCAATGAACCCGGCGCGATCCTTGATTCGCCGGCGTACAACTTCTACCGGCGCTGGGTGCTCCCGGTAGAGACCGCCATCTGCAACTTGACCCCGGGTCTGCTCGCTCTACGCATCGTGATTCTGGCCACCGCAGATACTACCGAAGCGCAGTCTCGAGGCGGCTCCCCAGCGAATATTTGACGAATTGTGGCGCTCGCTCAAAGTGATCTCCGACTCGAACAGGCAGGCGCATGCAAGGCTATACCAGCTTTGACCAAGTTAGAGTCGTAAGCTGCTGTCCTGTAGTGAATAAATGTATTGCTGATCAATTGGCATCGACATATTGTTTTTAGGTCACTTCTATGGTGGTTTGACCATGCGAAAGAGCCTAAACGTGGGAAATTTACGGACCAGGCTGTTTGCCGACGGCGCGGACCTCGACACGATCGTCGCGATGGCCAAGTATCCCTGGATCAAGGGCTTCACCACAAATCCCACGTTGATGCGCAAGGCAGGTGTGCTCGACTACGCCGACTTCGCCCGCAAGGTCGTGCGCGCCGTCCCCCATCATCCGGTCTCATTCGAGGTGTTTGCCGACGATTTGCGGGAGATGCGCGCGCAGGCACGGGTGATTGCCCGCTGGGGCCGCAACGTAAACGTCAAGCTACCAGTGACTAACACGCGCGGTGAATTCACCGGCGATCTCATCAGGCAGCTCTCGGCGGAGGGTATCGCGCTCAATATCACCGCCGTGATGACCCCCGAACAAGTGCGCGGTATCGCGCGAGCGCTCGACCCCGCCGCTCCGGCGATCGTCTCGGTCTTTGCCGGACGGATCGCCGACACCGGCGTCGATCCGCTGCCGGTTATGATCGATTGTCTGCGCATCCTGCGGACACGGCCCGCCGCCCAACTGCTCTGGGCCAGTCCGCGCGAACTGCTGAACGTCGTGCAGGCGGACGAGATTGGCTGCCATATCATCACGGCGACCGCCGACATTCTCAACAAGCTCGGGCTCTTCGGAAAGGACCTTCTCACCTACTCGCTCGAGACCGTCAAGATGTTCCGCGACGACGCCGCGGCCGCAGGCTACGCGATTGCGATCGACCTCGACCAGCCCGCCGCACCCCTTTACGACGACGCTTGGCCCGCACTCGACCATCGCCTCGATGCCTAGCTGGTCCTGCCCCAGCCGTTGGCCGAGCAATCTGGCCATCGGAGGGACCGGCGCTGCGGGCTCGAGTCTAGTTACGGACGTTCGCGCTTAATGCCACACCAAACTGGGCGGCAGCGTTGCCACCGAACATCCGCGCCAATGACGAATCGCCGACGCGTGCCCGCACCAGAGTCTCGATCGCCTCCAACGCGCTCGTCGTGTCGTGCTGCGGATACCGCGATCCCCAGACAATCTTTTCCGCGAAGTCCTCGGGAAGCTTCTGGATGAGCCGTTCCTCGGCGTCGAAACCGAGCATCACCTGACCTTCTTTCCACAACTCTTCGGTGTCCGTGCGAACGGGATAGTAATGGAGGAGTGGGATGGTCCTGGTCGACGCCTCCATTTTTTCGAGCACTTCTTCCATCCATGAGGCCTTGCCGTGCGCGACTACGACTTTCATTTTGGGATAGCGCTGCATCACGGTAAAGCCAATCAAGGTCGCCGCAACAAACATATGATTGTCGAGCCAGTGCGTCAGGATGGGCGCGACCGGATGTCCTAACGGGGGCGATGCAACGAAGGTGAAGCCATGGTCACCGCCGCCACCCGCAAACGGTCCACCGCCGGCGTCGGTGATCGCCGATCTTTGATTCAGCCGATTCTTCACCTTCTCGAAAAAGGGTCCGTGCGACGTCCATTCCGGGTTCCACAATCCGCCGGTGGGATGCACAGCGGCGGCCATCCCGAGACTCTCCAGCTCGGCCCAGAGCGGCTCGAAGTAGGGATGGGTAAAGTAGCGCCCTTCGAGAAACATCGGCCGGATGAAGGCGCCGCGAATGCACGGGATCTTCGCGACGCGGCGCAGCTCCTCCACCGCGTAGTCCATGTTCTGCAGGGGCACCATCGCGGCCGCAAAAAGACGCCCCGGCGCTGCCTTACAGAAATCGGCGATCCAATCGTTGTAGGCCCGCGCCAGTGCGTAAGCGATGTCCGGGTCTTCGACCAGGTGGAAGCCCTCGGCGAACCAGGTCGGATAGAGGAAGGCCTGATCGACCCCCATCGCATCCATGTCGCGCAGCCGGGCTTGCGGGTCCGAGGCGCCCGCGGTCATGGGATGGCGCTGTTTCGGATCGAGCTCGCCCACCTTGTCCCAGGTCATCCCGGGCCGCCAGATAGCATGCCGCGGGATATTCGAGTTCATCGTATCGCGGCAAATCCTGCCGTTGACCTTCAGATAGGAATTAGTCTTCCCTTCCTCACGCCACAGCGCATGCTTGCCCAGCGTGCGGTATTCGGGCTCAAGGTACTTGGTCCACAGTTCTGGCGGCTCGACCACGTGAGAGTCGCTGTCAAACACCGCGAAGCGCTTAGTCGCCATTATCGATCATCTCCCTCTGTTCAGCGGCCGCCGCCGACCCCCGGTGAAAACTCGGCACGCTCCCGCACAACTGACGCCTCCGGCTTAAGTGCTTCCTTGACTTCCTGTTCGGTCGGCCACCAGTCGGGCCGCTCGATCTCCGTCACGCGGTCCCGGATGAAGGTCTTGGGTGGATCGATCTTGTACATGCGCCGGGCGGTGCCGCCGAGAAACTTTGCCTGATATTTCTCCGGCAGTTCGCACTTGCGCATCGTCTCGAGCGCCCGCCAAGCATCGTCACCGTCGTGATGATAGACGTCCGACGCCCACGCCAGGATGTTCTCATAGAACTCGGGCAGCCTCGACGGCGGCGCCTCATCACCCTCGAAACCAGTGACGCAATGCTCGAAGAAAGTCTCGCGGGGCAGACGCTTCAGCGGCGGCATCTTGCGCTCGTTGCGGTACAGCCTGTAGGCCTTGTCGCACTCGTCGAGGATGAAGCTCAACCACGTCGAGGACGCTTCAAAAACCGCCGCCTTGAGCTTCGGGTGCCTTTCAAAAAAACCCGACATCAGCACCATCGTGACCCAGAGCGAGGCCTCGGCCTGAAAATCCTGCACATTCACCAGGAAGTTGTGGGGCAACCCGGAACTCGACGCACTGAGCGCGATCAGCTCCGCGCCGGAATGCTGCTCGGTGTAGCCGGGCGGCTTGAGCGAGCCAAAGGCCGGGAACGGGTGCATCCCATAGACCAGCCCAGTCTCTTCCATCGCGTACCAGACGCGCTCATATTTCGGCTGGATGGGGTAGTTCCCCATCGCGTCGATCGGACGGACGAGCGCGACCCGGCAGCCCTTGGCCGCGACCCGGTACAACTCCTGCTCGGCGAACTTCGGATCCTGCATCGGCAGCAACGCGGCAAAATAGAGCCGCTCCGGGTTCTCCTGGCAGTATTCGTACGCCCAGTCGTTATAAGCCTTGCACATCGCCTTGGCGCCGACGGCGTTGAGCAGCCACGGATAGGTATCGAAGTCGGTGGGGATGATCATCACCTGATCGATCCCCTGAACGTCCATGTCGCGCAGCCGGGGCTTCGGCTCGTACGAACCCTTATGATCGATATAGTCTGCCTGTTCCGCGGTAAGCGCGGTCTCACGCCGCAGATTGCGCACGTTTATGGCGCGCTGGATATTATGCTTGAGCCCGGGCCCGGCCAGCGAGAGGACGTTCACCATTCCGGCCGCGCCGTGAATCCGCTGCGAGCCGAGTCCGGCGGCGGCTTTACCGTTAACGATGAGCTGCTCACTCTCGGGATCGAACCAGATGGTGTTCTTGAGCGCCTCGTATTCGTCCTTCGTCAGCCAATCCTTGGCCCGCTCCCACAGCCACGGCGGTTCCGTCACATGCGCGTCGCAATCGAAAGTGGGGAAATCCTTGCTCATTGGCGCAAATTTCTGAACCGGCATGTCGTGGTCTCCTATGCTCCGTCTGCTTCGTCGTTGACCGATGCTGTCGCCGAATTATAGCGGATGGCCGCTAGATAGTCTCCAGCCAGACCTCGGGCATCGTGACGGCACCATGCCGAGCGAAGATCGCATCGATCTCTTTCATATCGGCCTCGGCAATCGACCAGCCCAGCGCACCGACATTGTCGTCGACTTCCTTGGGACTGCGGCAGCCGACCAGCGCCGTGCTGACGATCGGATTCGAGGTCGTCCAGCGCAACGCGAACTGCGGCAAGCTCTTGCCGTAGCGCTTGGCCATCGCCTTGAGCTCCTCAACCGCACGCAGATTCTTGAGAAAATGCTCGGAGTCGAACAGATGCTGAAACAGGTTGATATTCAGCAACTGGCCGCGCTTGGAGCGCCAGTCGCTCTTGTCGAATGCCATCTCCTCGTTGAAGGTGCCAGTCAGCATCCCGTAGGCGAGCGATCCGTAAGCCATCACGCCGATATTGTTTTCGCGGCAATAGGGAAAGATTTCCGTCTGCATCCGCCGGTCGAACATATTCCAGCAATACTGCACGACATCGATCGCGCGGGTCTTCGCGCAGGTTTTGATTTCGTCGAGTTTGAAGTTCGATAGTCCGACCGCCCGCACTTTGCCCTGTTTGACCAGGTCGTCGAGGGCGCGCATCGGTTCATCGAACGGAATAGCGCGGTCCGGCCAGTGGATCAGATAGACGTCGACGTAGTCGGTATTCAGCGCCTTGAGACTCTTTTCGATCGACTCCGTGACGCGCTTGCGGCTGCTGTCGCGATAACTGGGCGCGGCATCAGGGTAGCCGACGCCGAACTTCGTCGTGATCACCGCTTCCTTGCGGCGTCCGCCCAACGCCTTGGCAAGCGATTTCTCCGAAGCGCCGAATCCGTAGGCTTCCGCGGTGTCAAAGCTGTTAATCCCGAGATCGAGCGCGCGGTTGATCGCCTTGATGAACTCCGTCTCCTCGATACTTCCGTACCCACCGCCGATCTCCCAGCAACCGAATCCCATCGCGGAGATTTGGATGCCCGTCTTGCCGAATGCGCGATATTCCATGTTTTTCCTCCGAGGGGACGTTAATTAATCGCCGTGGGACGTGTGGTAGCCCGGCGCGCGGTCAGTTTAGCGACGTCAAACTTGAACATCTTGGCCATGTTCAGGCCCAGAATCTTGGCCCGCTGCTCGTCGGTCAAATGCTGCATTTGCCGTTCGATCGCTTCGGCCGAATGTGGCCAGGTTCCTTCGGCATGCGGGTAGTCGTTTGCCCACATGAAGTTGTCGACCAGATTAAAGCTCTCGGCAAGACGCAAGCCGGCTGCATCCTCCTGAAATGAAGCGGCGCCGTGCTGGCGAAAATATTCGCTCGGCATTTGCTTAAGCTTGGGGAATGCCCACAAATGATGCTTGCGATAAGCCTCGTCCATCGCATCGAGCGCCCATGGCACCCAGCCGATCCCACATTCGATCAGCGCGAAGCGCAGCTTGGGAAAGCGCTCGAACACGCCCGACGCGCAGAGGCACGACATTGGTTCGATCACGGTCGGACAGGCGTGCGTGACGTAGTTAATCACCGCGCCACCGTCCTTGCGCGCGGTGCGCGGATCCATGCCGGTCGAGATGTGAAAGGTGATGGGCAGATCGCAATCCTGGATAACTGCCCACAGCGGGTCGTAAAGCGGCAGGTTGTAGTTCGGATGGCGAGCGTCGTGCGCGCCCCAGACCGGCTTCGAGGGCAGCGTGATTCCGCGGAAGCCCAGTTTGGCGACCCGCTTGATTTCGGCGATCGCAACCTCGACGTCCGCCGTCATGATCGCGGCGAGCGGCGACATGAAATCGTAATACGGACCGAAGGTCTCCCACGCCCAGTCGTTCCACACGCGGCATTGCGCGGCGCCGAACTCGACGTCCTGCGTCGCCCACATCGAAAGGCCCTTGTTGGGGAACAGGATTTCGGCGTCGATGCCGTCGCGGGCGTGATCCTTGATGCGCTCGAGCGGATCGCGCCCGGCGTCACCGCGCAGCCGATCCTCGCCACCCTTGGGGGCATCCTGAATATTGCGGGCACGCATGCGCGATTTCTGGTAGCCCTCGACCACCATCCATTTCTCGCCATTCTCGTCGACCTCGACATGCGGCAGACGAGGCTGAAATTTCTTGTCGATGCGTTGCCACCAAAGGCCGCCCGGCTCGTTGCAGTGGCAATCAGCCGAGATCATCAGATAGCGATTCGGATCGTCGGGTCGGGCCGTACGCTTCCACCCCGGGTGACCCGGAGTGTCCAGACGCCAGCGGTTTTTCTCGTCGACTGTGGCCGATTCCTGATTCATTTATCCTGCTCTCCGAGTGCGCCGTTGCGGTCGCGGCTGTTCCACGCCGCTATGGTCACGGTTGCTCCATTACATTGCCGATTCTAGCGGTTTATGCAACGCGGAGTCAGGTTCCCGAGCCTTAGCGAAGGGTTGCGGAAAGCGCTTGCGCCCCCGGCCGGGGTCGTCCGCCAGGGTGAGCCCGCGTGGTTGGCCCGCTAGCCGTTGCGCAAAAGCACGGTTGAGCCGTCGAAGTCGAAGCTGAAGTCCATCTCGCTGACGCCCGCCTCGAGCAGGCTGGCGCGCAGTCGGCGGCGGTCGTTAGTGTGGAACAAAAGAAAGCCGCTCCCGCCGGCGCCGACCAGCTTGCCGCCGCGGGCTCCGCCCCGCCGCTGGGCCAACTCATAAAGCTGATCGATTCGGGGGTTGCTCATGCCCGTCGACCGTACGCGCTTATACCGCCAATGTTCGTGCATAAGATCGCCATAACGCGCAACGTCGCCAGCTTCCAGACATTTTCGGATTTCGGCTCCCAACTGCTTGACGAAGTGCAGATTTTGCAGCATTTGCACCTCGCCATTCTCGGACCGCGACTTTTGATCCTGGAGGAATTCCGCCGCGCTGCGGGTCTGTCCGACAAAAAACAGCATCAACGAATCGCGCAACTCACGAATCGCCGACTCCGTCATCCTAAGCGGCTCGATTTCCACCGTGTCGTCCTGGCCATAAGTCTGGCAGAGCAATCCGCCGTAAGCCGCGATATACTGATCTTGTTTGCCGACCGGCCGTTTGAGCCGGTTCATTTCGATCTCGATCGCCTCGCGGGCGAGCGTCTCCGCTGTTGTCGGTTCCCGTTTGTAGGCGTGCAAAGCATGAAGCAGTCCGGTCAAGAACGAGCCGGACGACCCCATGCCGGTTCCCGCCGGAACATCGGCGATACTGACTATTTCCAGGCGCCCCGGCATCTCATGCAGCTTTATTGCCTCGCGAATCAGAGGGTGACGAATCGCGTCGGGTGAGGCCGCCTGCTCGAGCTCGGAGTATTTGAGCAGATAGCCCGGAAAAAAAGTTTGGTTGACACTTATATAAACGTACTTGTCGATCGCGGCGGAAATTACAAAGCCGCCGAAATCGCGGTAATAGGAGGGGAGGTCGGTGCCACCGCCACCGAGCGATATGCGCAGCGGAGTTCTGGTTATGATCACTGCTCTTTGCAGCCTCCACGGTCTTGCGCGCCGCTCGTGAGAAACGCCCGGGTTTCCGCCAGTCCGGCTGGCGAGCCTATTTCAAAAAAGCGTCGATCAACCTCGTAGCCGGCCAGCATCCTGCGCGCAGCCAGCCGACTGTAGACCTCGGCGAGATCGAATGGCCGGTCAAGATCAAATTCTAGTAGACAATTACGTCTGAGCACTCCCAGACCGTAATCGATATATTTCATATCCGGCGGCGGTGTCCGCTTGTCGTACCGCATGATACGGCCATCGGCGAAATCGACATTGCTTGTGTCGAAGCGCCCCTCATTGCGAAAAACCGTCATCAATCCGTCCAATCCCGCATTGCGAAACGCCACATGGACTCGACGCAGATCGATCGGCAGGTAGCTATCACCGTACATGACCATGAAGTGTGGCCCGAGCAGCGGCAGCGCCTTGCGCAACGCGCCGCCCGTTCCCAAGGGTCGCTCACCGTCAATCGAATAGCGCACAACACAGCCGAAGCGGCGGCCATCATCAACGAAGTCTTCTATCTGCGAGCTCAGGTGCCCGGCACAGATGACGACCACGCGGACCCCGCCCTCGGACAGAAGACGCAATTGATGGGCGATAAAGGGCTCACCTGCGACTTCGACCATCGACTTCGGAATGGTGAGGGTCACCGGGCGCAAGCGCGTCGCCAGCCCGCCCGCAAGGATCGCGACCGCCGGCATCGCTTCATCCACGGCTGACCCGGTCGTCGGCAATCATCGCGATCAGGGATTCGCGCAACGCCGCGCGACTATTCAGTGAGCATCGCCAGCCAAGTGTCCGTATGCGGTCAGTGGCGAGGCGAACGATCGGCACGTCACCCTTCCACCCGCGGTCGCCACCCGTGTATTCGAATTGTGGTTCGGGCCTGAGACCGAGACATTCCACGGCGAGATTGGCTATCTCGGTCACGGTGATGTAATCGCCGGTGGCGACGTTAAATGCCTGAAAGCGCTTGGTGCTGGCGCGATTAGCGTGCAACACCGCCGCCACCACATCACTGACATGAATGTAGGATTTGCTTTGCCGGCCGTCGCCCAGGATTGTCAGTCTGGACGGATTCGCTCGCAAGTGCCGGACGAAATCGAAGCCAACGCCGTGAGTTTGACGCGGCCCGACCACGTTGCCGAAGCGGAACGCGCAGCCGGTTAGATCGAACATAAAGCAGTAAGCACTTATCAGCGCCTCACCCGCGAGTTTGCTTGCACCGTAAGTTGAGACTGGTTCCAACGGCGTATGATCCTCGGTGGCTTCGCGCTCGCCGAGATCGCCATAGACGCCACTGCCGGAAGCATAGAGGATCCGGTGTGCGCCGCTTCGCCGCATTGCCTCAACGACATTATTGGTCAGCATCGTGCCCTGGTAAAAGTCGACTTCCGGCTCGCGTGCCGCGCGGGCAATGTCAGGATTCGACGCGAGATGAATTACCACCTCGTGCCCGCGCATCGCCGCGGTCAAGCGGTCGCAATCGCCGACGTCCCCGCGCACTATGCGAAAACGAGGATCGCCGATATGCGCTTCGTAGTGCCATTCGCGTCCGGAAGCGAAGTTGTCGTAGAGCGTAACCGCGGCAACTTCGCGGCCCGCCAGCAAAGCGTCGGCGAAGTGGCTTCCGATGAAACCGGCGCCCCCGACTATGAAATAACGATCAGTCATATGATTTCACGCGAAAGCGACCGCTCAGTGTGCGGTAGCGACTGGCATTGAGCCGACCATCATCAGGCAAACCGGCTGATGCAAATCCGCCGCAACGTCCACCACGCGCTCCGCAGGGGCCGCATGGTGCTCTCGCCGATCCGCTCGCGGTAGGGAATCGTAATTACCTTGACTTTGTAGCCCCGCCGAATCGGCCGCAACAGCAGTTCCACCGGCAGAGCAGCGCCATTTACGGTGTAAGTGAGATTGTCCAGCAGACTTTTGCGATACGCGCGCATCCCGCTGTGCAGGTCCCGTAAGCGATGAAAGAAAACCAGGGAAGCCAGCAACGCAAAACCCCAGTTTGCGAGATAGTTAATCCAGGGCATTGCCTCCGGCTTGCCGGCCAGGCGTGAACCGTCGACCAGATCGTACCCGTCTTCCAGAATCATTCGCGCCATAGGCTCGATGAACTCGACCGGGTAAGTGTCGTCGCAATCGAGGGTGACAATGACCTCGCGGTCGGCGGCATGCAGCGCCCGATCCATCGCGGGGCCATAACCACGCGCGGGAACCTGTCGAATCACCCGCGCGCCCATCGACTCGGCGATCGTCGGCGTGCTGTCGGAGCTGCTGTCGACGATGACGATCGCGGCTTCCGGTGCGGCGCGACGAATATCGCCGATCACTTTGCCGACCGCGCGCTCTTCGTTGCGCGTGATCATCGCAACCGCGATACGCCTGCTTATGCTGCTCACTTTCCCCCTGTGCGAAGGCCCCAGGCGCCCGACCATGCTGCCCGTAGCTGACTTATAACTAGTTGTCACATGTGCGGTCGTCTGGCAATAATTTTTGGTGTCGTTCGTAGGTGGACTCGGCATCGGCCGATCCGCGGTCGCGGGGGAAGTGCAGGGGTGAGCGATTATACGTCGACGTATCTTGACGAGGTGGCGCGGATCGCAAGTAGGCTCGATCGCGTACAAATCGACAAAGCCATCGAAATATTGTGCGCGACGCGGGCGCGCCGTGGGCGGCTCTTCTTTCTGGGAGTTGGCGGCAGCGCCGGCAACGCGAGTCACGCGGTCAACGACTTCCGTAAAATTGCCGGAATCGAAAGCTACACGCCTACCGACAACGTCGCTGAGTTGACGGCGCGGATTAATGATGACGGCTGGGAGTCTTGTTTCGCCAACTGGCTATGCGACAGCAATCTGGGCGGCAACGATACGCTGTTTGTGCTTTCCGTCGGTGGCGGAAATCTCCAGAAGAACATCAGTCCGAATATCGTCGCGGCGTTGAAGCTCGCGAAGCAGGTCGGCGCCCAGGTGATAGGGGTGGTTGGCCGGGACGGCGGATTCACCGCGCAGGTTGCGGACGCCTGCGTGATCGTGCCAACGGTATCACCGGAGACCGTGACTCCGCATACGGAGGCGTTTCAAGCGATCGTCTGGCATCTGATTGTGTCGCATCCGCGTTTGCGCAAACGGGAAATGAAATGGGAGCGGGCCGTTTGACACTGCGTCGAGCGGTGTTTCTGGACCGCGACGGTGTGCTTAATCATAACATTCGCAATCCGTCAACCGGCGCCTTCGAGGCGCCGCTGACCCCGGCGCAATTTCAACTGATTCCCGGAGTCACAACCGCGCTTGCGGCGCTTCAGGAGGCCGGATTCCTGCTCTTCCTGGTCTCGAACCAACCCGACTATGCCAAGGGCAAAAATAGTCTCGCGACCCTTGAAGCGATTCACCGCAGACTCGAGGAAGCACTGACTGACGCGCGCGTCAGCTTCGCCGGATTCAACTATTGCTTTCATCATCCCGAGGGTGTCGTCCCCGCTTATTCAGGGCCGTGCCGATGCCGCAAGCCGTCACCGTATTTTCTGCTCCGCGCGCGTGATCGGTTCATGCTCGACATGCGACAATCATGGATGATCGGGGACCGGTTGACCGACGTCGAATGCGGGCGCGCCGCGGGAGTCAAGACCATTCTGGTGGGTACAATGGCTAGTCAAACGGGGTTAAGCCACACACTTACTTCCGACTATGTTGCCGATGATCTTGTCACGGCGACAAAGATTGTGCTGCGTGAAGAACTGTTGTGCTGAAATGGCGGAACGGCGGGGGAATTGGGGGATGCGCAAGCGCGACCGATGGGGATTGGGAGCATTTGCTCTTTACCTCATTTTGGCGCTTTTTTTCTTTGGACGCGGACTTTTCGGCCAAATTATTACTTTCCATATCGGCGAAGGTCCTGACCCCGAGCTTATGATGTAGTTCCTGGCGTGGTGGCCATATTCGTTGGCTCACCACGTCAACCCCTTCGTCACGCATACCATCTGGGTCCCGACCGGGTTCAATGTGACCTGGTCAACCAGTATTCCTCTGCTCAGCCTCGTCGCCGCGCCGTTGACTAGCGCATTCGGACCGATCCTCAGTCTAAACGTTCTATGCATACTCGGCCTCGCGATCTCTGCCTGGTCCGCATTCGTTTTGTGTCGATATGTCAGCGGAACCTACGCGGGTTCCCTGCTCGGCGGCTATATTTTTGGCTTCAGTCCGATGATGCTGGCGCAACTGCTGTATGCGCGGCTGCATTCGATCTGGCTTTTTCCGATTCCCCTGATTGTCTCGCCCTGCGGTGGTTTCGGCAGGAACTCGAAACGTTTTGGCTGCTCTTATGGCTCGCGCTGCTGCTGATGGTTCAGTTTCTAGTCTCGCCCGAGACCTTTGCTTCGATGACCGTGTTCGGTGGAATCGCGCTCGCCGTCACCTGGCTTACCGATCCCACGAGGCGTAGCCGCGTACTGACTTTCACTTGTATTGCGGGGGGCGCGTACGTGGCGGCGATAGCCTTGGTCAGCCCGTACTTGTACGCGTTCATCGGTCATGCGCCCTGCAGCAAATCACTATGGAGTGATCACATGCTGTCGGCGGACCTTCTGAACTATATCATTCCCAACCCCAGCAACGCGTTAGGCCGGCTACCGTGGTTCGAGAAGATCTCGGGGCCTTTCAATTGGGGCGAAGTTGGCGACACCGGAGCCTTCTTGTCATGGCCGCTGATTGCGATGGCCGTGGTTTTTGCGCGTAGGCACTGGAGCGAAAACAGCGGTCGATTGCTGGTCGATCTCCTGGTGGTCATTTTGCTTTTGGCGCTCGGTCCGCTGCTAATGGTCAGGGGACAAGAGTCAAAGGTCGGCCTGCCTTGGGCATTATTCCAGATAGGAGTCCTGAAGAACGCGGCGCCGGTGCGCTTTTGCCAGTATGGATTCCTGATTCTTGGATTGATGACTGCCTTATGGTTTTCGACGACTCTCGCCCGGACGGGTTTTAAAATAGCCGTAGCCGCGGTTGTTTTCGCGTGCCTGTTGCCGAACCTCTCGCCCGGCTTCTGGGACTCTGCGACAGACTCTCCACAATTTTTCAGGACCGACCTGTACAAGAAATATATATCTTCCGGCGATACCGTATTTGTTATTCCGGTTTGGCCACGCAATGAGGCAATGATGTGGCAAGCGCAGAGCAAGATGTACTTCAACCTCGCCCAAGGTGCGGGGCCGTGGCCTGCTACGGTTGCGAATTGGCCAATATTGGATGCTTTTATTCGTGAGCAATACCTTCCGCACGCAGCTGAGCAGTTAAAGGCTTATCTGATCGCGAAGAGGGTGACGGTCCTGATCGTTGATGATCGGGAACTGCCAATCTGGCGCAACGTCGTATCCGGTCTTGGCGTCACACCGCAAACGGTGGGGGGAGTCTCTCTCTATCGCCTCAATCTCTCCGCGCCCGGTTCGACAAATGCCTCGCTTGATAAGTGGAGAAAGTGCTTCGACGAACAACGCATGGAGATGCTGATCGTTGGAATACAAGACTACTTGTCCCACGGGGGCATTCCTGACGATCTCAAGGCAACACAGATAGCGAAACTCCAGCTGATACCGGTGGATGACGTCGTCGGACCACCAGCCCCTCCCGCGATCATGGACCCCGCAGAGAATTGGGACCGTTTGCCCGGATATCGTTACGGGATGATTTTGTATATCGACCACGACCGGATCGTCGTCGGCGAAACCACGTGGCGCCCAGTCGCCGAAGAGCTTATCAACCGGTACCGCAATTCCGCGTCGGAAGTGCGTTACGGCCCGCCGCAAGGTTATCGAGGTACGCCGGAGGATGAAACCGGGGTGCTGCTGATGTCCTTTGACCGGGCGCAAATGGCGCGCGCCGCCGCAATCGCACATGAAGTTCGTAACGATTCATGCGGCTGACGGCCGGGGCGAATCCCACTGACCGAGGCGCGAAGACTCGGTGTCTCCAGCTTAGACTTTGCAGTATCTTGCCAAGGGACGTAATCTCGACTAACTGAGTGGCAGGTTTTGTGGCGGATGCCTGCGGTCGGACCTGTGACGGCCTGTGAGAACGTCCTACACCCTTCGGCAAGATGAAAAGCAGGTCGGGCAGAACTGATCGAATTGAGGTCGCGATCGTCGGTGGGGGATGTGCCGCGATGGCGGCGGCCGTCGAACTCAGTCGCCCACAGCATCGGGGCAAATATCACATCACGGTCTATCAATCAGGGTGGAGGCTCGGCGGCAAGGGCGCGTCGGGCAGGGGTCCGGCTGATCGGATCGAGGAGCACGGACTTCACCTTTGGATGGGCTTTTACGAGAATGCCTTTCGCCTGATGCGTGAATGCTACGCGGAACTCGGCCGCGACCCGCTTAAATGCCGGATCGCGGACTGGCGCGACGCCTTCGTCGCCGAACCATTTATCGGGATAGGCAGCGCGGCGCGGCGGCAATGGCTCGCACACTTTCCGCCCGGCGACGGGCTGCCCGGCGATCCTCTGACCGATTACAACCCGTTTACCACCTCCAGCTATCTCGTGCGCTCGGCGACGCTGCTGCGGACCCTGCTGGCCAGCGTGCCGCCGACGGTTGATGAACCTGCGCGCCAGGGTCCCGGGCCTGCCCCATCCACCTCCGCTTTTGACCTGAATATCGCCTCGTCGGCCGAGATGCAGGCGACCGTACGGCAATACCTCAAGTATGGTGTCCTGACTACCGTGACCGGGCTGGTCAGCGCGCTGCGCTTTGTCGAACTGGTTTTCCGTGCGGCGCCGCTGCCCGGGTTGAACCTGCTGATGCCACTCCTGGAAACTGTCGCCGAAAACCTGAACCAGCAGTTCGCCGGCGTAATCGCGGACGACCCCGAGCTACGATCCGTTTGGGAAGTCGTCGATTTGCTCCTGGCCTTCCAGCGCGGGGCGCTCCGGTTCAATTTGTTGAGCGAGCCGAGCGGTTTCGATTGCCTGAACGCCTATGACACGCGTGAGTGGCTGCGGCTCAACGGTGCGTCCGAGCGTTCGGTCAATTCGGACCTGATGCGTGGTCTGTACGACCTGGCGATGGCCTATGAGGACGGCGACGTCCGGCGCCCGCGGATGGCGGCGGGGCTCGGGCTGCGGGCCTGTTTGCGCATGTTCTTCACCTATCGCGGTGCGATGATGTGGAAGATGCAGGCGGGCATGGGCGACGTCGTCTTCGCGCCCTTTTACGAAGTGCTGAAACGGCGCGGCGTCAGCTTCAAGTTCTTCCATCGTCTGCGTAATGTGAGCCTTGGGACGCCTGCCACGGAAGCGCCCGGACACGTCGCCGCGCTGGAGTTTGATGTTCAAGCCGAGGTGAAGAACGGCGATGAGTATCAGCCCTTGATCGACATACGCGGATTGCCGTGCTGGCCCTCCGCACCGGATTATGGTCAGCTCGTCGACGGTGCTCGCTTGCGCGCCGAAGGTTGGGAATTCGAGTCACATTGGGAGCGGAGGCGGAGCGGGGCCATGACCCTGCATGTAGGAAAAGACTTCGATCTGGTGGTCTTGGGCGTCGGCCTCGGCGCGATCCCGGACGTTTGCGGCGAGATCGTGGCGAGTAATCCGCGCTGGGCCGCAATGGTGGAGCGTGTCAAGACCATCCCCACGCAAGCCTTCCAGCTCTGGTTGCGGACGGACATGGCGTCACTGGGTTGGGAAGGCCTGCCCACCACTATGTCAGGCTTTGCCAAACCCTTCGACACGTGGGCCGATATGCGCCATCTGATCCGGGAAGAGAAGTGGCCCGTCCGGCCACGTTCCCTGATCTATCTATGTGGTGCGATGCGCGAACCGCCGAAAACTCGACGTCGCGAGAGTCATAATTTCGCCAAGCGATGCCGCGAGCAGGTTCGCGACGATGCGGTTGCGTGGATCCGCTCCAACCTGCGCACGATCTTGCCGAAAAGCGTGGATACCTCGGGGAAGTTCCGTTGGGAGTTGCTGGTCGATCCGGCGGAGTCTGCTGGCAGCAGACCATCGCGCGATGAGTCGCGCTTTGCGTCACAGTTCTGGACCGCAAATGTCAACCCGAGTGACCGCTATGTGCTGTCCGTTCCCGGGAGCATCGAGTATCGTATCTCGCCGCTCGACTATAGTTATGACAATTTGACGATCGCGGGCGATTGGACCGATTGCGGATTGAACCTGGGTTGCGTCGAATCGGCCTTCATCTCGGGACGGCTGGCGGCCCACGCGATCGCGGCGTTGCCCAAGCTTGAGGACATCATCGGTTATGACAATCCGTAAAAGCACTGGGAGCGGAGAGCATGGGGCCCGGGTACGCCGTGCTCGACCAGCCCGGACGGCGCCCCTGCGCACGTGGCCCGGCGCCTTGCGCCAGCCGGATTCCTGGCAACCCGACGGCCCCTTGGCGACCGCCTCAGGAACTGGC
Source organism: Binataceae bacterium (SeqCode) (assembly GCA_052145175.1). Lineage (GTDB taxonomy): Bacteria > Desulfobacterota > Binatia > Binatales > Binataceae > JAJPHI01. The sequence continues at coordinate 16,761 of JBKQPD010000177.1, read as the reverse complement.
GCTGAGAGCCGCCGGGACAATGGCGCGATCGACGGCGTGAAGCTGGGTTACGGCGTGATCGAGGAGCACATGCGCCATGCGGAATCGGTCGAGCGGCAATATCGTTCCAAACGCGCCAAGGAGCCAACCGGCGGCGTTCCCGACCTCCAAAACACGGTGGCCCGCATGTTCCGTTCGGTCGCGGATTTAGTCCCGCTCGTGGGCCAGATAATCAACTCGGCGGGCGCCGCGGGATTCAATCAAACGGTCGCGCCCGGCAGTCCGCTGGCGGTCGGCAATCGTACGGGTCGTGGCGGGTTTCTTGAGGCTAACTCCGCCGTCGAGATTGAGTTGAGCTCGCCGCAACCCGTGAAAGCGACGCTCGAGTTACGCCCGGGGGCGGAACGCCTGGTGCTGGTAACGACGGGGCTGTACGCACCGGGAATTGCAAAGCCCGTTGTGAAGGGTCTCGAGTTCGCCAAAGCGGCGAAGGGTAAAAAGGCTTCCCTGCGAATTCGCGTGCCACGAATGAGCGCTGGCGCGATTTGCAGCGGATTGCTCCTTGAGCGCGAATCCGGCGAACCGCAAGGCGTGCTGACCGTACGCGTCGCGAAATAAGTAGCTCCTGTCGCAAGCCGCGATGGCGAAACGAGTATCAACCACGATCGTCGAAACGACCCTCCACGAATACGGTTCGATGACGCGCAAGGCGGTGCGTCGTTACCTCGAAGGTGGCGAGCCGCGCCGCTACCTTTACGACCTGGTGGCCGACTATCCAACACGGCCCGGCAAGATGATGCGTCCGAGCCTCTGCGTCGCCGTCGCGCGCACGTTTGGCGCGTCGCTCGACGAGGTTTTGCCCACTGCGGCCGCGATCGAGTTGTTGCACAACGCTTTGCTCATCCATGACGACATCGAGGACGAAAGCGAGAGTCGCCGTGGGCGACCGTCACTCAATGCTTTGCACGGCGTTCCCCTTGCATTGAACGCGGGCGACCTGCTGCTGCTTACCAGCCTGCGCCCGCTGCTCGAAAACTGGCGGACCATGGGCCCGGAGCTCGCTTCGCGTATCTTTGACGAGGCGGTGCGGACGGCGCGCGAATCGGCCGAGGGTCAGGCGCTTGAGCTCGGTTGGCGCGAGGAAGCCAACGGCCGGCTGCGCGAGGCCGACTACCTTGAGATGGTGCTCAAGAAGACCTGTTGGCTGGCCTCGATTTTCCCGATGCGCGCCGGCGCCCTGATTGGCACGCGCGGTACCCTGGATTTGGATCCTTTCATCCGTTTAGGGTTTTTTCTCGGCGCCGCCTTTCAAATCCAGGATGATCTGTTGAATCTCGCGCCGAGCGCCCACTACGGGAAAGAGCTCAACGGCGACTTGATGGAAGGCAAGCGCACCCTGATGATGATCCGCTTGCTCCAGGAGGCCGCGCCGGCCGAACGTGCTGAACTCGTTCGCATCCTCGCCCGACGCCGGCTGCAACGCACGCGCAAACAGGTCCTTTGGATGCGGAAATTGTTCGATAAATATGATTGCATCTACTATGCGCGGCATCTCGCCGAGGAATTGGCGGGCGCCGCGCTCCACGAGTTTTCGCGCATTTATACCGGGATGCCGGACTCCCGCGATCGGCAATTTATCGAGGCGCTGACGGTTTGGGTGATCGAGCGGAATTGACCGCGCACCGACACCTCAGCAGTAACCGATCAGCCGGTACCAGGCGATGCTCTCGAGCAGCGTCGCGGACAACGGCCTGAGCACGACGCCGAGCTCCTCTTGCGCGACACTTGGCGCAAGATAGTCATGCATATAAGTCAACATCGCGATCAGCGCCGGCAACGGCGTCTCGACCCGCAGCGCGCCCAGCGCGAGCTCGGTCAGGTAAGTGGAGATCACACCCGCGCCGCTCGGGGTGACCATGCGCGGCGGGCTCACCCTGCCGATTTCGCAGATCCAGCGGAAAAGGATCTCATTCGATATATTGTGCCCGATTAGAGCAATCGGTTCGCCGTAACGTCCGGCTTCGAGCGTGGCGATCACCCCCGCCGCGGCGTCACGTACGTCGATGACGTTGAGCATCTGATCGGTTGAGGCTGGAATCTCACCACGGAGGAGCGCCGGCACGAAGCATCGGTTGCGCTCCTTCTGATCCCACGGCCCGAGGCATCCGGTGGGGTTAACGACCACGACGGGTTGTCCGTCGGCCGCCGCCGCGAGCATGGCGCGCTCGATACTTTCCTTGACCGCGAAGTACGGATGCAACTGCCGCATCAGTTCCGTCGCAATCCGATCAAGCCCAAAACGGCGCTGCGGGAGCGTGCCAAACGAACTCACGTAGGCAAGACAGACGTCGTGTTTGCGGGCGGCTTCGAGGAGCGCGCGAGTCCGCCGATTCGCCTGACGCAGCAACGTCGGCACGCCCGCTTCGCCAGGCTGAGCCAGTGCGATCGGGTAGGGAGCCGCGGCGTCGATTATCGCGTCGTGGCGTCGCACCCACGAATCGAGTTGCTTTCCATCGCCAATGTCGCTCCGAATATGGCGAATCGGCAGGCCCGCGAGATTCCGCGCGGGACGAGTGCCCCGGCTGACTCCCGTTACCTGATGTCCTCGGGCGAGCAACTCGCGGGCGACGGCATTGCCGATATGACCACTGACTCCTAAAACAAGAACGTCCATAACCGATCGATCTAATCTTGCGTCTTTGTTGGTCGGCGCCCCGGAATACTCCCTGTTAACCGTCGTTCATCGGTAGAATAAGCAAGCCGATTCTATCGAGCTATAGCGGCTTGCCGAAAGCATGGCGCGAGGATATGTTCGGGCTTAACTTTCACAAGGCCCGCTAACGGTAGCCCCAGTTCAGGACTGCAATCATGTCTTTGCTCAAATACCTCGATTTTGGCCCCGTAATGACCGCAGAGCCTCCCATTGTGTGCCGGGGAGCGGACCTGTTCGTGTTCGCCGTCGAGGCCAAGATCGATGCGTTGGGCCAATTGTGCAAGAGGGTCTTCAACGACCCTTCGAACGGCGAGGTCAAGTGTGCGCCGCTTGGTCCCTGGGTCGTGATAATTGCCGGCTCGATCGCTCACGTCAGCGGCGGCAACGCCGAGCGGCCAGGCGTACGAGAGAAAAACGTGCTGGTGCACGTGCCGGTCCTCGTTGAGACAAATAATGATGGTATTTTCCCAGCGCTCTTTTCGCCTTTTGTGTGGGTCGATAACCCTAATTCGATGACGGGCGGTCGCGAGGTGTTCGGCTACGCGAAGACCTATGGTCTGCTCGATATCGACCCTGGCGATCATACGGCTAACCCGGGATCCTTCGAACTTACTACGTTTGGCGGCAATAAGACGGACGATCTGTGGGATTGGCATAAGAAATTTATCCGTATCCATCGTAAGGGCAAAATCCCGAACGCGCTCTTTGGCATTATGGATTTGGTCGGCGGGGTCGGCGCGGTCGGCGATCTGCTCGACAGTTGGGCCAACACCGGGGTCAAGGAGATCTTCTATAAGCAGTTCCGTGACGTGAAAGATCACAAGACCGGGGTGCCGGCCAAAGCCTGCTTCAGCCAGATCACGACGGCTGAGTACGTGCTTTTCGGGGCCGAAGCCGTCGAACCGCTCGACCACCTTTATGAACTTCAGATCGGCGAACTCGACAGTCATCCGATCAGGAAGGAACTCGGCCTTGACCCGTCCAACACGTCCGCTGGCTATCGGATGAAGACCAATTTCAGAGTGGAGCATGGCTCGGTCCTCTGGAGTGGCTAATCGGGTTCCGTTCTGACGGAGCGCGTTAAGCGAGCGCGTCCGCGAATTCCATGAGCGAGTGGATGTCGACCATCTGCGAGAAGTGCGGCCGGGATGATTTTTCGGATGCGAGCTGCCTGGCGTGTGGCGGGAAGTCGGCGATGGCCTGCCCACGCTGCCGCCAAATCGCCATGGCGGGCGCGCGGTTTTGCAGCGCCTGCGGAACTCCGCTTGAAACGACGTCACTCCAGTCGGCCCCGGCGCCGGTACAGGCCGACGGTGAGCGGCGACAGCTGACCGTTCTGTTCTGTGACCTGGTCGGATCGACCGAGATGGCCGGGCGTCTGGACGAGGAAGATTACCGCGAGGTCCTTCGCGTCTATCAGGACACCGTGGTCAATGCGATCATCACGCTCAAGGGGCATGTGGCGCAACACCTCGGCGACGGGGTAGTGGCCTATTTTGGCTGGCCGGTCGCGCTCGGCGATGACCCGGAGCGCGCGATACGAGCGGGACTCGAGATCCTCGCCGCCCTCGAACGTGTGAACCGCAGTCTGCGGGAAGATCGCAAGCTTGCGGCGCGCGTGGGAATTCATACGGGACGGGCGGTGCTCGGCGAGATCGGGGCGGGTGCGCGGCGCGAGACCGCGGCGCTTGGTCAAACTCCCAACGTCGCCGCCCGTGTGCAAAGCCTGGCGGCCGAAGGCACCGTGGTCATCACGGAGGCGACTAACAACCTGGTCGGCGGCCGCTTTGCAGTCGAGTCACTCGGCGCTTTCCAGATGAAGGGCGTCACGGAGCCGGTCGTCCTTTATCGCGTGCGCGAAGCGACCGGCGTGCGCAACCGGCTTAAATCGATCGGTCTCACTACTCCATTTGTCGGTCGCGCAGCCGAGCTGGAGATCCTGACCGAACATTGGGCCCGTGCCGCACGGGGCCACCGCCAGGTGGTAGTTGTCCATGGCGAGCCTGGGATGGGCAAGTCCCGGCTGGTGCAGCAGTTCTCTGCGACACTGCAAGCTGAGCCCCATACCTGGATTGAAGGCTTTTGTTCGCCCTTTTCCACTGATACTCCTTTCGCCCCGGTGATTGAGGGGTTGGAACGCGCGTTCGTGAAGCCCGACGACAAATCCCCTGTCGCCGCCATGTCGCGCATCCGGCGCAACCTGCTCAACATCACGCCGCGCCTGGATGCCACGCTGCCCGCGATTGCGGAGATGCTCAATCTGCCGCTGCCGCCGGATCGCACTCCGCTGCTGTCCTCGCCCGACCAAAAGCGCAAACGCTTTATGGCGGCCATCGTGGACTGGGTGCTGGAGATCGCGCGGCTGCAACCGTTCGTGGTGGTTCTGGAAGATATCCAGTGGTCCGATCCCTCGACGATCGAACTGATCCAATACCTGGCCGACCGCGGCAGGTCGTCCGCACTAATGCTGCTGTGCACCGCACGACCCGAATTTACCGCGCCGTGGACGGCGGGCCCTGACTGCTCGTATGTCGAACTTGGGGGGCTGAGCCGGGAAGAGACCGCTGGCTTGGCGCGCGCCTGGCGCATAGACGCTGAGGTTCCGAACGCGGTCGTCGAGCTGGTACTCGACCGCAGTGGCGGCGTGCCCTTGTTCATTGAAGAGCTATCCCGCGTCGCGGCGGCTCGAAGCGGCGACGTGTCCTCTTATCAGGATATTCCTGCGACGCTCGCGGATTTGCTGACGGCCCGGATCGATTCGACTGGCAGCGCCAAGGAAACGGCGCAGATCGCATCGGTGTTTGGCCGCGAATTTTCTTATCCCATGCTGCGCGAAATTACCGACCAGAACGAGAAACAGCTCAATGCGAGCCTGAAAAACCTGCTGGATTCCGGCCTGCTACTTGCCTCTGGGACTCCTCCCGACGCACGTTACATGTTCAAACATGCCCTGGTGCGCGACGTCGCGTACAATTCTCTTTTGCGCACGCGACGGCGCGCTCTCCACAACGCCGCGGCGCAAGCGCTCGCCGTCAAGGCCGAGCCGGAGACGCTCGCGTATCATCACACGGCGGCCGGCAATGCCGATCAAGCCAGCCGCGCATGGCAGCTCGCCGGCGAGCGGGCTTCCCGGCGCGGAGCCTTGGTCGAAGCCGCGGCCCATTGTGCGAAGGCCATTGAATTGCTGGCTGCGATCCCGAGCTCGGATTCACGGGATCAGCGCGAGATGTCCTTGCGTATGACGGAGGCGTCGATTCTTTCAGCGACGAAAGGGTTGGCTGCGCCGGAGGCCGAAGCCGCCTACAAACGGGTGCGCGAGCTCGGTAGCCGGCTCCGTCCAAATCGTTCGGCAGCGCTGCTTGGCCTATGGCAGATGCACGTCACACGGGGCGAGGCTCACGCCGCCCAGACTGTCGCCGAACAGCGGCTCAAGAGTGCCGAAAGCGAAGGTACTGCTTACTCCCTCTGCTGGTCGCATCTCGCGTTAGGTATGACCCTTTTTCATCGCGGGCGGCTCGCGCAGAGCGTCGATCATTTACGTGCGGCGGTCGACTGCTATACGCAAGGCGACTCCGCTGCCAGGGCATTCGACGCTGGACCTCTCGCGATGGCTTATCTCGCGGTTGCGCTGGTGCTTACGGGCGACACCGGCAAAGCGCGCGAGCTGTCGGCGGCTTCGCTGGTCGCGGCGCGCGAGCTCGAGTCTCCGCCAACCATCGCGTACTGCATGCTGAACGCCGCGGCCTTGCACTGGTTCCTGAAGGAACCCGTCGCTGCTTTGCACGTAGCGAGCGAGGGCGCCGAATTCGCCCGCGCCCACGCGCTCGAACAAATGGCGTCAGGACTGGATGTCTACGCTGGTTGGGCCGCGATGGCGATCGACAACTCAGCGGACGCTCCGGACAGGATTCGCCGCGCTATTGCCGGGTGGTTGACGAACGGCCAGCGTTTACCCCACGCGTGGTTCCTTTCGATTCTTGCTTCGGTCTGCGCCGCGGCGGGCCAGTTGGCCGAGGCGGCTGAAATCATCGAGGAAGCCGCCGCCGCCGTTGGGGAGATGGTGCTCGAAGAAACCATCGTTCTTGGCGCTCGCGCCGAAATCCTCGAGCGTAGCGGCGATTGGCGGGTAATCGAGGGCGCCTGGAACGAAACTATCCAATCGGCCCGGCGCAACGGCATGCGACTGTACGAAGTTCGCGGAACGCTCGGATTGGTCAAGGCGCTGGCCGAAAGTGGTGCCACGGAGGAGGCGCGTGCTAGGCTGGTTCTGCTGACCGATTCTTGCGAAGCGCCGTGGAAGGCTGAAGGGCTACGCGAAGCGCGGAGACTGCTCGGCGAGCCTCACGGTTGACCTCGCGCAGGACCGTGAGGGCGAGGCCATCAAGGGTTATATAAAAACGGAGGAGATGCTGTGGCTGAGAAGAAGACTGTGCAATCCGACGCAATCTTGCGCCTTACGCGCGCTAACGTCCATCTGGCGACAGGCGTCGCGCGCGCCACTGCCGCCGGCCTCGAGAATTTCGCGAAAAAGCTCGACCACGACAATCTGTTCGTCCGAGATGTGACCAAAAACGGGCTTGTTCTTGGCGCGATTGAGGGTTGGGTAACAGCACTGTTTGAGGGAGCGCAACTCGTGGATCAGGCATTCACGATGTGGCGTGACGACATGTCCACGGAACCGCCGAATAGAAAGCCTGGACGAAAATAAGGTATCTTCCGCCTCGGCTATGGACGAGGAAACGCCAGGAAATGCGGCGTTCACGTATCGCCTTCGCCCTCCCGGCCAATAGGCGAAGCCTGCTCAAATCCAACAGCGCGGCGGACATGATCGTTTCATTTATCGGGTTTGGTTGACTGAAGACCCCATCCGTCGAGTGAATTGACGAGCGCCTGCAATTTTGTGAACGCATGGTCGATCAGCCTTTCCCCGGTAGCTTCGGCGCGCGCCAGCAGATCCGCGCTACCTGCCTGCAGCCGCAAAGCCGCGCGGTCGATAAGCTCATCTGCCGCTGCCTTACCGGTGTTGATGGCTAACTCAATGGTTTCCTTGCTCTCTACGTCCATTATGCACCACCTTCGCTCCAGGAAGTTCTTGATTACGCGCCTCGAAATGGTTATTGAGCGCAAAGGGTTCAAAGAGTTTATCGAACGATGCCGTGCCCTCGGGTTACACTGCTTTCCATACGTCTGAGCACAATCGGGCCGCACTCCGTCCAAAGGTAAATTCGTCATGCTGCGTGCTGTGGTCGTCTTTCTTATTCTTGCCGCAATCGCCGGATACTTCGCCTACCGCCATTATCAGCAGGACCAGGTCACCGCCGCCGAAACAACCCAGCGAATTAATGATCTGAACTCCCGCGTCCAAAAACTCGAGAACGACAACAGCCTGCTGCACGACCAGTTGGCCACGGTCCAGGAAGAAAATTACAACCTCAAGGGTTACAACGACGTGCTCAAGAAAGCGCTTGAGACCGCCAAACTTACCGGCAGGGTGCCGCAAATCATGCCCTACCCGCCGAAGTAAACGGCTATTGTCCTTTTAAAATCACGACCCGATAATGAATATCGCGAGCGTTTTCGCTGATCCCGATTCTGCCGAGCCAATTGCTTATAAAAGGCAACGATCGTTTCCGACGAGTAGCTGGCGAGCGCGGTTTTGACGACGCGAAGTCGTTGAGGAATTGACGGACGCGCGAAGCGCTTTCGTGCGGCGCGCCGGAGGCATGATCGATGAGGGGGATGGGCCGAATTTTCAAGCGCGGCTCGATTTACTGGATTGCGTTTTCTCACCGCGGCAAGGAGCATCGAGAAAGCTCACGGTCCGACAATGAGTCGGCGGCGCGCAAGCTGTTGGAGCAGAGGATCGGTGAGGCTCGCCAAGGCAAGCTGGTCGCGGCGAAGCAGGAGCGCGTGACCTTTGATGATTTGGCGCAAGCGCTGCTTGCCGACTACCAAATCAACGGCCGGCGTTCAGGGCGCTCGGCGCGACTGTCAATTAGCCATCTGCGGAAGTTTTTCGGTTCTGATCGCGCCATCGACATAACGACGCACCGCATCAAGGCTTACGCGGTCGACCGCCAGCAAGCGGACGCGGCGAACGCAAGTATCAATCGGGAGCTCGCGGCTCTCCGCCGAATGTTCACCCTCGCGGTCCAGGACGGTCGCCTCAGCCACGCGCCCTACGTACCGACTTTGGAAGAAGACAACGCCCGCCAGGGCTTTCTCGACCATGGGGCATTCGTTTCACTCAAAGGGAAGTTGCCAGCCTATCTGCAGGACCCCGTCACATTCCTCTATTTTTCAGGTTGGCGACTTGGCGAGATGAAGGCGCTGGAATGGCGCGATGTGGACCTTGCCGGCGGGAGTGTTCGTCTGCATCCGGAGATCAGCAAGAGCAAGGACGGCCGGCTTTTACCACTTTCGGGCGAGCTGCTCGAAATCATGGAACGAGCCCACGCGAGGCGTCGGCCGGATTGTCCGTTCGTGTTCCATCGCGACGGCGAACCTATCGGCGATTTTCGCAAGGCTTGGGCGACCGCGTGTAAGGCGGCGGGGTTGCAGCCCCTCCTGGTTCACGATCTACGGCGAACCGCCGTACGGAACATGATTCGCGCTGGAATTGGCGATCGCGTGGCGATGGCGCTGTCGGGACATAAGACACGGAGCGTATTTGACCGTTACAATATCGTGAGTGAGGCGGACCTTGTGACAGCAAGCGTGCGTCTTCAGGAGCACTTGTCCGCGCGGTCCGAAACTCCCAACCTAACTCCCATCAAGCCCGCCCGAAGTTAGCCGGCGCCGTTCAGACTTGGGGCGGCAAGCCGGGTTATAACAAGAGGCGTTCGCCGTCGCCGGTCCGCAGACGGTTGATGGCCGCTGAGAACGCTAACTGCGCAACGCCTTCCTGAGTTCGCGCTACACCTCCTGCTGGGAGGAGCTAATGCGCGTATAAGTCCCGCCACATGCGTTCCCCTTCGGCCTTCACCGGAACAGGCTAATCTCCGCTTTCGAATAGATAAGGCTCTAACGTCGACTGCGCCGGGATGCGGTGCTTGTGCCACTGGCCGCCCCCGTAATAGGCGAGGCTCCCCGGTGCCGCGTTGCCTTCACCGTTATAGTAGGAAATACAATCGCGCAGCGGCGCCGTCGCTATGTCGACGACGCGGCAATGCTCCGCATACGCATCTTCCAGCTCCTGGCGGACATCGACGATCCGCGCGCCACGCTCCTGCATGGTCTTCAGCATCCACACGACATAGTCGCCGTGCGCGTCGATCGCGTCGGTAAAGTTGAAGCTGCCGCCGCCGCCCTGCGGACCGGTGACGATGAACAGGTTGGGGAAGCCGCGGGTATGCAGGCCGAGGAACGTCTTGGTCCCCTCGGTCTCCCACTTCTCCTTGAGGGTGCGCCTCCCGCGGCCGGTGATCATGTTGAAGGTCGAGGTACCCATCCACTGGAACCCGGTCGCATAGATCAGCACGTCAAGCGGATATTCGACCCCTTCATGGACGATGCCGCGCTCGTTGATCTCGCTCACACCGATCGGCGCGGTATCGACCAGATGGACGTGCGGCAGGTTGAAGGTGGGCAGGTATTCGTCGTGGAAGGTCGGCCGCTTGCAGCCGTACGGGTAGTACGGCTTTAGTGCCGCCGCTGTCTTCGGATCCTTGACGATCGCGTCCACGCGCGCCCGGATCTGCTCCATGATGCGGAAGTTGGCATCGAGCTGCTTCTGAATCAGCTCCTCCGGGGTCAGCTTGCGGTCGTATTTCCTGGACTTCCCGATGTCCTGAACCTTGCCCGCCAGGTAGTCGTCGTTGGCCTGGATGGCGCTGCGGCCGGCCGATATCCGCGAGAAGCGCGCGCGCCTTGCGCGGGCCCATCCCGGTTCGTTGGCCCAGGTCGCCCGCTCCTCGTCGGTCGTCGCGCGCTGGTCGCGCACGTCGATTGAGGACGGCGTGCGCTGGAACACGTAGAGCTGCCCGACCACCTTGGCGAGCTCCGGGATCGCCTGCACGGCCGTCGCGCCGGTACCGATGATACCGACCGTCTTGCCGCGCAGGTCGACGTTGTAATTCCAGCGCGAGGTGTGGAACGACTCGCCCTTGAACTTCTCCATGCCGGCGATGCGCGCCAGCTTCGGCGCGGTGAGGATGCCGTTAGCCATGATCACGAACCGCGCACGCATCCTGTCGCCGCGATCGGTCTCGACGATCCAGCGGCCGGAGGCTTCGTCCCAGGTTGTCGCCGCGACCGTCGTGTGAAACAGGCAATGGTCGTAGAACCCGAACTTCTGGGCCATGTTCTGGCAGTATTCGAGGATCTCGAAACCCGAGGCGAACTTCATCGACGGGACGTAACCCATCTCCTCGAGCAACGGCAGGTAGCTGTAGGATTCGACGTCGCAGGCGATGCCGGGATAGCGGTTCCAGTACCAAGTACCGCCGACGTCGCCGCCCTTCTCGCAGAAACGCACATCGGTGAAGCCGGCTTCGCTCAGCTTGTGCCACAGCAGCAATCCGCCGAAGCCGGCGCCAACCACCAGGATCTCGCACTCGTCGGTCAGCGCTTCACGCGGAATCGGCGGCTCCGAATAGACATCGTCCAGATATTTCTTGAACTCGCCTTCCATCGCCATGTAGTGGGCGGCGCCGCGGCGGGCCTCCTTGAACGCGAGGTACTTGGCCTGCTCTTCCGCATTGAAGGTCGCGCCAGCCGGCAATTCCGGCAGCTCCTTCAGCTTCTGATCGGTGAGGACGGAATAGCCCTTGCCGGCAATCTTTTCGGACGCCTTGGCGGCGCGCGTGTTGAACACTTTCAGGCCTGTTTCAGGGTCGGTACGGACTGCCGCGTTCATTTGAGTTCCTTGTGAGTTCCTTGTTGGTGAGGATGGTTCTTTAGCGAAGATCAAGTAGCTGGTGTGGCTCTGTGGGTCAAGACGGGTAGCGGCAATCACTTATCGCCTGTCGTTAACGTCGGGCGGCGAAACATTGGACGAACCTTCACAACTCGATCACACGCACGTCCGTGACAAATGCGGACGGCTTGCAGACAATTCGATTTAGTCAGCGAGTTGAACCCGTGAAAATCTTCAGAAAATCCCCAAAATTGTTGAGGTTTCTGGAGCCACCCGTCGGATTCGAACCGACGACCTGCTGATTACGAATCGCTGGCCAGGCCACAATTAGGTGACATGTGGTGACACAACAATTCGACCAGCCGCGTTTGTAGCCTGATAAATCAAGGACAATCGTTGACAGCCTGCTGATTTCGAGTCACAATCACTGCCACTCAGATCGCATTTCTTGGTGACACAGTGGTGACACAGAATGGCTGTTTCGGCAGACCGCATAACTGAAAAGATTATCCGTTCGCTCAAGGCGCCGCACACCGGAAGCCGCATCTTGTACGACGAGGAGATTCCCGGCTTCGGAGTGCGCATCACGGCGAACTCCGTAATCTCCTTCGTCCTCGACTACCGTATCAATGAGCGAAAGCGTCGCTACACGATCGGCCGACATCCCGAGCTCAGCGCCGCGGCTGCTCGCGAGGAGGCTATTCAGCTGCGCGGCGCTCTTCGCACGGGCGAAGATCCGCTCGCCGATAAAGAGCACCGTCGCGAGGCGCCGACGATCGAAGACCTGTTCAACGACTACCTGGAGCGGCATGCTAAGATTTATCTGCGACCGAACACAATCAGATCGAACGAAAGCATGGCGCGTAACGATATTCTCCCCAAGATCGGCAAAATCAAGGTCGCCGATCTCAAGCGCCGCGATGTTGAAGAACTGCACCAATCGCTGAAGGATTCGCCGTATCAGGCGAACAGAGTGCGGGCGCTTCTCAGCAAAATGCTGAACCTGGCGAAGCACTGGGAATGGCGTCCGGACAACCCGTGCGAGGGAGTTCCGAAATATCGCGAGGAGAAGCGCGACCGCTGGCTTTCGACCGAAGAAATCGAGCGTCTCTGCGAAGCGTTGGACAAACATCCGAACCAGTCCGCTGCAAATGCGATCCGTCTGATGCTGTTGACCGGAGCCCGAAAGGGCGAAGCGTTGACGGCAACCTGGGCGGAATTTAATCTGGAGCTCGGCGTTTGGACAAAGCCCAGCCATCACACCAAGCAGAAGCGCACTGAGCATGTCCCGTTAAGCGCGCCCGCCGTGCAGCTTCTCGTTTCAATGAATGAAAAAGGCGACGGTCCGTATCTCTTCCCCGGCGAAGTAGCCGGCAAGCCGACTCAGGAAATTAAGCGTGTATGGATGGCGCTTTGTAAGCAGGCGACTCTGAAAAACGTGCGCCTTCACGATCTTCGGCATACGTACGCAAGTCACTTGGTCTCGTCCGGAATGTCGCTCCCCATCGTAGGACGCCTGCTCGGGCACACGCAGCCGCAAACCACAGCGCGTTATGCGCATCTAGCCGACGATCCGCTGCGTCAGGCAACGAATCGTTTCGCCTCAATTGTGGCTGCCGCTCAGTCCCGAAAGCGCGCCGACGTCGTTCCGTTGCATCGCGACCGGAACACGTGAGTGCTCGACCGCGCGCAAGCGTGGTCGTCGTCTGCTCCGATCGGCTCTCGCTTCGGGGTGTTCACACGACGCGATCCAAGCGTTGACGGACTCGAGACGGTAGAAAACTTTGCGCCCAATTTCGACGCGAGGCGGACCCTCGCGCAACCGATGCCAGCGGGCTACCGTGCGCTCTGAGACTCCGAGCGCTTGAGCCAATTTCTTTGGTGTCAGGTAGCCGGCGAGAATCGATGAAAGCCGATCGGACTCGTGTGACTCGGAACTCTGTATCTCGGGCATTTGAGTGATGCCTCCTTCACGTGATGAGGAGATCGCCCACGCCCCACAACCGCATCTATCCAAACAGCTCAGAGTGCAAACCCAGTGCCCGACGGGCGCGGACAGAAAATTCGATTAGAACGCCCGGTGCTGATCTTCAAAAGTCCGTCGGCGACCAGGAAAGTGTGCATGTGCAGATTCTGCACACACACATCAGTCGTTTCGATGTCACTCGCGGAAATCCACGGCCGTTCGCTGATCTCCCGTCAGGCTTATCTGAAGACGATATTTGCCAGGTTCCGCAAACCCTGATGGCAATGGCGGGCGTTTGGCAGGCTCTGGCAGGCCGAAAACGTTGTCCCCGGTGCTCGCTATGGATAAGTTCGCTGTCAGGAGGACGCGAGTATGAGCAACGCAACGCAGGCGTGGGCCGAGGAGCTCAAGAAGCAGGGTATGAATGAAGAGCAGATATTGAAATATCTGGACAACATCGCAGGGTCCCTACGCAAGAACATTGGTAAGAATGTGAGGCGACTACGGCAGCAACGAGGCATCACCCAAGAGCAGCTTGCGACATGGACCGGCTGGCCGAAGAAGTACGGTATAAGCGTTCGGACCATCGCCCGTCTTGAGAGTGGTGAGTCATTCTCGGAAGAAACGCTGAAGTCGATTGCGGGCGCATTCGACGTATCGATGGATGAACTTAAAATGCAAGCCGAGCCGCCTGATCCGGAAGCTAAGAAGCTGCTGAAAGATCTGGCCGCCAAAGAAGATCAGGCGCTAATCGATTTCCACCGGGTCGATAGCGCCGCGGACCTCATCCGGATGTTCAACGCGGCAGAAGCCACGCTCTTCAACTACGAAGAGGCGGAAACGAGGGAACAGGCTGAGGTGTTGGAGGCTCTCAAGTCAAACATCACTGACACCGTCGACATTTGGAGCGAGATGTCGGAGGTGCACAAGTTCGAGACCCGGCAATTCTTGGACGGGTTGCTGAGCGATTTGAAGTCGGTCGGCTATACCCTCTACATGGCGAGGGGTCACTCCACCTATTTCCTGGGCGTCGACCCCACCAAGCGCGTATCGCTGAAAGCGCTAATGCTCCTGGCTCGGCGGCTAAACGTGACGCAATTCGTGAGCGCCATTCCCAAGGAACCTTCGTTGGCTTCGTAGCTAGCCAAGTCCGGCATTTCAACCGCATCCTCGGTCGAACAGCAACGCTGCAGCGACTCGCCAAAGCCAAGGGCAGAGGGACTTGTCGCTGATGTTCTCAGTTTACCCCTTGACGGCGCCGATAATGCGCCGCGACTCTCATGCGATTGCCGCAGTCGGCGCTACTGCACCAGCGTCGCGTATGGTTCTTGGACGTGTCGTAAAAGAAGGCTCCGCAAGCGGGGTGGGCGCATCGTTTTACGAGCGCGAGATCTCCGTGGCAGAGCAAATCGCACGCTGACTGCGCGATTGGCACCATCAACTGCTCGGGCTCGTGCAGATCCAGGCGGGTCACTTCCTCAAAGCGCCCCGAGTTTCGTGCGCGAAGTACGCAGGCCCGACGCTTTTCAATCATCTTATTGATCGCTTCAAGTGATTCCCGTGGCACAGGCCGTTGTGTCGCGAGCTTTTCGGCCATAGCAAACAGTGCCCTACGCAAGGCGAGCGCGTCTTGAAAAATGCGCTCCACAGCATATCTGCTTCCCCACAGCTTCGGCGCGCTCTGCAACTGCGCTCGATTTAGAAGCCGCGATTCGCCGAGCCAGTTGATCAGATCGGCGAAACTGCGCAGAAGATCGATGCGGCGTCGATCTTCTTTCGCGAACTGTGTGTTAACGAAATCGAGGCAGCTATAGTGACCCACAAATTGGAATTCTCTCTCGCGAGCCATTTTCTTAGCTTTACCCATTCATCGGAATCGTCTTCTAATATCTCAATTATTGTTGACGTGTTAGGGCGGGGCGACTATTTATCCACAGGCGGGAGCGGAGGGGATTGATGGGAAACATCCGCATGGGAGTTCGTCATGATTGGCCAGTCCGTACCGATGCGCCAGCTCATGAGCCTGATCGAACGGGTCGCCTCATCCGATGTACCTGTCCTGATCACCGGTGAAAGCGGGACCGGAAAAGAGGACACGGCTCAACTCATCCACAAGCTCTCATCGCGTAGGGACGGTCCGTACGTGCCCGTCAACTGTGCCGCGATTCCGGAACCGCTCATCGAAAGTCACCTGTTTGGTCATGAAAAGGGCGCCTATACCGGCGCGGACCGCCGGCAGCAGGGATTTTTCGAGAGCGCGAACGGCGGCACACTCCTCCTCGACGAAATTACGGAGATGCGATGCGAAACGCAGGCCAAGCTCCTCCGCGCGATTGAGGAGCGTAGGGTTCTGCCTGTTGGCAGTACGAAAGAAATACCCGTCAACGCGCGGGTGCTGGCGGCGTCGAATCGACCGATCGATCGGGCGATTCGAGACGGACATCTACGCGAGGATCTGTACTATCGCCTGAAGGTTTGTTCGCTTCATCTTCCTCCGCTCAGGGAGCGTATCGAGGACCTGCCCTTGTTGGTCGACCATTTCGTTCAGAGGACGAACGCGGAGCACGGCAGACAGATCGTTGGCATCGATGACGCGTGCCTTTCTGCGCTGGCCCGCTACCGGTGGCCCGGCAATATTCGTGAGCTGAAGCATGCAATCGAGCATGCCGTGATTTTCTGCGAATCGACGCGGTTGGCAGTTAGCGACCTACCCTCGGAGATTGAAGCGACAGCTCGGCCGGACAGTTCCTTTACCGTTCACCTAGGCTCTTCAATGAAAGATGTCGTCGACGAATTAATTTGCCGTACGGTCACATACGCCGGTGGCAACAAGGTCCGCGCTGCGAAGATTTTGGGCGTCAACCGCCGCACGATCTACAGCCGACTTGAAAATTCTGAGGTACATGAAACAAACGGCCGCGTGAACGGCCGTCCATACCGCAACGGCCGCAATGGTCTGAGGTGACGGCGTGATCACGCCGCGCGTCATGCGGGGTGAAACGACGGCAGGCAAAAAAAGATCAAACCAGAAGGGCGTCATTTCAGGCGTCCTTCTGTTTGGCTTCGGGCGTGGATGAGCGATATTTGCCTGGGCGCGTCTCTTTTCCTTCACCTATCCGTGCTGGCGTTAATCTGATCAGTGCTTGTTGGGGCTCGCATCAATTGGTGAATCTGTCCATCTTTGAGAACAGAGAACACGTGCAAGTGGATGGGGTTTGTCCGAAATTTGTTATCAAACTTCGGACA
>JBKQPD010000176.1:0-26995 GCA_052145175.1 Binataceae bacterium (SeqCode) | reverse complement strand
TTGAACCCGTGTTACCGACGTGAAAGAACGAAGAGGCACTTTTTCACCGAGTACCACGGAGTGGCAAGGAAGTCCTTCGAGTGCTTCGAACCTCAACGAAGACAGGGGCTTGAGCGCTATCTGAGTGCGATCGAGCGCCAAAGAGCGATACGGGCATTTGACCCCTCCGAGGCACTAGACTTGGCACCTATTTGGCACCAAATTCCGCGGGCCAGCGTCGAAGGAAAGCGCGTCTATCGGAGCTACGATCTGCTGAAGCCGAGGGGAACCTCTCGGTCGAAGAATGCTCGCGAATCTTTTGACGAGAAGTTTGTCCTTGGCCGCGGTTTCGGCCGGAGCCTGAGAGGTGTCTCACAAAACCGCAGCAACTTCGGTAGTCGGGCGTGAGGGCTCTATGGAGGCATCATATGGAGGCATCATATTGAAGGGCGATGGCCATGAGTACCAGAATTTGGTATAAAAGTCGTGGAGCGTTGTCTGATGAGCAAGAACACGTCCTTCAGCCTCGGCGAGCATTTCAACAACTTCGTCGAGACACAAGTGGCCCAAGGCCGCTACGCCAGTGCAAGTGATGTAGTCCGTGCGGGTCTGCGACTACTCGAAGAGCAGGAAGCGAAATTGGCCGCACTGCGGGCCGCCCTCATAGAGGGCGAGCAAAGCGGAGATTCTACGCCCTTCGATTTTGAAGCATTCATAGCCCGTAAGCGAACCACACATCCCCCCGGGCTATGACGGGCCGTTACCTCCTTTCACCGCTCGCACAACGTGATCTTGATGAAATCTGGAACTACACCGCGCAGCGCTGGAGCATTGACCAAGCTGAGATTTACACTCGTCAGCTAGGCCAAGACATCGAGACCGTAGCCGCGCAGCCGGAGATCGGCCGGGCATGCCCCGAAGTGCGGGCCGGCTACTATAAATATCCTTCCGGTTCTCACGTCCTGTTCTATCGCCGGATTGAGGGCGGGGTTGATATTGTTCGCATTCTTCATGGACGTATGGATTTTGCGCGGCACTTTTAGGAGTTGCGCCCATCGCCACGCGACCCGACGGTTAACAGCCGTTAATCGGTACGTTTCGTCGGGATCGCTCAGTGACGCTCGATAGCGTCTAAACCACTGGGACACAATGGGTTGCCGCATTCATGAAGGAAGCACCGAAGATCACCGAGTGGTACCAAAAGTGTTTGAGACTCCCCACAAAATCCCCCACAGCTTCGACTCGACTTTGACAGGCGTTACGCGAGAACCCCTTCTCACTAAACAGCCTGATGAAAGCAGCGCAAGGGTGGGCGAGGCATTGTAGGGGGCCGGCGCTGGCTTGCTGGCTTGATGATTGTTGTCAAATATGACATTTTTGGGAAATGAGTAGCCGCCCGCCACCGGCTCGAAAGACACGGGCCGTCTCATGGATCAGGTCGGCAAAAAAGGAATTCGAGACGTTCCCGCAAGAGGCTCAATCGATTTGTCTTGCGGCGCTGACCATTGCCGCCGAGGGCGGCAAGGCCGATATTGCAAAACCACTGCACAACCTGGGCTCTGGCGTGTTCGAGATTGCACTACCGTTTCGCGGCGATGCGTTCCGCGTGGCTACGCGGTTCAGCTGGCCGAGGAACTCTGGGTGGTCCACGCGTTCCAGAAGAAATCGACGCAAGGTATCAAGACGCCGCAACGCGAGATCGACTTGATTAAGGACCGTCTAAAGAGACTGAAGGAGATATTGCGATGAAAGGCGACAGGCTGGAAGTTGTGCGAGGAAGCGGTAACGTGTTCCGCGATCTGGGACATGAAAATGCCGATGCCGAACAATTCAAGGCGCTTCTGGCTGCCGAAATCATCAAGGCGCTTGACCGGGAACATCTGACCGTTCGCGCGGCCCACGATCGCACTGGAATTGCCGCCGCGGACTTCTCGCGCATTCGCAATGCGAATCTTGGGCGGTTCACTGTCGATCGCCTCATGTCGATCATCAACCGGCTGGGCTCGCGGATCGAGGTCAGCATGCGGGTGCATCGCACTCAATCAGCCGCGCAAGGGGCGCGGCCGCAACTGGGCTAGCGCTAGTGCGCTGGTACCTATGCTCGAGGAGCCAACTCCATTTCGCGGGTTCCGTCTCGTTATGTTGTAGTAAGGCACGACAATCTGTGAAGGGGCTCTACTTACGAACTGATGGGCATTGAGGAGCAGGCGACTGTCCCCGACCTGAAAGCGTTGCCCGATTCATTTGGCGCAAACATTTGACCCATGAGCCAGATCAAGTCAAAAAAACGCGTCGCCGACCATGGGAAGGTGTCCACTCCTCCTTGGATGGTCGAAGCGATGCTCGACCTCGTGAAGCACGAGACG
This sequence comes from Binataceae bacterium (SeqCode), assembly GCA_052145175.1. Classification (GTDB taxonomy): domain Bacteria; phylum Desulfobacterota; class Binatia; order Binatales; family Binataceae; genus JAJPHI01. Next base: position 24,650 of record JBKQPD010000176.1, on the reverse strand, counting down.
GAGCGCGTCGATTCCCGCTTCCTGGAGCCTGCTTGCGGGAGCGGGAACTTCCTCGTTCGCGTCCTTCAGCGAAAGCTCGCCGTCGTCGAACCCAAGTTCGGAAAGTCCGATTTTGAAAGGCAACATTACGCCCCTCTACGTGCTCTTGCAGAACCTCGTCCACGGCGACGCGCTCAGGATGCGCACCAGCGACGACCAGCCGATCACGTTTGCTGAGTGGGGCTATCTTGGTAAGGGCAAATTCCAGCGGCGCGACTTCCGCCTCGACACCCTCACCCAATCGTCGGCCTTCAGCGCGGAGGGCTCGCTCTTCGCCCACCTCGGGAAGCACGAGATCTTCAGGCCGACGAAGTCCTACCCGCCGGTGACCGTGAGCGAGCTGGCCGCCACCAGTCTTGGCTGGCGTTAGTGGGCGTCGCCGCACTATACGAACCACCACGCGATAGCGATCGCCTCGGTTGCTATCGAACCTATTAGCCGGCGAAGCGCGGTTCGGGTTTCCCCTTTACGTCCAATCCTTTGATAGTGAAAAGGCTGCCGCCTTCGGCGCCAGGTTCCATGCCGAGGATCTTCTCGCCGATCGAGGTCGCATACATCACGTCGAGATTGTCACCGCCGAACATTACGCTGGTGATGATGGGCACTGGCACCTCGACGGTCCGGGCGATCGAGCCATCAGGCTTGAAGCAAACGATCTTCCCGCCGCCGGCGATTGCAGACCATAGATTTCCTTCGGCATCGACCGTGGCACCATCGGGAGCTCCGCCGAGGCCCTTGGTCTCCGCAAACAGGCGCTTATTGGAAACCGTTCCGGTAGCGAGATCGTAGTCATACGCGGAGATCATCCCGCTCACACTGTCGGCGCAGTAAAACGTGCGATTGTTGGGGCTGAAGCATGGACCGTTGGTGCATCCGATGGCGCGTTCGAGCGAGGTGCACTTCAGCGACGCGTCGAGACTAAAGATCGATCCAATACGCTGGGTGAATTTGGCGTCCCGAGTGCCCGCGATGAATCTGCCGCGCGCATCGGTCTTGCCATCATTGAAGGTCGTTCCTGGCTTGGCTACTGGGTCACCGACCTGCTTGGCCTCACGCGATTCAAAATCGAACAGGTAGAAACCATCGGAGAGCGCTAGCACGGCGCCGCCCTTTTCACGCAGAGCGAACGAGCCAATCGGCTTCGGCGTCTTCCACGATTTGATGTCGTTGGTTTTTGGATCGAGACGATAGATGGCTGCCACGCCGATATCGATCCAGTAAAGTGCTTTCTCGGCGACATCCCACAGCGGGCCTTCGCCGAGCTTGTTTTTGACCTCACCGATTTTTTCAATTGTGATCGACATGTTTGGGTTACCCTCAATTCGTCGTACCGATTTATGGTTACCGGGCGGGACTTGCCGCACGGATCATTGGGTCCCCGTATAGCAGGTTAGGGCTCGGATTTCACGAAATTCTTGCCTCGCTAAATGCCATAGCGAACGGTGCGCCAAACCTTGCAAAGGGCGACCGTCTTGGTCTACAAGTCAACGCAAAACGGAGCGCAAACGGAAAGCGCAGTTGAAGACATTTGTGCCGCGTAAGAGCAACAAAACGGCGGCGGATGACGGAAGTGCCAGATTCACGGGCGAGCCAAGTTAATCCATCAATCAAGGGCACAATCAATGGGCATTAAGGCGACGAAAGTAACTCCCGATCTTCAGCTTGAAGTCGAGCAGTTCTACTACCACGAAGCCGAGTTGCTCGACGATCATCGCTATGGCGAATGGCTCGATCTCTTCGCCGGCGACGCCCACTATTGGATGCCCACGCGCGCCAACCGCCTACTGCGCGAAGATGACCAGGAGGCGACTGCGCACGGGGAGTTCGTGCTTTTCGACGATAATAAAAAAACTCTGGGCTGGCGCGTCAAACAGATGGAGTCGCTAACGCACTGGGCCGAAAATCCCCGCAGCCGCACCCGCCACCTGGTCAGCAACGTGCGCATCGCGCCGGCTAAGTCCGCCGGCGAATACGAGACAAAGTCCAATTTCATCTGCTATCGCAACCGCCTCTCGGACGAGGTTGATATCTGGGTCGGCGAGCGCACTGACTTGCTACGCCGTGACGATGAGCAGGAATTGCGCATTGCCCGTCGTAAGATCCTGCTCGATCAAAACGTGGTCCTGTCGAAAAACTTGAGCGTCTTTTTCTAAGCCCGAGAATCAAGCACATGAGCTTTCGCGTAAATACAGCCGAATCCCTCGAGCAAATGGTCGATTGGGAGCACGGCCTGATCACCGGCCGCATCTTTACCGACGACGAGATCTATAAGCAGGAGGCTGAAAAGCTTTTCCCCCGCGCTTGGATCTATCTCGCTCACGAAGACCAACTGAAAAATTACGGCGATTTCCTCACCACCTACATCGGCGCCGATCGCATCCTCGTCGTTCGGCAACGCGATGGCTCGCTCAAGGCCCTCCTCAACGCCTGCCGGCACCGCGGCATGACCGTCTGTCGTGCGGACCTCGGCAACGCGAAATCTTTTCTCTGTTCCTTCCACGGCTGGACCTATGACTCCGCTGGCAATCTGATCTCCGCGCCCCATCTCGACAGTGCTTATCATGGCCAACTCGACAAGTCCCAGTGGGGCTTGGTCGCCGTCCCGCGCGTCGAGACCTACAAGGGTCTCATCTTCGGATGCGTTGCTCCCGAGGCGCCCTCGCTGCTCAACTATCTCGGTGAGATGGCCTGGTATCTCGACTGCTTGCTTGATCGCCGCGAAGGCGGCACCGAGATCATTGGCGGAGTCCACAAAATGCGCACTCGGGGCAACTGGAAACTTGCCGCCGAGCAGTTCGCCGGCGACAACTACCACGCCATCATGACGCACGTCTCAGTCCGCGACGCCTGGGCCGATCCGCAAGCGAACAAGGCGCCTGCGGGGTTCTCCAAGGTCATGACACTGCCGGGGCGCCAGTTCAGTTCTCGACAGGGCCACGGCATGGCGGGCTTTCTTCTGAAAAATTCCGGCGTGCCCAGCTTCTCTGGCGAACCGTCCATCAGTGAGGACCAGGGCATTGTCGCGAATTATTACAAGTCTACCCGCAATGAAGTGGCCAATCGCCTCGGCGCCGAACGCGCCGACGGACCCGCCGATGGCGCCGGCCTCGTTTTTCCAAATTTCGCTTTCCTCTCTGGCGTCCTGGGCAGCTCCACCATCGCCGTCTTCCAGCCCAAAGGATCGCACCTGTTTGATCATTGGCGCTGGGGCATCATGGACAAGGCTGCTCCCAAAGCGGTCAAGGAAGCGATGGTCCGATGCCTCCACGTATGGCCGATCGGAGTCGGGGACGCAGACGACGGCGAGAACTGGGGTGGCATTCAGGCCGGACTCGGCGGCCCAATGGCGCAGAGCCTCAAGCTTAACTATCAGATGGGCATGGGCACGGAGGGTGCGGACCCCGTCTATCCGGGAACCGTCGTTCCCAACATTACGTGTGAATTCGCACAACGCCAGTTTTACCGCCGCTGGCTTGAATACATGACCTCTGAGAGCTGGCCTGTGATTGACTAAGTGGAGACGCGATGAAAACCGGGTTCATCGGGCTCGGCCAGCAAGGCAAGTATCTCGCGATTAATTTGGTCACGGCGGGCCACGATTTGATGGTCTACGACGTCCGGCGCGAGCCGCTCGAAGAGCTCGTCCGTGCCGGCGCGAGCGTCGCTGACTCGCCGCGCGCGGTCGGCCGCCATGCCGAAGTGACTGCTATTTGCGTCTTGGATGACGCGCAGCTTGAAGCCGTCGTCTTCGGGCCCAACGGAGTGCTGACGGCTGCCGCGCCCGACTCCGTCGTCGTCATTCACAGCACCGTGGAACCCTCTTCGATCGCGAAGATCGCCGCGGCCGCCGCCCCTTTGAACATTGAAGTGGTTGACGCGCCAGTCAGTGGCGGCGAGCCGGGCGCAAAACGCAAGACCATGTCCTACATGGTCGGTGGCACTGATCGAGCAGTCGAGCGATGCTTGCCGTTGTTTCAAACCTCCGGGCGCGCCATCACGCGCACCGGGCCGCCAGGCAGCGGCATCCGCGCCAAGCTCGCCCATCAACTGATCGTTTGTCTCAATATACTGGCCGCTTCCGAGGGGATGCGTCTTGGCCGCGCCGCGGGCTTATCCAGCGTGATCCTCGAACAAGTGGTGCATGAAGGCGGCGCTCAGAGCCGTATCGCTGATCATTGGTCGCAGCTGTCGCTGCGATCCGCGACGCCGGTCTTTTTCAAAGATCTCCAGATCTGTTTGAAGTTTGCCCATGAGCTTGGTATCTCCGTTCCGGGTGCCGCGTTAGTCCAGCAATTGCTCGAACAAATAGTACCGGGACTCCCCCCCGAGGCCGGTCACGATGCTTGAACGGTTCGGCTCGGGTTGCCGATCGGTCGGGTATCCGGTGATTTCCGCGGTCTCCGGCCAATGTCGCGACACCGTAATGCAATATTCGATGGTTGACAGGCGGTAATCCCGCTGCATACGCCAGAAGAGGCGATCGACGAACTCGAGCTGGGATTCCGTCTGAGCGATTACATGGAGTCACCAATCGATGCGCGATTTCTGCACACGAATGCACGGCATCACTCCCTCGCGCTACTTCACCCCCTTGAAGCAAAGATCCACCACATAATGATCGAGTACCTCTACCTCGACGGTGTCGGTCGCCTCTACGACCGCGCTCAGGCCTCGCCCGATCTCATTGTGACCACGCTCGGGAGACACGCGAACGACCACATGCTATCGTTCTACTCTCGAACGCCCGGTGGATTCATGATTGAAACGGGCTGGGCCGGCAGGCTCATCGACCCTGATACTTGGCAGCAGGAGCGCATATCCACGCCGAGTCTGTGGGGACACGATCGGAAATGGATGCCCTCGGCCGCACGCCAAACGATTCAGGCCGAATGCTCCAATTGGCGGCCTCCGAAGTCCGTGCTCCGATCGAGGTTACTGATTCGCCCGCCTTCAACATTTCCAACATTTCACGAAAGTCATCGGCCTGAGAGTTCTCTGTAGCGCCTGCAAGGATGGGCAACGCTGCCCGGCCAGAATGTGGAATTTCTTGAATAAACGTCATGAAAAAGCAGTTCGGCGCGTCTACCAGCGACATGCATCGAAGCTAAAGCACACCTCCGGCGAGCTGCTAGTGGGAAACGATCTAATATTTTAGATCAATGCTTGGATCAATCCCCGAATCGACGTTTCGAGGAGAGATGTTTCAAGTGCCTAGCCGTTTACGGATGAATCCTTCGAGGGCGACCTCTGAGAATCGTGGTACTGTACCGAGCGTCACTCGGAAAGGAAATTTGTGCTGATTGTGATAGACGCAATGAACTTCCATCCCGAGTCGGTGGCCCACCCCTCCTGTGGAGTTAGTAGCCGATCATATGGTGCCGGACACTCGCTGGAGGTCGTCGGCTGCAAGTCGCAGCTTGCGTCGACGCAGCGCATCAAGCGCTGCGATCGCGGAAGTCTCAGAGTAATTCGTTCGTGAATGGCTCCAACGCTTGCAGGTCAAAACCTTGTATATTGAGCCGGGCAAGCCGGTCCAGAACGCTTTCATCGAGAGCTTCAACAGCCGCCTGCGCGACGAATGCCTCAACGAACACCTGTTCGACAGTCTGGCCGAAGCACGGCAGATCATACAGGCCTCGCGGTTGGATTATAACCATGCGCGACCGCATTCGAGTCTCGGAACGCTCACGCCCAGCGAGTTTGCAGAGCTGCAAGGGGACGGTCCGCCTGAGCAAGCTCAGGGCTCCGCGGCCCGCCCTCTTGCTCACCCACCCCACCTGGGGCACAACATCAACCCGGAACTCTACGCATAAACGCGGGTAAGTTGGGGGGCAGGCCACAATTCCCTTTACCAGGTAATCCGAAGTCGCATGTGTGGACGGCCCCGCCGTACACGTTGGACCCTTTATGAAACGCGTTCCAAGGGTCTAGTCCAGGGGACCCTAAACTCCGTGCCTTGTCACAGTTGACCCGTTTCGGCCACCTATGATTGACGCTAAGGTCTTGATGCATGCGCGCGCGTGAACCCAATGACGGCGTTGTGCTAGGCATCGATGTAAAGTCTTGGCAAGAATTTGCACAGACGCTTAAGGACATGTCACTCGGGGACCAATATGTGTTCCGGGGACAAGCATGCGACCTCTGGGAATTACGCCCAAGCCTTAGTCGGCTCTTCAGAGACGAAGGTTTACTGCCGCAGGACGCCTGGACACTCGCAAAACAGCACTTTCAGCGTTTCGAGGAATGCGTTCGCAACATCAAGAGGCGCGTCCAGAACATTGATATCAGCACGATTTCTGATGAGGATTTGTGGCTACTCGGGCAACATTATGGGCTTCAGACCCCCATTCTTGACTGGACCCGATGCCCTTTCATCGCTGCCTTTTTCGCGTTCACAGGTCAGCCACCAGGAAAAGCGGATGCCTGTTTCGAAGCCTGGAAAGCAGAGCCGTGGCGCTGTGTATGGGCCGCTCGAAAATGTTCAATCAACCAAAAGTTTTCCGATTACGAAGACCCGACTAAAGCGTTTCGGTTGATGCGTTTTTTCGACCCAAAGACATACTTTCAACGTATTAGAGACCAGCGAGGATTGTTCAGTTTGGGACCGACGTTGGATTGCGTCGAGCATATGGTAAAGGCCAATTTTAAAGGGTGTGAAACTCCGGTACTTATCCAGATAAGACCGGTACTTATCCAGATAAGAATTGACGACCCCACCGAGACTTTCGTCAAAGACCTCGAATATAATAACCACCTGACCAAAGCGATTATGCTGGACGCTTCCATAAACAAAGACCTGGAGGAAGTCGCAAGCTATTGCAATTGCCACCTCAAAAGCGCGCTAATAACAAAAGTCGCATAAGGGGCGTTACGTAAAATTTCGCTCCCCCAGGGCTTCCGCCATTTTTGTTTTGTGCAAACGCGCAATCCCCCGCTGGATGTTATTATGGGCGGGCCTCCGGCAATTCGGTGGGTCAGTATTTACTTTGCTGTGGCCATTGCCCGCTCGAGCGTTTCCCGAATGAGGCGCGTATAAGGGATGCCGCGCGCCTTTGCCCGCGCCTTCACCGCTGCCAGCAATGGCTTTGGCATCCGCATGTTAATTTGCTCGTCTTTCTTCTCGAATTCGAACCGCGCCGCCTTGAATTGTGAAAAATCAAGATTGGAGAGGTCCTGGGCAAGAAACGCCTCGGCCTCCCGGTCGGTTTTAAGTCGCGGGACTTTCTTTTTCATAGGCTGCAATTTCCTTCGCGTGCATGTAGCGAGCGGTCACCGGACGGATGAGGCGGCGACCGTTCTTCGTCCGTATCGTGAAGGCCACGAACACTGGCCGCCCGATGCTGGTTCTTCCTACTGCAATCAAGCGGTCCTCGTCCGCTGAGTGCTTTGGGTCGGGTGCAAAGCGTGGACTGTGTGCGAACAGCGCCTCAATCTGCGTTAGCGACACTCCATGCTTTCGGCACTTCGCCCGGTTGCCATCATCCCAATCGAAGCCGCTGACCTTAAGCTGCATTTATAGCACGACACTAGACAAATGTATATACATAGGTCCGGCCCTCCCAAAAGGTGTTGGCAGTCTGCGTTTCCCGAAGTTTGCTGGATTGCCGCATTGCCAGCAATTTGGCAGGGCAGGGCGGGAAGGGCATCCTCGCTCCACTATTGGCCAAATAACGACAGGTCCTCCAAAAGTTCCGGCCCCTCGTTCTTGACGCTGTTCACCAGCGGCGACGCCGGCCGTATCACCAGAAGATCATCCGGCGCCGGCGCCAGCAGGCGCTTGAGCGACAAGGGACGAGGCTCGCGCAAATTCATCCAGTCGGCAGCACCGGCCTCGTCGAGAATAACCGGCATACGGTCGTGGATTGGCGCGATCGTTCGATTGGCGGCCGTCGTGATAATGGTGAACGTCGTGCGCCACTCACCGGGCTGGGGCTGCCATGCCTCGAACAGTCCAGCGAAGAGAAGCAGGGCGCCGTTTGCCGGATGGATCCATAATGGCTCGCGCCTGGCCTTGCGACCGCGCCATTCGTAAAACCCATCAGCCGGCACGATGCAGCGCCGTTTCTCGAACGCTTCGCGGAACGAGGGCAGCTTGTCGACGGTCTCCGCTTTCGCATTGATGCACATCGAAGCCCGGCTGGCGTCCTTCGCCCAGCTATTCACCAAGCCCCACGTCGCCGGGATCGCCTCGCGGCTCTCGTACCTGGTTCTCGGAACGAAGTAAGGTTGCGTCGGCGCGATGTTGAACCGTGGCGTGTAATCGCCGAGTTCGCTTTCGGGTACGCCGAGCATGGCCGCCAGCTCGCCCCGATCGCGCCGCGTCATGGTGAATCGACCGCACATCTCAACGGCCCTTTGCGAGGATCGCGCGCAAGCGATTTTTTAAAGCATCTCAGCGGGTGACCGCGGGGTGGTTTCCAGCCACCGCTCGAAGTCTTGGACGCGAACCGTGTGCTCGATTTCGGGATGCTTCACTTTAACAGAGATCGGCGTCTGGCCGCGGCCGAGGTCCTCGACCCATTTATTGTCGCGGAAAATCCGCAGCGCCTGGGCGACCGCCTCGTAGATGCTGCTCGCACTAACTTCAACCGTATGTTTAACTTCCTTCAGATCGAAACAGGAGACTTTGCACGTCCTGAGCGCCACACCCAAGCATTATCATATTCGTAATTTCTTCGCCAACTGGTACCGTCAAAAAGACCCAATTTTTGTCACTTTCAAAATTAAATGGCGTAGATCCGTCAACATTATTTGGCGTACTTGACATTGCCTGAAGCGGGGGCCCTGGCCAACAGTCGCGAGACCGTGGCGGGGTGAACCTTGAACAAGGGGGCCGCAGTGGGGAGGGTAAAGGCGGGATCGGATGATTGTTGCCTAGGCTTTGGGGCTTGCCCCATCGTTCACGACGGCTGGATGGCCGCGGTTCGGTGGTCGATATCCCGTAACTTCGCTAAGGTTGCCGCGAGGTAAGCAAAATGCCGCAGGAAGAACTGCTCCGGAAAGAGTTGCTGGCCGAAATCGAGTCGATAGCGCCGGTCGTGGCCGAGCATGCCACGGCCTCCGAGGCGCTTGGCCCTCTCGACGAGGCGACGATGACGGCTCTACGGACCACGCGGCTGCTGCGGCTTGCTCCGCCGCGCGACCTGGGTGGTCTCGAAGCCGATCCGGTCACCCAGCTCGTCGTCCTTGAAGCGCTGGCGCGAATCGACGCCTCTACGAGTTGAGCACTTGGTATTATCGCCGGGGCCCCCGGAATTTTTGGAGCCTACCTGCCCGCTGCTACGGCGCGGCGGCTCTTCGCTAACTCAGTTCCCCCGATGGTCGGCTCATTATTGCCCAAGGGCATCGCGGAACCGGTGCCGGGCGGCTATCGAGTCAAGGGGCGGTGGCCCTATGGGAGCGGTATCTATCATGCCGACTGGGTGGGTGCCGGAGCGTTAGTTCCTAGCCAGCCGGGGCCGGCCGGGGCGCGGTTAGTGCTCTTGCCCCGCAATCAGGTCGTGGTCCATGACAACTGGCAAGTGGCAGGGCTCCGGGGGTCAGGCAGCTCGGATTACAGTATCGAAGAGCAGTTTGTTCCGGAGGAGATGAGTCTCCCTTTAATGGACGTTTTCATGGGCAAAGCCGTAACTGGCGGCGCCGCTGTAAGGCTGGGGCTGCCGGCTTGGGTCGTCGCATTCCACATGGGAATAGCGCTCGGCATTGGCCGGCGCGCATTGGACGAGATCTCGACCCAGGCCGTGGAGAAGGGCCGCGGCTTTCCACCCTCTCCTCTGCCGACGCAGCCCCATGTCCAGTTCGCGCTCGGCAAGGCCGAGATAGAGCTCGCTTCGGCACGCGCTTACGGGCTCCAAGTGACGGGCGATCTGTATGAGGAGGCGAAGGCTGGACGTCTGCCGTCACCTGCACGTCAGGCCGAAGCGCGCGCCGCCGCTACGTACATCACCGAGGTGGCGCAACGCGTGACGATGACGGCGTTCCAGGCGGCGGGGGGAACCGCGCTTTTCGATACGAATCCGTTGCAGCGATGCTTTCGCGATATCACCGCCGCTGGTCAGCACTTCGTGGTGAGTCAGAGCGCGTACCGCGCCGTGGGGCAGTTCAAACTCGCTCAGCCCGACGCCAATCCGATGCTCTAAACTCACCTGACCCTATCGCGGCAACAGCCTCCGGAGTACGCGATTAGCTGTGGCACAAAACAGCGGCGGGAACCTTGGGAAAATGTGTCACTTTCAAAATGAAGTGGCATAGATCCGTCAACATTATTTGGCACACTTGACCCTTCGTGAGGCGGGGGTCCTTGCCAATAACCGCGAGATGGTTGCCGGGTGGACCTTGAACAATCGGGCCGCGTCGGCGGCGGTCTTGTCGCCCCTGGTGATCATCTTGCGAATCTCGGATTCCTGCTGAGCGGAGAGCTTGGGGCGGCGCCCACCGATGCGACCTTCCTCGCGGGCGGCATCCAATCCGACCTTGGTCCGCTCTCGGAGCATGGCCCGCTCGAACTCGGCGAACGCCCCGACCATCTGCATCATCATGCGGCCGGCCGGGGTGGTGGTGTCGATGGCTTCGGTCAGGCTGCGGAAGCCAGCCCCGGCTGCCCCAAGCCGCTCCATCAGCGTGAGCACGTCGCGGAGCGAGCGAGACAACCGGTCCAGCTTCCAGACCACGAGCACGTCACCCTTGCGCAGTTGATCGAGCAGCCGGTGTAGTTCGGGCCGGTCCCAGCGGCCACCGGAGGCCTTCTCCCGATAGATGCGATCGCACCCGGCGGCCTTGAGCGCCGCCGCCTGCGCGGCAGTGTCCTGATCGTCGGTGGAGACGCGCGCGTAGCCGATCTGCATTGCACAAAGGTATCGCCAATCGAAGCATTAATGCAATACCTTTGCGCAACGCGCGAATCCCCACAAAAGCGGAGGTTGCCGATTTGTTGCACAGACGCTCATTTGTGCAACGCGCGCATCTGGCAAACACGGCGTCATAAAGATCGAGCGCGGGACCATCCGCGAGATTTTACGGACGGAAACCCTCTCTGCGTCGAGAGTCAGTTTGTTCCTCCAATAACGGATTTCCATCCTCCGCGCTTAAGTTGAGATTTACGCTGACGCTTGCGCCGCGCATCGCGCCGACTTGTCGGCGCGATTACGTCGCTACAACCCTCTCCGATAAACGCGTCAGACGATCGCTCGCATCATCTGTGCGCCCGACCAGGCAGCAAGATCATCGCTGCGTCCCCCGAAGTAGCGCTCGTCCGCACCTTGCGGTGATAAGTGAGTAACCTTCGAAAAACCCAGCGTAAGTAGCATCGACGTTACTTCTTCTGGACGTAACCGTGTCAGCCAGGGCTCACCACGTTCGGCAGCGACAGACGCGATGGCAGCGAAAACGGCGGCTTCGTTGGTAGGCATGAGGTCATCCGGCACAATAAGCTCGAAGACGATCTCGCTCCCGCTAGGCAGCGATTGCGCCAACCTGAAAATGGATTCTATCGCCTCGGCCGTGAGATACTGAGTAACGCCCAGCAACGAGAAAAAACTTGGCAAGCGGAAGTCAAAGCCTGAGGCGGATAGCCCTTCGCGCAGAGAAGTTGTTTCGAAATCGATTGGAGCAAAGATCAGGTTTTCAGGAACTTTCACGTTGGCGACTTCGAGTCGCTCGCGCTTCCAATCCTGTGAGGCCGGATGATCAACCTCGTAGATTCGAAGAGAACCGGCCCACGGCGGCTGACGATACGCGAAAGTGTCGAGACCCGCACCGAGAATGCCCAACTGGTTCATCCGAAATGCGGCGCGTAGGCCCTGAGCGACACAAAGCTTTTCAGCCTATATGCCCATTATCGACTACGATAGCGCCGTTCTGGATTACTATTGATACCCTTCGGAGATCGCTAATAGAGGTTGTTGGATCGCCATCGAGCAAAAGCAAATCCGCGAGCTTGCCAGGCGCGACCTCACCCAAGTCGTCCACGCCCAAGTGCTCGGCGGCGTCTTTGGTAGCCATTCTCAGAACTTGCGACGCCCCGATCTGAGCCTGTGCAGACCGCTCGGCTTCTTCAATCGCGTTTTCGCCGAACTTGCCGAAGCCGCAGAAACTATCGGTGCCGAGTGCGACCCTGACTCCCGCGTCAGCGATCTGCTTAAGATTGGCGTATCTTACCTCCGCGGTGTTTTCTTCGAATCTGATTAAGCACAGAGTCGGCACATAGGATGCGCGATTTCGCAACAACAGCTCGACCACGTGATCGTCTTTCAGCCTATGTTCCATTACGCCATGTTCGAGACCGTCGGCTCCTGCTTCGAGCGCTTCGATTGCGGCATCCGCATCGACGGTATGGACGGTAGCCTTGAGCCCGTGCCGGTGCGTTTCATCGATGATCGCTCCCAGAACCGCCTTCTCCAGCTTCAGAATCTGGACATTGAGTCCCAATGCTTCGAGCTTGAAGAAATATGGTGAGCCATGCTTGCAACCGCCTTGGTGAATGACCTTGACGGCATCGACCTTCTTCCCGGCCAGGCGCCGCACCGCAACCCGCGCCCGTTCGGGCGAATCAGTCTCGACGGCCGTGCGAGACCGGAGCCAGGGGTTTTGAGCGAAGACCGTGGTTGCGGGGTGACTGCCGGGAGCGCAAAACACTGCTCCGGTTGCCAACAGGCGGGGACCGGCGAGTTCGCCGCTGGCCAGCCTCGCGCGCACGCGCAGAATGTCATCCTCTGAGTCACCAACCGATTTAACAGTCGTCACGCCCGCTGCGAGGAAGTCGTTGAGACGCTTTGGCAATTCAGTTTCGATATCGGCCGCCATCGTCGCCTCGTCTTTCGCCGTCCACATATTGAGAAGATGAATGTGGCAGTCGATGAGGCCTGGCATGAGAAATCGCCCTCGCGCATCAATTTGCCGGCTTCCAGAAATTGGCGAACTGCTGACGGACCTTATTCTGTCGCCGGCAATTCCGACATTGTGCGATCCCTGAAGTACGGCCGAACCGTCGAAGATTCTCGCGTTGTTTATCACGAGTTCGCACGCATTATCATCGCTGGATTTCATCTTCGAGCCCTCTTTTCTGCGCCTCGTCAGTTAAATTGACATTACCGCGTTGCAAGGCGGCAACGTTTTGATCGGAGAAATCCCAAACCCGCTGGTAGGCTGAGAGGAAGACCTTTACGGCTATCGCTACGTCAAGCTAACGCCTTGGAACTATCTGAGCGGATTTAAACTAAATTAACCCCGATTCCTTCAGCCGAAGACGAGATGGTCGGTCGATGCCGATCTCGGCCAGGATTTCGTCGTTGTGCTGGCCGAGCGCCGGCGCGCCCGTGCGGACGCGCGTCGGCGTGCGCGAGAATTTCACCACCGGCCCGGGTAGCGGAACTGTCGAGCCATCCTCGATTTGGGTTAGCTGCAGGCTGTCACGCTCGAGCACGTGAGGATCTCGTGCCGCGTCGCCATAGCTGTTTACCGGCCCGACCGTAATTCCTGCACGATTCAGAATCTCGTATACTTCGGCCCGGCTGCGTTCCGCCGTCCAGGAAGCGATTAGGGCGTTGCAGGCATCGCGGTTCGCCACGCGTCCCGTGATCGTCTCGAAGCCCGGATCGTCGGCCAGTTCCGCATGGCCGATGGTACGTGCCAGTACCTTCCAATGCGCGTCGAGCATTACGCAGAGATAAACTGCGCCATCCTGACAGGCGAAGACATTCGCTGGCACGGCGAACCCGAACTCGTTACCGTTGCGTTGCGGATTGACGCCCATCGCCGCCAGCGTCAAGTAGTCGTTGTGCGTTAACGTGTCCAGCAGCGCAGCATCGACATGCTGGCCCTCGCCGGTGCGATCGCGGTGGTGTAGCGCGGCCATCGCGCCGATCACTCCATGCAGCCCGCCCAGGCGGTCAGCGATCGACAGCGGGTCCTTGGTCGGCGGCCCATCTACTGAGCCGTTCAGCGACATAAAGCCAGAAACGGCTTGCGCGATCGGGTCGTAACCGGGCCGGTTGGAATATGGACCGCATTGACCCCACCCGGTAACCGATACATAAACGATGTCGGGCTTGACCGCGCGGACGGCCTGATAGCCGACGCCCCATTCGTCCATTGTCCCAGTCTTGAAATTTTCGACCACGATGTCGGCTTTGGCGGCCAACTTGAGGAAGATCTCGCTCCCTTCAGGACGCCCCAGGTAAAGGCTCAAGCTGCGCTTGTTACGATTGATTGTCCCATGCGCGAAGCTGACTTTTGTGCCCGGAAGCAGCGGCGGCAGCCGACGCGTCACGTCGCCTTGGGGAGTTTCGACCTTAATCACGTCCGCGCCGAGGTCGGCGAGGGTTGCGGCACATGAGGGTCCGGCCAAAGTCGTCGTTGCTTCGACCACGAGCACCCCGGCCAGCGGTCCGGACAGGTCATCGCGAGCGTCGCGAAAAAATTCTGACTTCGTCATCGTTTGCGTCCCCCCTGTAACGCCGGCGTCGTGACGACTTGATTAAATTGGCTGCCCCTCGACGATCGATAAAGGATCGACCGTGGGAATCACGCGCTGTAGCACAAAGCCGGCTTCATGAAGAAGCGTTCGGTAGTCTAGTTCGGACCGCTCGCGACCTCCAGGGGCCACAACCAGCATCTGCAAGTCCATGAATTTCCCCGGATCGGGCTCGTTCGACGGTTTCAGCACCTGTTCGATTAGAAGCAGCTTTGCCTTAGGAGTCATGACCGCGCGGCAATTCCTCAGGATCTTGAGCGCATCCGCATCGGTAAACCCGTGAACGATATATTTCATCACATAACCATCGGCCCCCGCCGGGACGCTCTGGAAGAGATCGACGCCAACGATCTCGCAACGGTCCGCGATGGCTCCGGAGCGCAGGATTGTTGCCCCGGCGACCACGTGCGGCAGGTCGGCGAGAATGCCGCGCAACTTCGGATGCGAAGACAGGATTCCGTGCAGGAGGGCACCTTGCCCTCCACCCAGGTCTGCCACCCGCTCGAACTGCGAGAAATCGTAGACAGCGAGAATCTGCGGGAGCTCTACCGACGAGATGGAAGTCATCGCTGCATTGCGGATCGCGAGCTCCTCTGGATGGGCCGAGAGGTACTCGAGAATTGACACACCGTGAACCCGATCGAATCCGGGCTTTCCAGTGAGAACGGCGTGATGTAGTTCGCCCCAGGGCCGCCACATATATTCGGAGCCTAACATGATAGCCAAGCCGCGGAACGATTGCGGGGCCCCGGTGCGCAGCGATTCACTCAGCGGAGTTTGCCGATACTTCCCCGTCGCGTCCTCCGCAAAAATACCGAGGCTTGCGAGGAATTGAAGTAGGCGACGGAGCGACAACGCGTGGGCATTCGTCGCGTTCGCTAGCTCATCGACGGTCTTGGCGGATTCCGAGAGCAAATCCGGTATCCCCAGCCTGGAAGCGACCGCCATAGCAGGCACTGCCGTGAAGCCAAAGATGAGTTGATACATGCGAGCCTCGACGGAAAGATCCGACGATTGACCATCCGGTGCACTCATGATCTCCTCCAAGCTATCGATGGATAGCCGCAGCTTGAGCGGCCACCTTCGATAATCGACGGGAGTCTCAGCCGCGCGGGAATTACGCCCGTTACAGTAAAGCCCGCCTCGCTCAAACTATCGTCCCGCACACCTCTCGAATAACCTCAAACGACATTAGAGCAGCCCTGTCCGATCACTAGGCTCTCTCGCGCCGCTTCCACCACGGGCTTTGCAAACGGCGAAGTTCGAGCCTTGTTTTGAATTTTAAATCTGTTTTACCGTAGTTGTCTAAAATCCAGCGTCCCAGGCAGCGGTATCGGTATATTCGCGATGCCGGCAGACAAAGCCTTCCCGGAAATCAAAGATCTGTGCCCACTTGGCCTCGACCACGCGCCCGGTGGCGCGCACCAGGCATCGTTCATGGCCAAGTACGACCACGGAATCGCGACCGACGATGAATTCGTCCGCTCCGAAATCCTGAAACTCGAGCGCCTCGACAAGTGTTCTCAGGTATTGCTCGACTTCTTTGCGCCCGCGCCACGGATGCGCCCAGGGAATCTTGGCTGATGGCGGCGGAAGAAATTCCACATCGTGAGTGGTGAGATCCATAACTGTCGGCAAGTCGCCCTGAACGAACGCTTGGTAAACTTGCTGCACGGTCTGAAGAATTTCCTGATTGGCCACGAAGATTCTCCCGATTAATTTAGTCCGGAATTTCCAATTTCAACCGCCAATCAGACTCGCACCGACGCCGGGAGTTGTGCAAACGCGAAGTTCGAGCTTCGTTTTTGAGGTCGAAAGCTTTCCACGCCGTCGCAACGGGCCAGTTGGGCCTCACATTGACGCAAGATACCTTTTGCGAACAGGTGGTGTCGTCCACTCAGACCGCGCCGATCACCAGGCTCTCCCGCGCCGCTTCCACTACGGCTTTGGTCACTGCTGGCAACGCGTTGATTTCGAGAATGCGTTCCATCTGGGTGAGCAGCCGGTTCAGCAGCCGGAAATTACCGCCCGTGATCCGGATGATCGCCGCGACCACTTCCGGGTCCGCTAACAGCTGAGGAAGCCGCACGCCCGGGGGCGTCCAACCCTGCTCCAGCAATTGGCGCACCGCGGCGGCGTCCAAAGGCCGGAACTCATGGACGAAACCGATGCGGGAGTAGAATTGCGGATAGCGTGCCAGGCGCTTTTCCAGGCCAGGCATGCCGATCAGGATGACCCCAATTGTCCCGGCGTCGAAGATGGCGCGCACCTGTTCGAGGCTCGTCATGCGCAGCCGGTCCGCCTCATCAGTCAGAATGAGCGTCGTCGGGTCACAGAGCTGCATATCCTTGACTAGGTATTCTCTTGTCACCTCGCCGTAGGTTGGATGGAGTTCTGGCACCGGTTCCGTTAGCCAATCGCGGTCTTCGTCCAGAAGCTTGGCGAGGTGCTCTTTATCTCTCCGCAGCAAGGTGTCGAGCCTTTCTTCCCTTTCCAGCCGCAGCGGCTGCCTGGCCAGATCGCGGAGGGTGTCGCGCGACCGCCGGATATCGGCACTGACGTTGCCGGGCGCGTTGACCACGGCGGGCGTGTAGAAGACGGTGTCGAGCGCGGGATTTTCGGTTGGGCCTGTGCCCCAGCGGGCGGCTTGATTGACCTTGTCCCAACGGCTGTAGCTCCAGGCCGAGAGGGTCTTGCCGACTCCCGGTGGTCCATAGCAGAGGCCGATGTATCCATAGCGCCGGCAGGCATCGCAAAACTCGGCGAACCGCCGGTGTTCTAGGGTTTCGACGATGACCGACGAGGGGTGGCCGCTATTCGTTCCGGTAGCGCTTGAGGGCGGGTGGTGATTGCCTGGTTGTGGTCTGGTCTGCCGGGGCTGGTGGGGCATCTGCTTTCTCCGTGGATTCGCCGCGCTTGATTTGCAACAGCGTATCCACGGCGGCTTGCCGATCCCGCATGACGCCGCGCAACTCGCGCCGCCGCTGATTGCGGGCGCGGAGAATCTCGCGCAGGGGAACCGTAGCGCCCGCCAACTCGGCGCAGACCGCCCGGCACAAAAAGCGGTCCTGATGAAAGACGCGAATCTCGGCCATATCGCGCGGATCGAAGCGCAGCGTTACGGTTTCTCCAACGTACGCCGCCAGCGTGGTCGAGAGGTAGCGCAGGCTCTGGAAGTGAATGCCATCCATCCGCACCTGGCGGGCCTTGGTCACTTGAATTAACAGCAGATCCAGTTGCTCCAACGAGTCAGGCATCCGTGGCAGGAAACCGTTCGCTTCCCAGCGAGCGGCGGGCGGCATGTTCGTCCCGGCGCAGGCGCGGCGCTGGTACACGTCGAGAAAAAAGGTGCGCAGCCTGGCCTCGAAGGCTGCCAACGTCAGGGTTGGCTTGCCCCGCACCGCGCCACCCGCCGGAGCGTGGCCGTCCAACTCGCACAGGAACATCTCGTTAATCGTGGCGAAGAAGCGTTCGATGCGGCCGCGGCCCCTGGGCTTGCCGGGAAGGGAGAAGACCCGCCGGATTTTGAGTTCGGGGGAAACCCGCCCGCCCGCGTCAAAGTCGTTGTAAATAGTAGGGTTCGCCGGCCGCCTGCCTTCGCATTGTGGCTGTCAGTCCATCGCCGTGGCTGTCAAATAGGCTGTCAAAATCCGGGAGAGGGCCCAAGCGAATTGGACCCCACGCCCGGCAGCCATTTTCGCGGTCGGTAGGATCCGTCGTCTTGCTTTGCCGTCGCTCTAAGCGCCCAGCGTTTCGAGCACGGTTTTGGTTTCTTTGAGATGAGCGGTGTCGAAGCCCCAGTGGGAAGCCAAGCAACTGGCGTCCCTTTGCAACCGGGTCTGGAGATAGACACTTCGCGCGTCAATTGTTCAGGCCCCCTCTCTTGAGCAACTCGATGAAGCGCGGATCGGAACGGAGTGGGTCGAAGACCCGATCGACCTTGAGAAAGGTCAACCACTGCGAGCGAGCCTCATAAGCCTTCTGCAGTCCGTCCAGAGCCCGCTCATTGTCGCCAGAACCGAGGTAAATTATCGCGTTGCAGAAGGGCGAGACGAATTGCCGCGAGGACATCTGATTCAGCTCCGCGAGTATCGCCTCGGCCTTGCCGCGCTCGCCGTTCTTAGCGTACGCGTAGCCGAGCCAGGCCGCGACAAACGGCGGGGAATCCGTCACCCGCGCCTTCTCCAATACCGGGATCGCTTCGCTGAACTTACCCGCTTCGAGGTACATCCACCCGAAAGCCCACTGAAGGGTGTAGGAGTTCGGATCCAATTCCCGCGCCTTGCGGGACTGCTCTCTCGCTTCTTCGTACTTAGCCTGGAAGGTAAGCGGTAGGGCCACGTCATTCGTCATCCCGGCGGACAGCGGGTCCAGTTCGCTTGCGCGCTTCATCTCGGCCAGACTCTCATCAAGCCGCCCTTGAAACGCCAGGAGGTAGCCGTACTGATGATGAGCCTCGGCGTAGTTAGGATTCAGTCCGATCGCTCTGCGATACTCGCTCTCGCCTCCCGCCCAGTCGAAATCGTACTGCCAGTCGATGAAGGCCAGCGAAGCATGAGCTTCGGCGAGGGAATCGTCCAACTGCAGGGCTTTCTCAGCCGCCGCCTTCGCCTTGGGCATGACTTGGTTGGCTGGAAAATACCAATCTTCGCTGTAGCTGTAGGCGTCAGCTAGCCCCGTATAAGGCAGGGCGAAACTCGGATCCGCCTTGATCGCCAGATCGAACTGTACGACCGCTTTATTGACGCCTTCCAAAGTGTAGTCGCTTAGGAAGAAGCGGCCTTTCAGATATGCTTCATGCGCCGCCGGGTCGACCGGGCGCGAGTTAGCAAAGCGCGCCTGCTCATCAGAGGTCAGCTCGACATTGATCTCGCGCGCGATCGCCAGCGCCACTTCATCCTGCAGCGCCAATACATCGCGGGAGTCACGCTCATAGCTCTTCGCCCACAGGTGCCTGTCAGCCGGCGCATCGATCAGTTGGGCGGTGATCCGCACCTTGTCACCCGAACGCGCCACGGAGCCTTCTACCACTGCATCGACGTTGAGCGCCTTGGCAATTTCGGGTGTCGGCGGACGGTGCGCGCCCTTGTACTGCATCACAGAGCCGCGCGAGATGACGCGGAGCGCGCTGATGGTCGCAAGTTCGGTCGTCAGCTCGTCCGTCATCCCGTCGGCGAAGTATTCCTGGTTCGGATCGCCCGTAAAGTTGTCGAGCGGCAACACCGCAATCGAGCTGATGCTGCGGGGCTTCGCGACGGCTTGTCGTAAGAGACTGGTCGCCGAGTCGCGCCAGCGAGCAATTCCGTAACCCAGCGCGCCCAACGCCAAAAGACCAACGCCGGCAATCAATACGGTCGGCCAAGCGGCGTCATCGGCCATTTTTCCGGTGGCCCGCGCCTTCATTCTGCCCGCAGTCCGTTCGTTACCCCCGGCCCCCAGCAGCACCCGGAATACTCGCACCGGCTGGGCGATGTTCTTGACCGCTTGCTCGCCAAGATCGGTGTAGCCTAGCGGTAGCTTGTTGCCGAGCTGCTCACGGACGCTGCCTGAGATGAAGATGGCGCCCGGGTCGGCAAGACTCTCGAGGCGGGCCGCGACGTTGACGCCGTCACCGTAGATCTCCACGCCGTCGGCGATCACGTCGCCGAGGTTGATGCCGATACGGAATTCCATCCGGCGCTCGGCGGGCAGTGTTGCGTTCTCAGCCTTGAGCTTGGTCTGGATCGCGACCGCGCACTGCACGGCGTTGACGACGCTCGGGAACTCAGCCAGTATGGTGTCGCCTGCCGAATGCACAAAGCGCCCACGGTGCTGCTCGATCAGCGCATCGATTAACTCGCGATAGGCCCGGAGCGTGCGATGCGTCGCCTCCTCGTCCTCTCCGGTGAGGCGGCTGTAGCCGAAGACATCGGCACAGAATATCGCGGTGAGCTTACGCTCCATGTATTGGCTTTTGGCCGAGCCGCTAAGGTCTCACTTGAGCCACAGCGACCGCATCGGGGTCACTGCCCTCCGTCGTTGACGCTCAGTTCAGCGAGCAGGGTTTTGGTGTCCTTGAGGCGACTGTCTCGACGGCTTGGTCCACGGTAATACTGGTTATGCTGACCCCCAGGGTGCGGCCACCTTTACGGAAAGCCCGAGCCACCTGAACAGCCGCCAACTATTCGACTATGTCTCTCTTCAGGCTTTGAACAAACGCAACCACTTCGCGCTGTTCGGCTTCCGGCACCTGGAACTTCGCGAGCGTGGCACCGGCATGACCGAGAAAGACGTTCCAGTCGCTCTCGCTGATCCGCATCCCGCGGTGGGTGAGAACCATGTCTCTGCCGCGGTAGTACATAGGTCCACCCGCGCTCGCGCAGAGGAAGTCGATTAGCAGTTGCTTCTCGCGCTGGACACCGTCCTCGCCCCGATGTGCCCAGAAGCGGCCGAGCTGCCGATCGCCCTGGAGCCGAGGCAAAAGATCATTTGCCACGGCCGTGATCGCATCGTATCCGCCAAGCCGCTCGTAGAGGCTTTTCTTCTCGTCGCTCATCGCACTCCTCGTTTTTGAATCTCTGTCAGACTCGCATCAAGACCAGACTATTTGCAAAGCCGACACGAACTAGGGGCAGTGAGGCTCCTGGTCAACCAACGACGCCGAGATGCTTGCGTTACTATCGAAAAGGCGCTCTTTTGCCGAGATTGAAGAGGATAAACGGACTTGCGGGGGGGGATGATGGGCCCAGAGGTGCAGCCGCGGGATCGCGCCCGGCGTAATCGGCTAATCGCGATAGCTGCCGGAGCCATCACGGTCATCGCGATTGTGCTCGGCTTCGCCGGCGACGTACTCGGGTTGCCGTGGCACTGGATGCGGCCCGCCGCGGAGCTTTTGCTGCTGGCCGAACTGGTCGTGCTGGTGGTCTTGGAACGCCATCAGCTTTTCGAGCCCGTGCATGACAACGTTGCTGCGACGCGAACGCGCGTCGATGAGATTCACGCGATGATAGCGGAGAATATGCAAAGTTCCGGGCAGGTGACCGCCTGCACGAGCACCCCGGAAGTATATCGCACGATGATCCGCGTCGCCCGTGAAGCGCTCGCTCGTGATCAGCAGGCTCCGCAGATTCTTCGCATGGGACGTTTGGCCGGCCGCCTGGGCCGCTCGGCGGACGTACAGGAAGACCCCGACCTTGCCGCCGAAATGCTGGAGTGGTTCAACGCCATCTCGGCGTACTATTTGACTCCTGGCAGCCCACCAGGCGGGAGACCCCGACGATGGTCAATTCGGTGGATAATCGCCTTTGCGGCGCTCCAGGATTTCGACAGTACTTTGGAGCAGGCGTCGCGCCCACTTCTTGCGGGGAAGCCGACAAATGTCGAATTGAAAATCCTGGTGCGGCCCCGGATCGAGGGGATGCTGTCACCCGCAGTGATAACTGACCGCGAGGCGCTAATGATTTTTGACGATGCCACCGCGGGCCTTCGTTGGGGCGTCCGGTTTCAAGGTCCTCAATACTTGCCACTCTTCGAGCGTTGGTTTGATGATCTGTGGTCGAGCATTCCTGACATTTATCTCATCTATTCTCGCAGCGGTTTCAACCAGAGCGCCATCGATCGGATCCGCAAGGAACTCGAAACCCTTGAGTCGAAGCAGGCTCGTCAGAGCGGCTGAGCATTCGAGTTATGGGGGAAAGAAGATGAGTGGAGAAGCGGTGACACGCGATCATGCTAGGCGCAACCGGATAATCGCGATTGCTGCCGGTGTGATCACGGTCATCGCGATCGTGCTCGGCTTTGCCGGGGACGTTCTGGGGCTGCCGTGGCATTGGATGCGCCCCGCCGCCGAACTGCTGTTGCTGGCCGAATTGGTAGGGCTGGTCGTGCTTGAACGCCATCAGCTCTTCGAGCCGGTGCATGAAAAAGTCGGCGGAATCGAAGCTCGGATCGAGCTAATGAATACAAACCTCGGCACGTTAGTCGAGCGCGTGGCGGCTACCGGCCAAGTAACGATGTGCACGGGTCCAGCAGAAGTACTCCGCAGCCTCACGCGCGTGACACGCGAAGCGCTCGCGCGAGCTCTGGAAACGCCGCGCATCCTTCGCACTGCCGCATTGTCGGGCTGGATAATGTTTGGCGAGCGTTGGCAACTCGAAGCGGAAGCTCAAGATTATCTGTCGGCATTTGCCACGTACCTTCTCCTTCCAGCCAGCCCTTCAGATTCGCCGGCCCGGCAGTGGTCGATTCGCCTATTCGCAGTAATGGCAGAAGGTGGGAACTTCGAGCGCTGGTGGGAAAGGGGAACGCCTTTGCTGGCGACCAACCCCCTGAACCTTGAAATCAAGGTGCTCGTGCGCGCGCCTGCGCAAGCGCAGCTCTCCCCTCAGACAATAACTGACCAAGACGTGGTGATCGCACTTGATGACGGGGCGGCGGTTTTTCATTGGGGATTTCTCTTCCATGGGCGCCAGTATGCGGTTTTGTTCTCGCAATGGTTCGACGACCTGTGGGCTAACACTCCGGGTGCGCAGCTCGTTTACTCGCGCGCCGGTGTCAATCAGAGGGCGCTGGACCAGGTCAGACAAGAACTCGAAACTACCGAGGCCGTTCGGTGAACAACGCACCGGCTAAGGATCCGCGGAAGGAAGCAAGATGAACGGAGAACCGGTGGCCGCAATGGATCATGCTCGACGCAACCGGCTGATCGCGATTGCGGCCGGAGTCGTCACAGTCATCGCGATCGTGCTTGGCTTTGCCGAGGACTTCCTCGGGCTGCCGTGGCATTGGATGCGTCCGGCCGCCGAGTTGTTGCTGCTCGCTGAGCTGGTCGGGCTGGTCGTCCTCGAACGCCATCAATTGTTCGAACCGGTGGATGAGAATGTCGGGGCTCTACGGATCGATGTCCGCGCCATCCAGACCGGCGTCGGCACGATGCAGACCAGCATCGACGAGTTGCGCGCGATAATAGCGGAGAATGCGCGAAGCTCCGGGCAGGTGATCGCCTGCACGAGCACCCCGGAGGTGTTCCGCGCGATGACGCGCGTCGCCCGTGAGGCGCTGGCACGTGATCAGCAGACTCCGCAGATTTTCCGCGTGGCACGCCTATCGGGCGGTCTAGCCCGCGGGAGTCCGCAGGAAGACCCGGACCTCGCCGCCGAACTTCGAGACTGGCTCAATTCCATCACGGCGTACTATTTGATCCCGGCAGTCCTCCGGACGCGAGTGCCCGGCGCTGGTCGATTAAGTTTATGATCAGCATGGCGACCCTCCAGACTTTCGACGTTTTTTGTAGATCAGTTTGTCCGCGTCTTTTATGCGGCGAAGCCCTCAAATGTCGAACTGAAAGTCCCTGTGCGCCCCCGAATCGAGGCGATGCTGTCACCCGCAGTGATGACTGACCGCGACGTCGTGATGGTTTTTGACGATGCCACGGCGGGCCTTCGTTGGGGCGTCCGGTTTCAAGGTCCTCAATACTTGCCACTCTTCGAGCGCTGGTTTGATGATCTGTGGGCTAGCATTCCAGATACTTATCTCATCTATTCGGGCAAGGGTTTCAACCAGAGCGCGATCGACCACATCCGTAAGGAACTCGAAGCCGTAGAATCATCGCAGGCTCCTCAGAACACCTGAGCCCTCGAATTGTGGAAAGAAACACGATGAATGCCTCTAGTTGTCTAAAAGCCAGCGTCCCAGGCGGCGGTATCGGTATATTCGCGATGCCGGCAGACGAGGCCTTCCCGGAAATCAAAAGATCTGTGCCCACTTGGCCTCGACCACGCGCCCAGTGGAGCATACCAGGCATCGTTCATGGCCAAAATGCGACCACGGAATCGCGACCGACGATTGATGCTCTTCAAGGTGCGGCTGGATCTGGCGGAACCGCTCAAGCGCCAGCTTGCGGGCGTCTTCCTGGAGCCCGGCAAGTTGCTCCATACCCGCAAAGTACGCCAAATAATGTTGACGGATCTACGCCACCTAATTCTGAAAGTGACAGTTTTTACTGCCCTCTTCCTTATTTCCTAACACGATAAAATACATTGAACTAAGCCGCTCTGCGGCAGTTGGAAAAAGCGAGCGGGCGGTCAGCCATCTGCTGTCGCCTTAGGCTCGACCTCTTTGCGGTCTCACCACAACCTGTCCCCCATTCGAAGCGCCGCTCCTC
>JBKQPD010000175.1:0-70886 GCA_052145175.1 Binataceae bacterium (SeqCode) | reverse complement strand
TCGCGACGGCCGCCGCGAACTTGCGATCACTCCGCGGATAAGCCATCGAGGCGCTCGCATCGAGAAAGATGTAGGTCAGGAGATCTTACTCATCCTTGAACAGCTTGATGTAGAGCTTGTCGGTGCGGCCGTAGAGTCCCCAGTCGATATAGCGGAAATCGTCGCCGAGCGCGTAGTGCCGGTAATCGCTGAACTCGAGCGAGGAGCCGCGATGGGGCGAGAGGTGCGAACCCTTGCCGAGGCCGACGTATTCACGGCGCGTCTTGACGCGCAACTGTTCCAGCCGCGCGATAAACGCGGGCGTGAATTCTTCCGGCAGGCCGAGCATTACGAGGAGCGCTTCAACCGCTTGAGGACCTGTTCGAGCAGCGATTCCGGCGTGATATTTTCCGCCTCCGCCTGGAAGTTGCGCAGCAGGCGATGGCGGAGTCCAGGGACGATCGCGTCGTTGATATCGTCGTAGCTGACCGATACGCGCCCCTCGAGCAGCGCGTTGACCTTGGCGCAGAGCAGCAGTGCTTGCGCGCCGCGCGGACTCGGGCCGAAGCGCAGGTATTGGGTTATCTCGGGGGTCGCGCCGGGCCCGCCCGGGGTACAGGCGCCGACGATCGAGATGATATAGCGTTCGAGCGGTTCCGCCACCATCACTTCGCGAACCAGCGTTTTCTGCTCTTCAATTTTCTTCGACGCGGCGCCGTCGTTGAAAATCGATTGGGGCTGATAGCTGGTCGAACCGGTCGTGCGATGGAGGATTTCGCGCAATTCGTCGGGTTTGGGCGCCCCCATGATAACCTTGAAAAGAAACCGATCCATCTGCGCTTCGGGTAACGGATAGGTGCCTTCGAGTTCAATCGGGTTCTGGGTCGCGAGCACAAAAAACGGCGGATCGAGCCGATAGGTTGTGCCGAACACCGTGACCTGCCGCTCCTCCATCGCCTCCAGCACAGCGGATTGCGTCTTGGGGGTGGCGCGGTTGATCTCGTCGCCCAGCACGATATGCGCGAAAATCGGCCCCGCCTTGAAGGCGAACTCGCGCCGGCCTTCGGTCTCGGCCAGCACCTGGGTGCCGACAATATCCGAAGGCATCAGGTCGGGCGTGAACTGGATGCGCTTGAAACTGAGTCCGAGCGCGTCGGCGGCCGTCTTGACCATCAGGGTTTTGCCGAGCCCGGGGACACCCTCGATCAGCACGTGGCCGCCCGCGAAGAGCGCGGTCAAAACCTTGCGGACGACGTCGCGATGGCCAACGATAACGCGGCCGACTTCGGCCTCGGCGCGCGCGAAGGTCTTGCGGAATTCGGCGACACGCTCATTGGATGAATTCTGTTGCGGCTGCGGAGCTGCTCCCATTACCTCTCCTTGGCTGGCCTGCGGTTCAAGCGCCCGTCAGCGGATCAAATCCCGATAGCGCGGCGGTAACAGCTGCTCCTCGTCCGGCGAGGCCGTCAGCGGTTCTTCCTTGAGCGGCGCGTTGGTGTAGGGCGTGATCGCGGCCGGCGCGCCCGCGTCATGGACGGTGCGGCCCTCGCCGTTACCCGCGACCACGGCGGGCGGCAGACGGAAGGTCACATAGCGCGCGTTCTTGAGATCAAGCGGCGGACCCTTGTCGCCGAGCTTGTAGAAGCGCTCGTAGGCCACCGCCTTGGGGAAATCCCCGAGATGAGTATCCCCCTGCGTGCCCGTGTCGTCCTTATGCGCGGTCGTATTGCTCGACGCTGGAGCGCCGGTACTGATCCCCGTCCGGCCCGATTCCGGCAGTTGAACATTGTCGACGCCGTTCGGCCGGGCTCCCGGCCCCGCCTGATGGGGATTTTCGCCGGCCTGCGGGACGGAGCCGCTGCCCTGCTGGTCCTGTTTTTCCGCGGTCTCGGTCTTGCCCGAATTCGCGTCCGATTCGAGCTTGGCCTGCGCCTTCGCGAGATCGTTCTTGAGCGACGAGTGTTGCTGATCGCTCTTGTTGCCTTGGCCGGCGCCGCTCGTACCGGCGCCCGCGCCTTTGTCGTTGGCCCCGCCGCCGGTGCCTTCGCCGGTGCCGCCACTACCGTCGCCGGCGCCGTTGCCGTTACCTTTGCCCTGGCCCTGGGAATTACCCGAACTGCCGGATTGAGCATTGGGCGGCGGTTGTTGGACCTGCTCGATCTCCCGTTTGATCGCTTCGAGCTCGGCGAGCTTTTGCTGCGGCGGCAGCTGCGGACTATCGAGATCGTTGGCAACATCACGCGCGGCCGCGGCGAGTGCCTCAGCGGCGGGCGTAGTCGTCGCCGGGGTATTCCCGGCGAGGTCGCGCAGACGGTCGGCGGCGGCCTGGACCGGGCTGGGGAGCCGCATCAGCGCGAACATCGCGAGCCCCAGCGTGACGATCGCGGCTCCGGCGAGCAGCGCCAAGCGCCTGAGCGGCGCCCCGGGCGCGAGCGCAAACGCACGATTCGGCTCGAAGCGTTCGAGATACGTGATCGCGCGGCCCCACAGGACCGCGAACAATGGCGAACGCTGGTCCCTGGCCGCAGGATGGGCCGGGTCGGCCAGCGTCGCAAGCGTGAGGAGCTCCTGATGGGCGCCGATCAGCGCGTCGATCCTCTGCGCCGCTTGAGCGAAGTCGTTGTCCCGTCGCCACCCTCGCCACGCCACGCCCGCAGTCGCAATCGCGGCGACGCCGGCGGCGCCAAAGGCGGCGGCGCGCAAAAGCGCCGCGTGTTCCGGCGCGATTCGGTAACCCCAATTCAGCCAGACCGACGCGGCGGCCAGATTCACGCTCGCGCCGAGCCCCAGCGTGACGGCGACCAGCGGCAGACCGGTGATAACCGCACGAGCCGCCGCGAGGCGTGCGAGCCGGGTCCGGCTCCGGCTGATTAGTTCTACCGGGTTGATCACGTTACGAGGTCCGCCTGCTAACGACGCTTGGTCGCGGCCGCAATCCGCTTCTGATTTTCAATCGCGAGCTGATGTTCCTTGAACGAACGCGAAAATACGTGGGTTCCATCGTTGCGAGCCACAAAATACAGGTAATCGGTGTGCGCGGGATAGAGCGCCGCTTCGATTGACGACCGCCCGGGGTTGGCGATCGGTCCGGGCGGCAACCCGGCGATCGCGTAGGTGTTGAACGCCGATGCCACGTGCACGGCCGTCACTGCTCGCTCCTGCTCACCGATCAAATTGTACTGGGCGGTGGGATCGGATTGAAGCGGCATCCCCACGGCCAGCCGATTGTAGAAGACGCTCGCGATAAGTGGCCGCTCGGCCGGTAGCCGCGCCTCCTTTTCGATGATCGACGCCAGCGTCACCAGTTGCCGCGTATCCAGGCGGAGGTCAAACATCCGCTGCTCGACCGGCGGCGTGAGCACGGCGTAAAACCGCTCAAGCATCGCCGCCAGTACCTCGTCCGTATGCGCGCGGGGTGAAAAACGATACGTCGCGGGAAACAGGAAGCCCTCCGCGCCGAGGGTGCCCAGGCCCAACGCCTGCGGGATTGGCCCTTCGAGCGCGGCCGTATCAAATTCGCTGTCGCAGGTGAGCCCCGCCTGCTGGAGCCGCTCGCCGATCTGATGGATCGTCAGACCCTCGGGAATCGTTACTGCTACCGACATGAAGTCGCCATTCACCAGATGATCCAGCACCGCGCGAATCGACTCGCCGCCCACGAAGGCATAATCGCCGGGCTTGACGCGGGCCGCGCCGCCACGCCATGCGGCATAGACCACGAACGCTCCGGCGCTGCGGACGACCCCGGCCTCGGCCAGACTGCGCGCCACCGCAACGAAGGATTCACCATGCCTGACGGTGACTATTCGCGCGGTGGCGAAGCGCGACGGTGGCTGGATCGCCACGAACGCGGCCGCCGCCAGGGTCAGCGCCGCAACCAGCAGCAGCCAGCCCATCATCCTGATTCTGCCCATCCCGCCGCTCATCGTTTCTGGCTCTGGATCCAACTTTCAAGGATGACACAGGCGGCCACCGCGTCCAGCGGCTTGCCGCGCTTGATCCGTGCGGGAGCCGCGCGCAAACGCTCCTGCGCTTCGTAACTGCTCAGTCGCTCGTCGAACAGATCCACGGTCAAGCCAGTCGTTAGACGTAATTCGGCGGCAAACTTTTCGGCCGCGGCCGCTTGAACTCCAGCGGAGCCGTCCATGTTCAACGGCCATCCTACGATCACGCGCTCGGCGCCAAGCTCCGCCAGCCGGCGTCCCACCGCCTCAAGGCTGAGTTTGCGCGAGCGCTGCTCGATTACTGCCGCCGGGAAGACCACGCCGTGCTCGCCGGTCGCCGCGATGCCAATTCGGCGTCGACCATAATCAACAGCTGCGATTATCATTAGGCGACCGTATCAGCTAATAAGCAGAATAAGGTCTCTAAACTAGTCTGGACTTAACAAGCTGTGGATAAAATAGCTTGATCGTCACTGGATCGTAACATAGGGTAGGCCCCGGATGCTTCGGGGGAAGAACATCATCCAATGGCGTCGGACTGCTGTCGCGCTGGTGGTTGCCTGCTTTGCAACTATCTCGGCAGTCCGCCTGTTGGTCCCACCCAAGGGTGACAACGCTGATGATTCCGCGGCGGCTGACAGTGAGGTCGCCGTGGCTGGCCGGCTTGATACCGACGTAAGCGGCGAACCGGCCGTGGTGCAACCGGCGCCCGAGCCAATCGAGATCTCGCTGACGCTCGACCAGACGAAGCCCGGCGAGGCGTACCTCGAAGAGGCTGGTCTCGATACCGCAGCCGCGAACCGCTGGCAAGCGCTGTTTACGCAGGCGGCGGGGACGCGGAATTTCGCCAAAGGCCACGCGCTGACACTGTTTCGCGACCCGGAAACCGGCGAGTTACGCGGACTGCGCTACAATCTCGACGATCGGGTTGCCCTGAGCGAGCAGACCTACGGCGCCGGCGTCTTTCGCGTCTCGCAGGAACTCATTCGCTACAGCTTCCACCCCGTCGCCGTCTCCTTCCGGCTGCATAACGATTTCTGGCACGAGGCCGGCCGGCATGATCTGCCCCGTCCGATTCTCGATACCCTCAACTACGCGTTTCAGGACGGCAACTCGCTGAACAAGCTGCCGCGCGGCTCCGACGTCAAACTTATCTATCAGGAGAAGGTCAGTCGCGACGGGACCCAGCGTTTCGCGACCGGCATTCAGGCGGCGATGATCACTTTCGGCGGCAAGACGCTGACCGCTTTTGCGTTTCGCGATGAAAGTGGCCGGCCGCGCCTGTACGACGCCAATGGCCAAGCGCTCGAGCCTCAGTCGTTGCGCTTCCCGGTGGATTTCACCTACATCTCGTCGGGCTTTAGTTTCTCTCGCTATCATCCCATCCTGCATCGCTACCGCGCCCATCAAGGCGTTGATCTGGCGGCCCACTACGGCACTCCGGTCAAGGCGGTGGCGGACGGCACGGTCGAAGAAGCCGGCTGGTGTGGCGGCTTGGGCCATTGCGTACGGATCCGGCACGAGGGTGGAATCGTCAGTATTTACGGCCATCTCTCGCGTATCAACGACGGCATCGTGACCGGACGCGCGGTGCGGGTCGGCGAGATGATCGGACAGGTCGGCTCGAGCGGACTCTCGACCGGTCCGCATCTGCATTACGGGATCGAGAAAGACGGTCAGTACGTTAATCCCCTCGACCAGCATCTCGGGGTGCGCCACCAGGTATCGCCGCGGCTGCGGCAGTTGTTCGACCACTTCAGGAGCGAATATCTCGCCGCGCTCAATCAGTTGCCGCTGGGCGGGCATTACACGGTCTCCGTGGGGGGAACCCAGGCCGCCGGCAACGCGGTGATGAGCGAGAGCAGCACTCCCGGCGCGATCGTGCGGACCGTCAGCCACGCGGCCGTCGGGAAGCATCTGTATGCCGAGCGCGGCGGTGCCGTGATGCCGATCAGCGCCCGCGAGTCAGTGATGCGCTGACCCCGCCCCGGAACGCCAACTCTCGACCACTCAAGTCGCAGCCGGCCATTAATGGTGAGCCCGATGCGCACCACGCTCAAGTCGGATTTCTTTGCTTCGCCGCCGCCGCGCGTCATTGCCCATCGCGGCTTCAGCGGCGAGTACCCCGAGAACACGATTCCCGCTTTTCGGGCGGCCGATAAGATCGGCGCGGCTTATCTCGAGCTCGACGTCCATCTGACGCGCGACGGTGAAGTCGTCGTGATTCACGACGACGATTTGCTTCGCGTCGCCGGGGTCGCGGGTGTCGTCGCCGAGATGGATCTGTCCGCCGTGCGCGCGGCGGACGCGGGTTATCATTTCTCGGTCGACGGGGTGAGTTTTCCGTTCCGCGGCAAGGGCATTCGCGTCCCAACCCTGCGCGAGGTCCTGCGCGCCTTCCCGGCGCAGCGTTTCATTATCGAAATCAAGCAGCGTGCGCCGAGCATGGTTCGCCCGACCCTCGAGATCATCGAGCAGTGCGCGATGAGCCGGCGGGTCTTGATCGCGAGCGAACATCAGGCGCCGCTCGACGAGGTGCGCGCCCTTGCGCCGTCGCTGCCAACCAATTTCTCCTCGCACGAAGTCGGCCTCTTCACGCTCTCCCTGGCCCCCGGCGCGGAACCCTACGCCCCGCCCGGCGACGCCCTCGAGGTTCCGCCGGACCATCATTCATGGCAACTGGTGACGCCCGCGAGCGTCGCCGCGGCCCATCGGAGCGGCGTCGAGGTGCACGTCTGGACCGTGAATGAAGTGGCGGAAATGCGTGAGCTGCTGGCGCTGGGCGTCGACGGCATTATCACGAATTATCCGCCGCGCCTGCTCGAAGTCGTCCGCACCACCTGAAGCGCGCTTCGGCACACCCCCGGCAACAGCGTTTTCGACCGCGTAACGCTCTATGGTGAAATCCTTGGTGAGCCTTCGCCCGAACCCTTAGCCTACGATTTAGAATGTCCTCTGCAATGTACCTTGATTGTGGATACAAGTGTGGCTACGATGATTCGTGGAATTCAGCTGGGACGAATCAAAGCGCGAATGGGTGTTGGCGGAGCGAGGAATAGATTTTCTCCGCGTGGCTTTCAGCTTGTTTGACGGCCGGCCCCTGCTTACGGTGCCGACGCCACGGGATGAGGAAGAGCGTTTTCTGAGCATTGGCCCGATGGAAGGAAAACTCTTTGCCGTCATATGGACGTGGCGCGATGGAACGGTGCGAATTATCACAGCAAGGAGAGCGAGAGATGCGGAAGAAAAGCGCTATCGTGCAATATACGGCTAAGCAGATTGAAGCCAAGGTGGAGCGTGGTGAAGACCGGACGAATTGGCGCAAAGCCGATGCGATGACCGGTAAGAAACTCGAAGCGTCGATACGGTCCGACGTTGATGACGTTCGGGGTGAACCCGACTGGACGCAGGCCATCATAGGTGTCCCCGCACCGAAAGACCATATCAATATCCGCATTGATCACGACGTGCTGGAGTGGTTCAAGAGCAATGGCAGGGGCTACCAGACTCTTATGAACAACGTGCTGCGCGCGTTCGTGCAGTCACGGCAGCAGCCATCTCGTTGAGACGGCCATCAGGCCAGATCTCGTGGTGGTCTAGCGCAAAGCAGAGCGGGATTTCGCTTGGAGCCGGCTGGCCTGCCGTATTCTAAAGCGCGTCTCGGCGAACCCATCGCAACAGCGTTTTCGGCGCGCGGCCCATCTGTTACGATGCGCCGCAGACCAAGGGACTGACCGAAGGACTCGAGCGGAGGCGGCAAGCGATGAAACTGGACACGGGCATCACGACACGCGACCTGAGCGAGGTGGCGGCCGAGGCGAAGAAGGCCGAGGATTTGGGCTTCGACGCGATTTGGTCGATGGAGGCCGGCAACGACGGTTTTCTGCCGCTCGCGCTGGCGGCCGAGCATACGCGGCGGATCAAGATGGGGCCGGCGGTCGCGATCGCGTTTCCGCGTAGCCCGATGGCGATGGCGTATACGGCCTGGGATCTGGCCGCGCTGTCGAAGGGGCGCTTCGTGCTCGGGCTCGGGACGCAGGTCAAGGGCCATATCGAGCGCCGCTACGGGGTCAAATGGGAAGCGCCGGTGCCCAAGCTGCGCGACTATGTGCTCGCGCTCAAGGCGATTTTCAAATCCTGGGCCGAGGGCGGCAAAAAGCTCTCCTACCAGGGCAAATACTACAATCTGTCACTAATGACGCCGTTCTTCGCGCCCAAGCCCCACAACTATCCGATTCCGATTTACATCGCCGGCGTCAACGAACATATTCTGCGGCTCGCCGGTGAACATTGTGACGGCCTGCACGCGCATCCTTTTACTTCGCCCAAATACCTGCGGGAGTTCCTGCTGCCGCATGTCGCGGAGGGGCTGAAAAAATCCGGCCGCGCGCGCAAGGATTTCACGATTTTCACCAGCGCTTTCGCGATCGTCGGGCGCAATCAAGAGGAGATCGAGCGGGCCCGGGCCGGGGTGCGTCAGCAGATCTCCTTCTACGCCTCGACCCGCACCTACAAGATCGTGCTCGATATGCACGGCTGGGGCGACGTCGCGTCCCAACTCAACGAGCTTACCGCCAAGGGCGACTGGGCCTCGATGCCGAAGCTCATCACCGACGAGATGCTCGATGTCTACGCGGTGACCGGGACCTACGACAATATCGGCGAGAAGGTCCGGGAACGCTTTGACGGGCTGCTCGATCGCGTCTCGTTCTACCTTCCCTACCATACGGGGTTCGACGACGCGGCGTGGAGCAAGCTCTGCAAGCAGTTCAACGCTTGAGGCCACCCCGGATGCGTGCCGTGACCTGATCGGTTAAGCTCGGGCCATGCGCGCGCGTATTGTTTTCGCGGCCTCGCCGGCCTGGGGCGAAATTGGCGCCAAATCAGGTGTGCAGTTCGACGCGCTTATGGGCGGTCCCGGGTTTACGAGCGTCAAGGCGACTTCGCGCACCCAAGCCGGGTTCCTCACCCACGCGGGCCATGAGGGATTCGTCAAGCGGGTCGACTCCGGTGGATATGGCCGCGGGCTGCTGGCGCGGATCTTCGGCTCGCGTGCCCGGCGCGCGCTGCGAGGCTCGCGGCTGCTGGCGGCGGCCGGCTTCACGCATCCGCAGCCGCTTCTGATGATGGAGACGCTGACCGCGGGATCGATTCGCGCGAGTTACGTGGTCACCGAGCCGCTGCATGCGGCCCAGGTGCTGAGCCGCTTTGCGCTGGGGCGTGCGCGTCCGCCGCTGTTGCGGCGGACGGTATCACAGCGGGTCGGCGCCGAGATCCGGCGGCTCCATGACGCGGGTATCTACACGCGCGACATGCAGGAGACCAACCTGATGATCGAGGATCGCGACGGCAGGCTGGTGCTCTATTTCGTCGATTTCGAGGATTTTCGGCGTATCCGCGAGGTTTCCTTCGAGCGTCGGATGCTCAACCTGGTGCATCTCGACCGCAGTGTCGGCCGTTTCGTCTCGCGCGCACATCGTCTGCGCTTCTTCTATGACTATCTGGGCCGATGGCCGGCGCCCGACGAAGCCCGGCGGCTCCTGCGGCAATACGCCGCCGTGCGTGCTCACGTCGAGCGGCGAGGAAGTAGACGCGCCGGCGCGGCACTGACAGCCTTGGCGAAGCCGCGCGACCTCGCGGTCGGGCTCAGCGGGGCGGCCGCAAACAAGGAATAAGGCCGTCGCGAGCGGCGGAGATATTGGTGATGGCACTCCCAATTTTTCGGCACAAACCTGACCAGCATACCGAAAACGAGCTGGCCCCCGGCGGCTACAAGATGCGCGAGATCATGCTCGGCCTGAACGATGGTCTGGTCGCTGCCTTTGCCGTCACCTCGGGCGTCGCCGCGGCGTTCAGCAATCCCAAGGTCGTCGTGATGGCGGGTGTGGCCGAGATGCTCGGCGGCGCGGTCTCGATGGGACTCGCGGCTTACGCGTCGGCCCGGGCGCACTACGAGTTCTACCAGAGTGAAAGGCAGCGCGAGCACGACGAGATCCGGCGCTGGCCGGAGCGCGAGCGCGACGAAATCCGTGGGATCTATCGCGGCAAGGGCTTCAGTGGTGCGCTGCTTGAGCAGATCGTCACGCATATCACGGCGGACCCGGCGCGCTGGCGCGATGTCATGATGAGCGAGGAGCTGGGCTTCGGCGCGGACGTGACGGAACCGCCCTCGCGCTCGGCGGCTTTCGTCGGCGGCTCTTATCTGCTGGGTGCGGCGGTGCCCCTCGTGCCCTATCTGTTTATTGCGCCGCCGCTGGGCATCCTCGCCTCCGCGATCGCCACGGTCCTTGTGCTTTTCGTCGTCGGCGCCGTCAAGACCCTGATCACGACGCGCTCGTGGTGGCGCAGCGGATTAGAGAGCATGGGGATCGGGATCGCCGCCGCGTTTGTCACGTACGGCGCGGGCCGCCTGTTCGCCGGCCGTTAGACACTAGCGGAGCGCGCTGCTGCGCGGAGCGAATAAAGATGACCGTGCCGGAGGCACGGAACAGGGGGCGGGCGAGCGTCAGTGGAGCGAAGCGGAACGAGCAAATGAGTCCGCGAAGTGCGTTTAAGGTTGTCGGGGGCGGCTGGATTAAGGCCGCGCCTCGCGGACTCGGCCGCCCCCCGGAGCCGCGGCCAAAATCAAGTTCAAGCCTCGATCAGCACGTCGCCCGCGGCGACCTTCACGGCGAAGCAGCGTACCGTGATCGACGGATCGTCGACGTTACTGCCGGTGGTAAAGTCGTACTCCCATCCATGCAGCGGGCAAACCACTCGCGTCCCGTAGACGATCCCTTCGCCCAGCGGTGCGCCGAGGTGACGGCATTCGTTGGCGATCGCGTAGAACTGTCCGCCCGCGTTGAACAGCGCGATTTTGCGGCCGTTGATCTCAACCACCTTGCCGCTGCCTTCCGCCACTTCATCGCAGCGCGCGATCTTGACCAATTCCGCCATTCAGGTCGTATACTCGGCGTTGATCTTGACGTAATCGAAACTGAGATCGCAGGTCATGACGCGGGCGCTGGCCTTGCCCTGCTTGAGGTTCAGGATCAGGCCGAATTCCGGCTGCTTCATTTTTTCGCCCGCCGCCGGCAGCGCCGCGACGTTCAGGGCGCCGCCGCTCGCGATCTTGATCCCGCCCACACTGACCTCGAGCCGTTCCGTAGCGATCGCCACGCCGGCCTTGCCCGCGGCCATCGCGATGCGCCCGAAGTTCGGATCGCAGCCGAAGAAGGCCGTCTTGACCAGCGGCGAATTGGCGATTTCGCGCGCCACCCGATCGGCCTCGACGGCGTTGCGCGCGCCACGCACCTCGATCGTGACCAGTTTGGTTGCGCCTTCACCGTCGCGCACCAGTTCCCGCGCGAGCGTCTCGGCCACGCCGCTCACGGCCTGCTCGAAGTTGGCCAGATCACGGCCGGCCAGGCGGCGATTCCCCGCCGCGCCACTTGCCAAAAGCAACAGTGTATCGTTGGTCGACATGTCGCCGTCGATGGTTACCGCGTTGAAACTGACCGGCAGCAAATGTTTGAGGATCGCGCGCAACTGCGGCGCCGGGACGGCGGCGTCGGTCACGATGAAGGCGAGCATCGTGGCCATCTTGGGCTGAATCATCCCGGCCCCTTTGGCGCAGCCGGCGACAGTGATCGCGGAGCCCGCGACCTTCATCTGGACCGACGCGATTTTCGCGTGCGTGTCGGTCGTGATGATCGCCGTGGCGAAATCCGCGAACGAATCAGCGTGGAGCGCGGCGACCGCATCCGTGATTCCGGCGCGATACTTCTCGAGATCGTAAAGATGGCCGATCACGCCGGTGGAGCACGGCGCGACCAACTGCGTGTCGCAATCGATCGCGCGCGCGAGACTCGCGGCGGAATCGCGCGCCAGCTTGATCCCGGTCTTGCCGGTAAAGCAGTTCGCCGAGCCGGAATTGACCGCGACCGCGCGCAGCCGGCCGCCGCGGAGATGTTCCTGCGCGACCTGGACCGGCGCCGCTTTCACGCGGTTGGTGGTAAAGACGCCCGCGGCCGCCGCCGGCGAATCCGCGACGATAATGCCAAGGTCCTTGCGTCCCCGCTCGGACCGCAGTCCCGCGGCGACCCCCGCGAAGCGAAAGCCGCGCACCACGGCGGGCTCCAGTCGTACGTTCATCCGGGCTCCTCCCGCGCGCAATCTAATATGGTCGGGCCGGTAAGTTGCAAGTCACGCGAGCAGGACGTTATTCAATCGTGCTCGGCGCTGCGCCCTGATTGGGACTCTGATCCTGACTCGTGTCGCTGCGCGATTCCTTTTGCACTGACTGCACGGAGCCATCGGCGCCGTAGGTGAGATGATAGACGGTCAACTGTTTTTCGGTTGCGTGAATCCGGGCCTGATGTGCCACGGTTGCGAGCCCGCCGGTGAAGACGCCGGCCGCGATATTACGTGCGTAGATCTTGGGCTTGACGAATTTTGAACCGTCGGGATTGAACTCGTAGACGTCCTGGATCACGCCTCCCTGATTGCTGGTCTCGTTCGGCGGTCCGAACGCGGCGGCGATCCGATCGCGTGCGATGCCCGCTTGCAGCAGATTCGGATCCTCGTGGACAGACGTGTCTTTCATCGTGGCGTTCTGTTCGAACGCGGTCGGGCTCAGGCGTTGTGCCGGATCGAAGCGCGAGGAATCGATCCCCTGCGACTGGATCTGTGACGCGATGCATCCGGCCATCGCGACGAGCGGAAGTAAGAGCAATCTTCGCATAACCGGCATCCACTTGCCTTTGAACCCGATATCGCAGCTATTTGCCGTGGCAGCGCTTGTATTTCTTGCCGGAGCCGCAGGGGCAGGGGTCGTTGCGGCCCACCTTTTCACCGTCGCGCCGCGGCGTGGACTGCGCCGGCGCGATCGTCTCGTCGCCGTGACTCATCACGACTTTCGGCGCGCGCTGTTGCTGTTCCTCGATCCGTTGCACGTCCTGCTCGCGCCGCACCTGCACCGAGAAAACCTTCTCGACCACGTCCTGGCGAATCGCCGCGAGCATCGCCTCGAACATGTCGAAGCCTTCCTTCTGATACTCGGTCAGCGGATTGCGCTGGCCGTAGCCACGCAGGCCGATGCCTTCCTTAAGATGGTCCATCGCGAGCAGATGGTCTTTCCAGAGCGCGTCGAGCGTCTGCAGCATCACGACCTTCTCGATCTGCCGCATCACCGGCTCGGTGAATTCGGCCTCGCGCTGATCGTAGAGCTGATGCACCCGTTCAGTGGCGAGATCGATCAAATCGCCGGGCGTGTCGAGCGCTGCGCCGTTCAGGCTCTCACGAAAATTCGGGCGGAATTTGAATTGCTTGAACGACGCGTCTTCGATCTCCTTCCATTCCCATTCGGCGGGATCCTTCTCGCGGTCGGCGTGCGCGTTGACGATCCCTTCGGCCATCTCGTCGGCCATGTCGAGGATCTCTTCCTTGAGCGACGCGCCGGAGAGCAGTTCGCGGCGGCGATGGTAAACCACCTCGCGCTGCTTGTTCATCACGTCGTCGTATTCGAGCAGATGTTTGCGGATATCGAAGTTGTGGGCCTCGACTTTTTTCTGGGCGTTTTCGATCGCCTTGGAAATCCAGCGATGCTCGATCGGGACGTTATCCTCCATCCCGATCGCGCCCATCAGACCCTTGAGGCGATCAGCGCCGAAAATTCTCAGCAGGTCGTCTTCGAGCGACAGGAAGAAGCGCGAGGAACCCGGGTCGCCCTGGCGGCCCGACCGGCCGCGCAACTGATTATCGATCCGGCGCGATTCATGGCGTTCGGTGCCGAGAATATGCAGGCCACCGGCGGCGAGCACCTGTTCGCGCTCCCCGGCGCATTGCTCGCGGTATTTTGCCAACGCCTGCTGGAAGCCGGGATCGTCCGGATCGCGTGTGCCGGCTTCGGCCGCGGCCAGGCCCTCGGGATTGCCCCCCAGCACGATATCGGTGCCGCGCCCGGCCATGTTGGTCGAGATGGTGACCGCCTTGTAGCGCCCGGCCTGCGCGACGAACTCGGCTTCGCGCTCGTGGTTCTTGGCGTTGAGCACATAATGGGTGACGCCGGTCTTTTTCAGTTGATTGGCGAGCCGTTCGGATTTTTCGATCGAGACGGTGCCCACCAGCACCGGCTGGCCGCGCTCATAGCAGTCCTTGATCTCCTCGATCACGGCGTCGAATTTCTCGGTCTCGGTCTTGAACACGACGTCGTGATTATCCACGCGGATCATCGGCTTGTTGGTCGGCATGACCATCACTTCGAGCCGGTAGATCTCCCGAAACTCGACCGCTTCGGTATCGGCCGTGCCGGTCATCCCGGCGAGCTTCTGGTACATCCGGAAATAATTCTGGAACGTGATCGTCGCGAGCGTCTGGTTCTCGGATTCGATCTTGACGTTTTCCTTGGCCTCGATCGCCTGATGCAGTCCGTCGCTCCAGCGCCGCCCGGGCATCATCCGGCCCGTGAATTCGTCGACGATCACGACCTGCCCTTCCTTGACCACGTATTCGACGTCGCGTTTGAAGAGCGCGTGCGCCTTGAGGCTCTGGTTGACGTGATGGAGCAGCAGGATGTTGCGCGGGTCGTAGAGGTTGTCGATCCCGAGCAGTTGCTCGACGCGCGTTACGCCTTCCTCGGAGAGCGCGGCGGTGCGCAACTTCTCGTCGACCGTGTAGTGCTCCTCGAGCTTGAGGCGCGGAATCACGCGATCGACCACGTAGTATGTGTCCGTGGATTCCTCGGAGGCGCCCGAGATGATCAGCGGCGTGCGCGCCTCGTCGATCAGAATCGAATCAACTTCGTCGACCACCGCGAAGTAATGTTCGCGCTGGACGTAATCCTCCAGGTTGAACTTCATGTTGTCGCGCAGGTAGTCGAAGCCGAATTCGTTGTTCTGGCCGTACGTGATATCGGCGCCGTACGCGGCCTTGCGTTCCTGATCAGTCAGGCCATGGACGATCACGCCGACGCTGAGGCCCAGGAAGTTGTAGATGCGCCCCATCCATTCCGAGTCGCGCCGGGCGAGGTAATCATTGACCGTGACGACATGGACTCCGCGGCCGGCCAGCGCGTTGAGGACGGCGGGCAGGGTCGCCACCAGGGTCTTGCCTTCGCCGGTCCTCATCTCGGCGATCCGGCCCTGATGGAGCATCATGCCGCCAAGCAACTGGACGTCGAAATGGCGCTGGCCGAGCGTGCGCTTGGAAGCCTCGCGGACCGCGGCAAAGACCTCGGGCAGGATCTCCCACAGGGCTTCTTCGCGCTCGTCCTTTTCCTCGATCGCGCTGAAGCGCGCCTTCCATTCGGTGATCAGCGCGCGCAGCTCATCCTGGCTTTTGGCGGCGAATTCCGGTTCCAGTTCGTTGATCCGATCGACCGACGGCCGCAGCCGTTTGAGTTCGCGGTCGTTTCTCGAGCCGAAGAGCTTGCGCGAAATGTTAGTCAGCGATGAAGCCATCTATGTGAATTCACTCAAAAGTGTTCAGTAGTATAGGAGTATGATTTTACCGGAGCCATTGTAGCGGATCGTGGCGAATGTTTCAGCGCTCTTTAGCGCTCGATCCGCACCGCCGATTCGACCTGCGGGCCGAGAAAGCGCCGCCCCACGCGCACGAAGCGCTCCGGGGTTTCCGTGACAAAAAAGCTCTGCGACCCCATCCCGCGGGGCCGCCCCAGCCGCAGTTCGGCGAGCCGTTCACTCACCACGGATGCGGTCGCGCTCGCCGAGTCGACGATCCGCACCCCGGGTCCCAGCACCCGGCGGAAGAGCTCGCGCAGCAGCGGATAGTGGGTGCAACCGAGCAACAGCGTATCGATCCCGCTGGTTTTGAGGCTCTCCAGATAGTAGGCGACCGTTTGTTCCGCGATCGTATTGTCGGTCCAGCCTTCCTCGACCAATGGCACCAGCAGCGGACAGGCGCGCGTATAGATCTCGACGCCCGGACGCAGTTGCTGAAGCGCCCGGGTGTAGGCTCCCGACGCGATCGTCGCTTCGGTGCCGATCACGCCGATCTTGCCGCTGCGCGATGCCGCCGCGGCGGCCCGCGCGCCGGGCTCGATCACGCCCGTCACGGGGACGATCGTGTCGCGCGCGATTTCGTGGAGAGCCACGGCGCTCGCCGTATTGCAGGCGATCACCAGCAGCTTGATCCCCTTGGCCAGCAGAAATTCGGTGTTCTCGCGCGAATAGCGCAGGATCACCTCGGCCGATTTGGTGCCGTAAGGAAGTCGCGCGGTATCGCCCAGGTAGATGAAATCCTCCGCCGGCAGCGCTTCGACCAGCTCCTTGAGCACGGTTAGCCCGCCGATCCCGGAGTCGAAAACCCCGATCGCGCGGACCCGATTGTCCGCTACCGCGCCAGCCGCGCGCGAACGAGCGCGGCCGTTGAGCGACACGACCTTCTGACGTGACGAGCCGGTTACGGCGCGGCGCACTGGCGACGCCATCTCAAACCCCCGCCAGCCGCGCGCCCAGCGTGGCTGGAGCCGCGGGCGCGGCGCCGAAGACTCTTTGATGCGCGCTCGCCCCTTCCATGCAGAGATAGACGGGCAGTTGCGGATTCGCCCGCACAATTTGCTCGCGCAGCCTGGTATAGAGCCGGAAGCGCGTCGGCGCGATCGTCCGATAGCGGCCGTCGGGCGCGAGCACCTCTTCACCGAGCAGCATCGGATCGCGTGGGAAGCGATTGCGTGCGGCGGTGCGCAGCCCCGGCGTCATCCGCAATCCACCCAGACTGATGAAGGCGATCGCCTCCGGCGCGATCCGGTCAAACAGAGTTTCGACCAGCAGTGCATAATCCCGCTCGGCTTCCGGGTAGGCGATGAGCGGATCGAGATGGAAAGCGACCTTGTAGCCGGCCGCGAGGACGCGGCGCGCCGCTTCGATCCGCGCGGCGGGTGACGCCGTGCGATGCTCCGAGCTGCGAAAGACCGGTTCGGGCGAAAGCGTCCACGCAACCAGCGTGCGGCCGCGCGGATCAACCTGGAGCAGATTGTCAATCTCGTCGGTCTTGGTCTTGAGCTCGAGCAGGAGATTCTCGCGCG
Organism: Binataceae bacterium (SeqCode); assembly: GCA_052145175.1. Classification (GTDB taxonomy): domain Bacteria; phylum Desulfobacterota; class Binatia; order Binatales; family Binataceae; genus JAJPHI01. The sequence goes on along the minus strand of JBKQPD010000175.1, from coordinate 53,939 downwards.
TCGCGAAATACTCGACCAGCTCACGGCTGATCCCGGTCAGCGAATCGAACGCGAGCGAATCCGCCAGCTCGCCCGTACCGATCCGCAAGGCGCGCTCGCGCGAGCCACTGCGGACGCGATCGAGCTCGGCGAAAACATCGGCATAATTCGCATAGATCTGCAGGCCGGGATTATCCGCGACGTACTCCTGCAGAAAGCAGTAGCTGCAATCCATCGGACAGTTCGACGCCAACACCATCACGAGATAACCGCAACAGGCGAACTCCGTCGAGCCCGCCGGACAGCCCATCAGAAAATTGCTCCGCCGCCGCATCAGGACCATCAGCCGCTTGCCCGCGCCAAACGGATCGGCTGACTCGCCCGAGCGGAGCGCGGCCGTGCGGCCGTCCGCGACGTAGTGCACCGGAACCTGCGCCGGGAGTCCGGCGAGCACCCGCGTCGCGAGCCCGCTCGTGCGGCAAGCTTCCTCGATGAACAACGTTTCCAGCTCAAACTTCATCCGCACCACCGAGCAGGTCCGCGATTCGGCCTAATTCCGCGCTCCTGGCCGTGACCGCTTCGACCAGCCGCTTCAGTTCGGCGCCGCCATGCGCGGTCAATTCCACCCGCACCTCATCGGAGCTCAAATTGGGTGGCAAGACCACGCGGACACCCTCCGGCAGTCTGAGCTCCGTGATCCGTGCGTTAATCTGCGCAAGCGTCTCGTGCAGTTGCGGAAAGCGGATCGCGCGCAACACCTCGAGCAGGGCGCGCGCCTTGCCCGGAGCGGACTCGTTGGCGGTGAAAATCTTGCGAACCTCCCGCCGCGTCAGGACCTCGGCGACAGGCTGGTTTTCACGCACGCCAATCTCCCCGAGCAGCGTGAAGATGGTCACGAATTGACCGGTGCGCAAATGGAGCGTTTGCGCCAACTCGAGCAACGCGGTCCGCTCGGACGCCGGCAATTCGAGCCAGCGTGTGACATGAGCCTCTGGCAGCCGCCGCTCAGCGGCCCACGCCCGAATCGCGGCTTCGACCTCCGTTCCGCTCACAGGGCTGCCGCCTCCGGTAACGATAGATCTTTTCTCGTTGAGACCGGCTGACCGAGGATCACGCGGAACGCCGCGAGGGCGTGATCGAGGTGCTTATCCGGACGGTTGTGCCAAGCGTTCGCCTGGTCGCCAATCTGCCGCACAGCGGCGGCGATCTGATCCTGGCCGCGGCGCGCGAGACCTTGCGCATATATGCGGCACTTTTCCGCGAGCACCTCGCACACCGCCCGCCGCCGTTCGCACGGCATCCCTAGATGAGCGAGCAGCTTCAACAGCGCCAGAATCCGGAAGCGATCGAGCGCCGGAACTTCGGCGGAAAGTTGCCCCGGATGACCTGCGCGGCGAGTCACCAGCGGCTTATCGACGAGTCCGACCGGATAGTCGCGAAGGAGGCGCAGCCAGAGGTCGTAATCCTCGGCCGCCGTCATCGTTTCGTCAAAACCGCCCACCGCCCGGAACAGCGGAGTTCGCATGATTACCGCTGACGGACTGATCAGGCAGGTGCGGAGCGAATCGCGGAAGATATCGCCTGAGCGCTTTTGATGGCGCCGGCCGGGATTGACCCGCCGGCCCGCTCGTACCCAAACCTCGCCGGTCTGCGCGAACTGACAGGCGGGATTGTCCCGCATGAAGTCCACCTGATGCCTGAGCTTGGCCGGCGCCCACAGGTCGTCGGAATCGAGAAAAGCGATCAGGTCCGCCCGCGCGACCCCGACGCCGGTATTGCGCGCCGCCGCCGCGCCGCGATTCTCGCCGGTCCGCAGCACCCGCATCGCAACGCCCGCCCGCGCAGCGCTCGTCGTGGCGATCAGGGTCAATTCCTGCGCGGTGCCGTCGGTTGATCCGTCGTCCACCACGATCAACTCGCAAGCTACGTCGCGTTGCGCGAGGACGCTCGCGACGGCCTCAAGCACCATCGCGCGGCGATTCCAGGTCGGGATGATAACGCTGACTTCGAGGGTCATCTTCAGGCGCCGGCGACGGCCACGATCCGCCGCCGCAACGATTCGATTCCTTCACCGTTCAGCGCGGAACACATGATCGGTTCGATCCCGTGAGCGGTGAAACGCTTGAGCGCGGTGTTACGCTGGCCGGGTCGCACCTTGTCACTTTTCGTCGCCACCACGATAGTCGCGACCGGCTTGCCGTAATGCGGCGGGCGTTCCGCCTGAAGGCTGAGCAGCGCAAGCTCTTCCTCTTCCGGGCCGCGTCGCGCGTCCACCAGGAGGACCAACGCGCGCAACGGCTCCCGCTGGGTCAGATAGTCCTTGACGAGCACGCCGATTTGCACCGCCGCCGCGCGGCCCATTTTGGCGTAGCCATAGCCGGGCAAGTCAACCAGCGCGAGGTTGCCGCCGAGGCCAAAGAAATTGACCGCGCGCGTGCGCCCGGGCGTTTTGCTGGTGCGCGCGAGGCCCCGGCTCTCGACCAGCGCGTTGAGTAGCGAACTCTTGCCCACGTTAGAGCGCCCCGCCAACGCGACCTCGGACCGCTCCCAACGCGGATAGGCCCCCACGGTCGAGACCGAGCTGACGAACTCCGCCGCGAACTTCATGTGATCGCGCCGCCGGCGATCAGCGCTCGAAGGTCGCAATCATTTCGCCTATTGCCAGAATCCGGCCACGCATCGCCGCCGCCAATTGTTTCGCCGTCGCGTCGCGCGGAAGCTGGAGTCTCGCCGCGAGCGCGTAGAGCTTGAAATGATAGTGATGAGGTTTGCCGGGGGGAGGACATGGTCCGTTGTAACCGAGATGACCGAAATCGTTAACAGCTTGTGAATATCCTACCGCGGGCGTCGCAACGCCAAGCGAACTTTCCGGCAAACCGGAACGGTCGCGGGCCATATTATACACGATCCAGTGCGTGAAGGTGCCCGACGGCGCGTCGGGATCATCAACCACCAGCGCCAGCGTTTTCGCCCCGCGCGGAACCCCGCGCCAGGCAAGCGGCGGCGAGGCGTCCTCGCCCGCACAGGTATAGCGATCAGGGATGACACCCGCGTCGGCGAAAGCAGGGCTGCTGATCACCAACCCCGAGGTCTCCGCAGTCGCCGGGGACTGACCGGCCCAGCTGATTTCGGTTGCGATAATCCCCAGAACCATGAGGCTGAAGAGGACTCTGACAGTCATAAACACGACCCTTGGTACAGTCGCAAGCAGTGTTGAAAGGCAGTTAGTCACCCATTATGCTAGTTAAAAAGAGTGCAAGATAACAAAAGGTCGGAAGGTTAATTTGTCACAGTTTGGCGATCCGTTAGGTGAAAGAAGAGCGCTAAAACTGTTGATAACTTGCTGCATACCTCTTGACCGGTCTTCGCATTTTTCGCTACGCTTGAACACAGCAAGGCAATCCTAGTACATCATCGGTGGTGGAAAAGACAGGCCCACGCGTCTACTTTTCGCTAAGCGAAGAATCCCCCAATTAGACGCGAGATCGGAGAGAGTACAATGGCTGAACCCAAGTATACGTTGCCCCGCGTGATGACGGTGCGGGAGTTGTCGTCGTATCTGCGCGTGCATCCGTCGACCATCTACAAGCTCCTGCGCCGCGGCGAGCTGCCGGGGTTCCGAATCGGCACTGACTGGCGTTTCAACGCTGAAGTGATCGATCGCTGGTGCCTGGAACGCAATATGCGTCCTGCTGAAGAGATGATGCACGGCAACTAAACCATTCCAAATCATGGGCGCGCATCCGAGCGGACCGCTCGGCGGGACGACTCGGATGCGCGTTCTGCGATCTTGCAGTGCAGTGACCTTGGCATTCTGCGACCTTCGAGAGCTTGGCGCGATCATCTGATCCTGTCATCCGATCCGGCCGAGCAGAATCCCGGCGATTAAGCCCGCCAGAACATAGGCCGTAGCCACCACGAAGACGGCGTCGCGCTCCTTCACAAACAGCACAAAGGTGAAGGCGACGCGCGCGATTGGCACGAGGGTCAACACGACGAGACCGAGCGTCATAACGGCGCGCGGATCGCCGTGCGCCGCGCCCGTCGTCAATCCGGCCCAATTGGTCGCCGCGTGGATGGTCTTGCCGCTTTGCACGAGACGGAAACGGCCTACGTAATAGCCCGGTGAGCGGGTCGCCGCCAGCGTCAGGCCGACGACCAGAAAGGCCATTGCCGTGATGAGGATGCTGCGCAATATGATCGGCGTCCAGTGACGCAGGATACGGTTTTCTTCGTCAGCCGTTCTGAGCGATTGCATCGCGGCCCCGCTTCCTTATATTCCCATGAACGCGCGCCAGCCCATCTCGATCGCGATCAGCGTGATAATCGCGACAAATAGCATCCTTAGCGGCCTTATTTGCGCATAGGGCAGAATCCTGCTGCCGATCAATGCTCCGGCGGTGACGCCCAGGGCGACCGGCCCGGCGACAGAAGTCGCGATATCGCCGCGCGCCAGGAAGACGATCGCGCCGGCGCCAGCGGTGACCCCGATCATGAAATTACTGGTCGCGCTCGAGACCTTCAGCGGGAGCCGCATGTAGTGGTCCATCGCGGTCACCTTCAGCGCGCCGCCGCCGACCCCGAGCAGGCCCGACATCAGGCCCGCAACGACCATCAGGACCGCGCCGATCGGCAGGTTGACCACCCCGTAATGGAGTGGCGGGGCATTGTCCTGAGGGATCTCGCCGTCGAGCCGCAAACGGGTGCACAGGGGGTCGCTCGACGTGACAATTTCGTCGCCACGCTGAGTCATGGCGAAATAGGCCGATTGCAGCATCATGAGGGCAAACAGTATTTCGAGGGCGCGACCGGGAATAATTCCCGCCAGATAGGCGCCTAGCAGAGCGCCGGTTACCGTCGCACATTCGAGGATAATCGCGAGCCGGACGTTGGTCCAGCCGTCGCGCACGAAGGCGACGCTCGCGCCGGCGCTGGTCGCGACCACGGAGATCAGGCTCGCGCCGACCGCCACGTGCATCGGAACCTGGGCGAAAATCACCAGACCGGGAACGATGAAGACCCCGCCGCCCAGCCCCGAGAGCGCGCCCAGAAAGCCGGCGCTTATGGCCAAGCCCAGGAGTCCGCCGAGAATCGTCAGCACGCCGGACTCCCCGCCCACCGACGGCGCGGTCCGGCTGCGTCACTGAAGATCATTCAGACGATCATCGGGTGAAAAGATGGATGAAGCAATCGCCTACCGGAAATGCGGCATTACCTTTTCCGCGAACAGCGTCATGCTTTGCATCACCCGCTCATGCGGCAGGACGCCGCCGGGATTGAACCAGCAGATCAGGCGGCCCATGTTGAATTCCTCGCGAAAGCCCCGCAACCGCTCGACGCAGGCCGCGGGCGTCTCGAACACCGCCATCGATTCGCAGGCCTGCTCGTAGGTGATATCGCGAGTTTTCTGGGCCAGCTCCATGATCCGGCGGGCGCCGCCCTCGCTCTTGGGCATCCCCTCAGTATACAGGCTCGCGACGGTCTCGAGCAGATGACGGATCCCGGGCTCGGTATCGCGCCTGATCTGCGCCGGATTTTCGCCCACATAGAGCGGCATCAGCAATGAGAGATCTTCACCGCCGTTGTCCGGATGCCCCGCCGCTTTGCGCGCCGCGCGATAGGCCGGCAGGAATTTGCGCAACCGATTGAACGAGTTAACCTGCGACGCCGCAAAGATCGGATACCCCTCGCGACCCATCAGCTCGAACGTGTCGTCGCTGTTCGCGGCGATCCGGATCGGTGGATGGGGCCGCTGGACGGGCTTGGGCACCACGGCGACATTATCGATCTTGTAGAAGCGGCCGCTGAAGTTGACGCGCTCCTCGGTCCAGGCGCGGCGGATAATTTCGAGTCCCTCGAACAGCCGGTCGCGGCTCTCCGCCTGGGCGACTTCAAAGCCGCGAAAGTGACTTTGGATCGCGCCGCGGCCGGCGCCGAACTCGACCCGCCCATTGCTCATCACGTCGAGCGTCGCGAGCTCCTCAGCCACGCGCAGCGGATGAGCGAGCGGCAGCAGCACGATCGCGATTCCCAGACGTATCCGCCGGGTCCGCTCGGCGATCGCGGCCAACGGCAGCAGCGGCGCCGGCATGATCGAAAGATTGGGATTGAAGTGCTGTTCGACCGGCCACACCGACTCGAATCCGAGCGCCTCGCCGGCGACCGCCTGCTCGATCGTGTCGCGGTAGCGCTGCACCGCGGACTGCGTCCCGTAGCACGGCAACTGGTAATGGAGACCGAACTTCATCATAGCGCCGCGCGTCCTTCAGCGGATCCCGTAGAGTGCCGCCACATTGTCGCGCACCATCTTGCGTATTTCGTCCTCCGGCACATCGACGAAATCCTTGCGGATACGCTCGATCGAAAACGGGAAGGTGCCCTCGGTATGCGGATAGTCCGAACCCCACATCAGGCGATCAACGTTGAGCAGATGGCGGGTCAGGATCCCCGGCCGATCATCCTCGAAGGTCGCCCAGAACTGGCGCTGGAAGTAGAAGGTCGGCGGCTCCGTCAGCTTCGGCTGCATCCAGTTGTGGTGGTCCTCCCACCAATGGTCCATGAAACGCAGTTGCGCCGCGATCCAGCCGATCCCGCCTTCGACGATCACGAAGCGCAGCTTGGGAAAACGCTGCGGCACCGCCGACGTGATCAGCAGCGCGAGGCTCCGCTGCATCATGAACATCTTGTTGTCGCAGACCTGCGCATGGAGCGGGATACCGGTCTCGATCGCGAGCGGCTCGTCGTCGGCGCCGCTATGCACGCCGATGGGCAGATTCAATTCTTCGAGCGCCGCCCAGAGTTTGTCGTAAACCGGTTCGTGGTACGACGGTTTGCGCTTCACCGCGGGAATCATCACGCTCCGCAGCCCGAGCTTCGCGCAACGCTGCGCTTCCGCGATCGCCCATTCCACCGGCCCGCGCATCGGCAGCATCGCGCTGCCGAGCAGACGCTTGGGATCGCCGCCGCAGAACTCCGCCAGCCAGTCGTTATAGACGCGAATACATTCGCGCTGGTACTCGGCGTCGGGAATCCCGAACAGCGTGAGGCAGAGCCCGGGATAGACCACCTCGGCTTCGACATGATCCAGCCGCTGGTCGACGATCCGGGCCTCGGGATTGTTCGCGCCGGGCCGGGTATCCTCGTGCCGCCGTTCCTGGCCGCGATCGTCGATGCCGCCTTTGGCCTTTTCGCTGACCATCGGACCAAACAAGCCGATCGGCAAGCTGTTAAGGCCCTCGACCACCCAGTGGTCACCGACGGCGCCGTGCTCGAAGTGCGGTGCGCGTTCCCGAAACCGCCGATCCATCCGCGTGGTCCACAAATCCGCCGGCTCAACAACGTGAGAATCGGCGGAGATAAAACTTTCAATCATGATTCCGTCCTCCTCGTGCGGTCTTCGCCCGGAAATGGAGTCCTTATTCCTGATGCAGATTCGCACCGACGCCCGGCGCTTTGCAAACGCGGGCGTGATCGATGGGGCGCTGCTATATTTCAGCGAGGAAGGAACCATGGAACTAAAGGTTACGAAGTACGAGATCGCCGCTGACGGTGTCGCTACGCTCTGGCTGCATCGGCCGGGCCGGGGCAATTCTTGGAGCGGACGCATGAACGCCGAGCTCCGCTGGATCATGGCGGCGCTCGATAATGACCCGGCCGTGCGCGTGGTCGTGCTGACTGGCAGTGGCGAGCAGTTCTGCGTCGGCGCCGACACCAAGGCGCTCGATTTTTACAAGGAAACCGACCAGACGTATGGCGACACGTTGCATACGTCGGCGATGGCGACGCCGGGTCACGACGCGCATCCGCAGTTCAGTCACGATCTGGTGTGGCAATGGGGCATGCGTATTCCGATTATCGCCGCGATCAACGGCGCCTGCGCGGGGATCGCGGCGTCGCTGGCGAGCTTCTGTGATCTGCGTTACGCGGCGGCCGGAAGCAAGTTCACGACCGCAGCGCCGCGGCTCGGCCTGCCCGCCGAATATGGCATCGCGTGGATTCTCCCGCGGCTCATCGGTGTCACGCACGCCGCCGACTTGTTGATCACGGGACGGATCGTGCTGGCGGAAGAACTGCTGCGGATGGGGTACCTCAACGGCGTGTTTCCGCGCGGCGACCAATTCCTGCCGGCCGTCTACAAAATCGCCTCTTCAATTGCCACCGGAGTCTCGCCCGCCTCGGCCACGAGCGCGAAACGACAGCTCTATATGGGGTTGCTCGATGGCGGGGTCGGCGACGCGATCGAGGACTCGAAGCGCCTGATCGGCGAATTCATGAAGCAGCCCGATTACAAGGAAGGCGTCGCCGCCCTGCTGGAACGCCGTCCGCCGCGCTTTCCACCACGAAGTCGCTAACAACAAAAAGCTGCCTTTGCGCCTTCGGGTGCAATTTGCGATAGTCCGCAGTAGCTATCAACAAAGTTGCGAACATCTGTGCGATTGGTCGCTGCGGAGGATAAAACTATGTCAGCTTCACGCATGATTTCGTCAGATTCCCATTTCGTCGAGCCGCCCAAAATGTGGGCGGAACGGCTCGATCGCCGGTTCCGTGATCGCGCGCCTCGCGCCGTCAGGCTCGAAGGAAAACCGAGCGAGTACTTTGTCTGCGAAGATCTGGCGCCGGCTCCGATCGCGGCATTTTTCAGCGCCGGCGTGCCGGCGGCGGAGATGCCGGAATTCATGCGGCGCGGCTTTGACGACGCGCCCAAGGCGGTCCACGATCCCGCCGAGCGGATCAGGGATCAGGATCGCGACGGTGTCGCGGCGGAAGTGATCTACACCTCGATGGGGATGCCGTTATTCGGGCTCGCGGACGCCGCGTTCCGCGCCGCCTGTTTCCGGGCTTTCAATGACTGGGCCACTGACTATTGCAACTACGATCTCAAGCGCCTGATTCCGCTTGGACTGATTACGCTGGAAGATATCCCGGCCGCGATCGCCGAGCTTACGCGCATCAAGAGCCGCGGCATGGCCGGCGCGATGATCTGGGGCGAAGCGCCAGCCGATCGGCCGTATTCGCATCCGGACTACGATCCATTTTGGGCCGCCGCGCAGGACCTCGAGATGCCGCTCTCACTCCATATCCTGACGGGCGCCAAGGGCACGGGTGGTCACGCCAGCGGAGTCCTCAATGCCAACATGAAGGGCGTCGAGTTCATGACGGCGATCATCTCGATGGTTCATCCGATCGAGCGCTCGATGACCGCGTTCGTGTTCGGTGGCGTCTTTGAGCGCTTTCCCCGTCTGAAAATAGTGTCGGCGGAAAACGATGTCGCCTGGCTGCCCTTCTTTCTCTACCGCATCGACAAGTATGGCGCGCGCGGCTTGGCCAACTTCAAACTGCCGCTCAAACCCAGCGAGTATATCAAGCGGCAGGTCTGGGCGACGTTCATCAACGATCCGGTGTTCGTGAATCTGCTCGACTGGTTCCCGGCCGACAATATCATGTGGTCGTCCGACTACCCGCACGGGCAGGCGACCTTCCCGCATTCGCAGGATTACGTCGCGGAGCATCTGAGCAAGGTGTCGGAGACCGATCGGCGCAAGATCGTGCACGACACCGCGGCCAAGCTGTACGGCCTGAGCTAGCGAGTCCTCTTTTCGGTCACCCTCGCGCACCCTCTCCCTGCCAAAGGGCGCGCGAGCATCGCGAGCGCGGGTGAGGGCAGACGCGGGATTCCTTTGAGGCCGCGCCTCGCAGACTCGGCCGCCCCCCGGCGCGCCAGACAGGTCTTCTTCGGACTTGTCTGGCGCGGACCAAAATCCGGGTGCGCTCACAGCGCGCGCTTACGCTCGACTGCCTGGGTGTAGCGTCTGATCAATTCAAGCCCTTGCTCGTTACGGCTCCTTCGGACCCGAGGAATTTGCGATTTCCTCAGCGAGGATCGGCACGCCAAGATTGCACGCCTGAACGCCCTGAACCACGCACAGCTTGAGTACTTCCATAACCTCTTCCATTGTTGCTCCCACCTTCAGGGCAGCTTTGATGTGCCGTCGAGTCCCGGGCGCGTACATGTGAGTATAGGACGCATCAAAAGCTATACTGAGCAGTTCGATGAGCTTGGGCTCCATCAATCCGCTGGCGTAAATTCCGGCGCCGATTGCCATGAATTGGTCGGTCCAGATTGGATCGAGCTCAATAAAGGGATTCCACGCGTCATTCCATTGGCCGATCGCGCGTACCTTGTCACAGGCCGGCGTTGCGACCGCCGATTTCGGCAATGGCTTTACGCCAGCCGCCTTGGCCTCTTCCAGGAGAATGGGCGCGCCGAGACTGCACGAATGAATCGCCAGCACTGAGGCCATCTTCAGCACCATCAGAATCTCTTCGCGGCTGGCTCCCACTCGCAGAGCGGCGCGAATGTGACGGCGCGTCCCGTCAGGATTGAGGTTGGTGCAAGCAGCGTTAAGCGCGACGCCGATCAACTCGACCGTCTTGCGAGGCAGTACAGTTGAGCGCCACGGGTTGGTAGTCATTTTCGCGCAGGTCTCGGCCCATTCGGGATCCCATTCTCGCAGCGCTGCCAGGGCGCTTTCCCACGGACCCGTTTCTCGAGAGCTATCGATCGCTGCATCCATTTTGTTGTCGCTTTTGATCGCCATAATTGCCCACCTTCTATGAGAGGGAGTCTCTTCCGATGTGCAGACCGTCGCTCCTAGTCGATTGCGATTAGAACCTTTCCGTCCACAACCTTCACCGGATAGGACGCAACTCCAAATCCGCCAGTCGTCACCTGGCCGGTCGTCACATCGTATCGAAGGCAGTGCGCACGGCAGGTGACAATCTTGCCGCTCAGCTTGCCGGACCCGAGGGATGCACCGGCGTGCGGACATGAGTCGCCGATCGCATAGAGGTCGCCGTCGACATTGAAAACTGCGATTTCCTTATCGGCGACTTTGATCGGGGTGCCGGTTCCCGGTGCAATCTGGTCCGCTCGCGCGGCTTCGACAAAATCGGGCATCGCAATTCCTCCGCGCCCTATTCTCAAAAAATCACTTCAGTTAGCGCGACGCGGCTGGGTCTTCCGTCCCACTGCGATGGAAGGCCATGCGGCGAATTCGCCCTCACACTGCCAACTCGCGGACTCGCGCTACTTGGCGGCAAACTGCCCAGCTATCGGGTGCCCATCGGATCCACTCACTGGCGGATGTATTCGTCCGTCGGTCTCCTTCACGATGAAGCCCAGTTGCCCATCCTTGCGGTTGGGTGGCAGGCCAAGATTGGCGAGCGTCTCGTCCGGGCTGTTGTACCATGTGCCAATCTTCAGGATCTGGCGGGCTTCATCTCCAGTTGCGATCTTGCGGCCCAGCTCCTTGGCGATTCGCACCACCTGCTCGACCTGTTGCACGGAGGTCATGCGCACACCCTTGCGGCTCCAGAGATTATCTTCGATGCCAACCCGGATGTGGATGCCGAGCGCCACCGCCATGGCGGCGTAGGGCGCAACCGTCCGCCACAGCGACTCGTACGTCGCAACGGAACCATGGGGCGAGCGACGCACCCACTCCATGAAGTCGAAGGGATTGCGGCCACAGCCTCCTGCGCCACCGATGGCGGTCATGGTGTGATTCAGCGGTCCCATGTACACACCGGTGCGGATGAGATGCTCGATCGCTTCGAGCGTGTGGATGTGGGCCATCGCGAACATCGGCTGGATCCCATTCTTGCGCAGGCGCTTCAGATGCTCGATGTAAAATTCAGGGTTCGCGTCGGCGACCATGTTCTGATACGCCGTCTGCATCGCGGGATTCGCGAGCTGCGTGCCCTGGACATCGTCCGGCGTCGTGAGGTCCAGGATGTTCATCTGCGTACTGCCTACGACGACCGTGATCTGATCCGGTTTCGGATTTAGCTCGGTCAGCATGTGCCGCGTGTCGTAAGCGAGCCAATGCGCTTCCTTGCCAGGATCAGGCGCGAACGAAATAGACCCTCCGACCTGGATGATCATCTTCGGCACGGCCTTCCGTACTCGCGCGATCTGTTCGTTGAACTCGTTGAAGTTTTTCGAGCCGTGACCGGTCTTCGGATCCCTCACGTGGAAGTGCAGCACCGCCGCGCCCGCGTTGAAGCAATCGACGGCCTTTTGCGTCTACTGCTCCCAGGTTACGGGGATGTCCTCCGGGTAGTCGCTCGGAAGCCATTGCGGCCCGTACGGCGCCACTGTGATGATCAACGGCTGCTGATTTTCGGGCAGCATTGAGTCGCTTGTGAAATACATAAAAAAGCTCCTCTGTCAGGGATTCACTCTCCCCACGCATATCCCGCGGCTGACGCGAGAGTCTATCGCACGTTGGCCAAATCCGACCGGGGCAATGCTGAGAGGCCATGCCCTCCATGATCTGAGAGGGGTGGTGCCAATTCAGGATTGCGGTTCGCACCGGGGTTCGCCTGCCGCGCGGTCGGGGACTCGAAGCGTCTGATCGGCGAATTCATGAAACAACCCAATTACAAGGAAGGCGTCGCCGCCCTGCTGGAACGCCGCCCACCACAGTTACCGCGGCGCGGTCATTAACCGCGAACGGCGAAGGAACCCAATCGATCCGACGCTTGACGGTGTCGCGCGAGCCGAGGCTTCACAGCGCGCGATTACGCTCGACCACCTGGGTGTAGCGCTTGATTAGTTCGAGCGCCTTGCCGTCGGCCGTCGCCGCGACGGTTTGCTGCGAGAGCATGACCAGCCGGTCGGCGCCGGCGGCGCGGTACGCTTTCAGCTCATCGCTCGACGGCCCGTTCTCGAGCGGATCGACCAGCGGCGAGATTTGCACGGAGCGCTCGTCGCGGCCCCGCTCCCTCAGCAACTTGCGCAATGCGGTGACCTCACGATGCAACTCGGCGGGACTCGTCACCAGCGGCATCCAGCCGTCATAGCTGCGCGCGACCCGCTCGAGCGCCTTCGGACCGTGCGCGCCCAGAATCACAGGCGGACCCGACTTCTGCACCGGACGGGGCTCGCAACGCAGACTCTCGAAGCGCACCAGCTCGCCGGCGTACGACGCCGTGCCCTGCGACCAGAGCAGCTTCATCGCCTCGATACTCTCGCGGGTCCGCTTCCAGCGCGTGCCGAATTTCGAGCCCATCGCCTCGGTCTCCTCGCGCAGCCAGCCGGCGCCGATCCCGAAGAGGAAGCGTCCGCCCGAGAGCAGGTCGAGGCTCGCAACCACCTTGGCGGTAATCAGGGTCTCGCGCTCTGGAATCAGACAGATACCCGTGCCCAGTTTGATCCGCTTGGTGACGGCGGCGGCTGCGGCCAGACCGATAAACGGATCGGCCCAGCGCCCGTAATGCTCGGGCAGCTTGCCGTTGTCGGTAAAGGGGAAAATCGTCTTCATCCCAGCCGGGATGACGGGATGTTCGGGAATCCACAGCGAGTCGAAGCCGGCGGCCTCAGTCGCGCGAGCGATCGCGGTAATGTCACCGCCTTGGGCCGTCATCGCGGCCAAAAAACCGATTTCCATTATTTTTCTCCTAAACGTCGTTTAGCGACGCCCCGTCGACATCCCAGGGAACCTCTGCACAAGCCCTATCTGTCATATATGGATCCCGCCCGGGTGCAAGGGGGGAAAATGCGGTGAGGGGAACGCGATTGCGGTCATATATCCGGCCTTTAAATGGAGTCTCCCGGGAGAGCCCCTCGACATAATCGTAGAGGAGCATGGTAGTGCGCTCCGCGTGAGTCCTTCGACCTTTTGGCTTCGCTCAGGGCGGGCTCGGCTCGCGCTGCTCGCCGGTCAGGAGACACCGCTATTTTTTGTCGGCTAACACCTCTGGGCGAAGCTGGATTAAAGTGATGGTTCTGGCTAGCGGTTCCATCGCGGCCACGGAGGGACACCATCATGCAAGGCTATGGCGTCACGGTATCGCCGATGTCCGGGATCCCGCATCCCGAATTCATTCAGCTTGCCCGCGAGACCGAGGACGCGGGCTACAGCGGGGTTTTTATCCCAGAGGCCAACAACGACGCATTGCTATGCTCGCTGGCCGTGGCCAATGTCACCAAGCGCGTAACGATCGCCACCTGGATCGTGAATATCTACCTGCGCGAGCCGAGCCTCTGCGCCGCCGCCGCCGAGATGGTGCAGGACGCCGCGGCGGGACGCTTCATCCTTGGACTCGGCGTCAGCCATCGCCCGGCGCTCGAGCTGCGCGGGATTGAGATGGGCAATGGCCGCGACCGCCTGCGGCGCGACACCAAAGTTCTGCGCGACGCCTTCCGCGGCGAGCTGGACATGTTCGGGATGAAGTTCCGCGCCCCGAAGCAGCCGATACCTATCTACTACGCCGCGTTGGCGCTCGAGACCGCGAAGCTGGGCGGCGAGCTCGCCGACGGCCTGATGCTCTACCTGTGTCCGCCCGAGCGGATGCGCAAATCGATCGAGGTGGCACGCGCCGCCGCGCAGGCGGCCGGCCGCAAACCGACCGACGTCACGATGACCTGCGGGGTCCCGGTTTTTCTCCACGACGATCTGCAAGTCGCCTACGCCGCCGCGCGCCGCGGTCTTTCCTTCTACGGCGCCCTGCCCTTTTATAATCGCCTGATCGCCAAGAGCGGTTTCGCCGCGCCCGCCGCGCAAATCATGGAGGCCGCGAAACGGCGCGACGCCAAAGCGATGGCCGAGGCCGTGACCGATCAGTTAAGCGACGCCGTCGCGCTGGTCGGCCCGGCGTCCCGCTGTATCGAGCGTTTGCAGGAGTATCGCAAACAGGGCTGCGAGGTCCCGGTGCTGGCGCCCAACCCGGTCAACGAGGAGTACACGCCGGGCGTGCGCCGCATCCTCAAGGCTTTCGCGAAGCTGAACCAGTAAGCGGAAGGAGCCGACGATGCGAGTCAACCCGGCGAGCGTGCAAGCATTGGCGCGCGAGGTCTTCGAGTACGAACTCACCGACGACGCCGCGGCTTCGGTCGCGCGGATTTTGGGTGCGATGACCAACGGTCTCCGCCAGCTTGAGGTCGCGGGCGGATCGCAGCCGCCCTTCGGCTATCCCACGCTGGAAGCCGAAGCGCGCCGCCTCCGCCAGCGGGCATCGCAATGACTAATCAAGCTGAACTTCTCACGTTCGACGTCGCCACGCTGGCCGGCAAACTTCGGCGCAAGGAGATCTCGCCGGTCGAGCTTACCGCGGCGTATCTGGAGCGGATCGAGCGGCTCGACGCGAAGCTCCGCTGCTACATCACCGTCACGGCTGACGAGGCGCGGGCCGCCGCGCAACGTGCCGAACAGGAAATCCTGGCCGGCAATTGGCGCGGACCATTCCACGGTATACCGATCGCACTCAAGGATCTCTGCAGCACGAAAGGCATCCGCACGACCGGGGGCTCGAAGATTCTCGCGGAACACGTACCTGATTTCGATTCCACAGTATGGGCGCGGCTCGCCGCCGCCGGGGCGATTCTGCTCGGCAAGCTGAACCTGCACGAGTTCGCCGCCGGCGTCACCAACAGCAATCCCCATTGGGGCGTCTGCCGCAATCCCTACAACCTCGAGCGGATTCCCGGTGGTTCGAGCGGCGGTTCCGCTGTGGCGATCGTCGCGCGGCTGGCGGCGGCAACGATCGGCACGGATACTGGCGGTTCGATCCGGATTCCGGCCGCGTTCTGCGGCTGTGTCGGGATGAAGCAGACCTGGAGCCGCGTCAGCCGCTACGGCGTCCTGCCGCTGGCCGACTCGCTCGATCACGCGGGTCCGATCACGCGCAGTGTCCTCGACGCCGCGCTGATGCTGCAGGTGATCGCCGGCCACGATCCGGACGACGCGACCTCGAGCCACGAGCCGGTGCCCGACTATGCGGCCGCCTGCGGACGGGAAATCAAAGGGATGCGGGTCGGCGTCATCCGGGAACTGCGGACCGATCTCAGCGACGCGGTGGTGGCCTCATTCGACGCGGCACTCGCGAAGCTGCGTGAACTCGGTGCGGACGTAAGTGAAGTTTCGCTTCCGGCTATCGACCATGTCTCCGCAGTCGTTACGACGATCACCTTCGCCGAGGCGGCGGAATATCATCAGCCGTGGATCCGCACGCGCGCCGACGACTACGGCAGAGACGTCCGCCGCGCGCTGGAGGCCGGGATGCTGATGCCGGCGGTGCACTATATCCGTGCGCAGCGGGCGCGTGCCGTGATGCTCGCGCAGGCGCAGTCCGCGCTCGAGCGATGTTCCGTGCTGGTCGCCCCGACGGCGGCGATCCCCGCCCCGCGGATTCATATCGGCGCCAATGCGCTGATGCCGAATGGCGATCCGGTCGACATGGTGGCGGCGATTCTGCGCTTCACCGCGCCGTTCAACGTCACCGGCCAGCCAGCGCTGGCGCTACCGACCGGATTGGCGCCCGACGGCTTGCCGCTCTCGATGCAGTTTATCGGCCGGCCCTTCGACGAGCCGACGGTCTTGCAGGTCGCCGCCGCTTACGAAGCGGCGCGGGGTGCGCTCGCGCCGCCCGCGATCTAGATATCGTCAGGTCAGCCGCTGATCGAACTGTACGATGATACCGTCGGGATCCTGAAACAGGCAGGTCAGGACTTTGCCGCCGGGCGGCTCGCCGTAGGCCACCGTGTCCGACTCGGTCGGCGGCAGCAGAATCGGGACACCTGCGGCTTCGAGTTTTTCCATCCGCGCGCGCAGGTCGTCGACCCAGAAGGCGAAATGATGCACGCCCACCTGATCGAGCTTGATCGCCTCGCCGGGCGTCTCGCCGGGGTTCTGCGAGAGCACAAGGAAACTGGCGTGCGGCCCGTCCTCGAAACGTAGATAGACCGCGCGCCGCTTGCCCTTTTGCGGATTGGTGAAGAGCTTTTTGGCGCCGCCGATGTTTTCCATCGTGTCGAGGCAGACCTTGAGCCCGAGCAAGTCACGATAGAAGTGCAGTGAACGATCCATGTCGCGCACGCCCACCGCGATATGTGAAACGGCTTTCATAATGTCGTCCCCCTGTGTGAGAGTTGCCGCCAGCGTCAGGCTGGTGCTGGTCAATGTCAAGGCTGTCGGTTTGGCGCGTTTGAGCTTCCGCACCGCATCTTGCTACAAGCGATAAGTACGTTCCCGGAGCACATCACTATGGGCAGACTTGACGGCAAGGTCGCTTTCATCACCGGCAGCGGTTCGGGAATCGGCCGCGCCGGCGCGGTCCTCTTCGCGCGCGAAGGCGCGCAAGTCGTGGTGGCCGACATCTCGCGCGAGGGCGGCGAGCGTACGGTCGCGATGGTGCGCGACCTCGGCGGCGACGCCATCTTCGTTCACACCGACGTCACCGAACCGCCGAGCGTCGAGCGCGCGATCGCTGAAACCGTCGCCGCTTATGGCAAACTCAACATCCTCTATAACGACGCGGGCGGCTCGACCGCGCAGGACGGCCCGGTCACCAAGGTAGCGATCGAGGAATTCTGGCGCACGATCAAGCTTGATTTGTTCGGCACCTTTCTTTGCTGCAAGTACGGCATTCCCGAGCTGATCAAGGCGGGCGGCGGCGCCGTGATCAATACGACTTCGGTCGTGGCGCTCGCAGGGGTCCCCGGACGCGACGCGTACACTGCGGCGAAGGGAGGCGTGCTCGCGCTCACCCGCTCGCTCGCGGCGACCTACGCCAAGGATAAGATCCGCGTCAACGCGATCGCGCCCGGCGCAATCCTGACCGAGCGGGTGCGCAAGTTTATCGCCGACGATCCCCGGGTTTCGAACATGATGGATCGCCATCTGCTCGGGATGGGCGAGCCGAACGATATCGCGAACATGGCGCTGTTCCTCGCTTCCGATGAAGCCCGCATCATCACCGGCGCCATCTATCCGGTCGACAGCGGATGGTCGTCCTTGTGAGGTACGTAGCTACTTTCAAATACAACCGATGGAGGCCTGGCCGATGACGACCGAACTCGAGGAAAAAGAAGCCATCCGGGATTTGATGTCCGCCTACTGCTTCCACGTGGATAGCGGCGAGTTCGAGAAATTCGCGGGGCTCTTCACCACCGACGGCATCTTCGAGTCGGGTCCGCTGGGGAAACTGCAGGGCCGCAAGGCGATTCACGATTTCATCGCGGCGCATGTGCCACGCGCCGGCGAGGGCCCGGCGCGCAAGCATTGCACGATGAACCATATGATTCGCGTCAATGGCAACGAAGCGCACGCCGACAGTTATATCGTCGTGCTGCGCGAGGCGGACGTCGGCATTATCGCGTCACTCGCGGGCCGCTACGAGGATCAGATCGTCAAGGAGGACGGCAAGTGGCGCTTCAAGGTCCGCAAGATTCATTTTGATATTTCCGGTGATCTCGGTCTCAAAAAGTAGGCTAGGATCAGGGCAGTGAGCGAGCCTGTGACCAGACCGGTACCGCTTCCGGATGCGCTCTCGGCGCCCTTCTGGGAGGCGGCGCGCGCGCGGCAACTCGTCGTGCAGCGCTGCCAATCCTGCAACTACTACAACCATCCGCCGCGCCCGTTCTGCGACGCCTGCCTCGGCCAGGACCTGAAGTTCGAGCCGGTCAGTGGTCGCGGTCACGTCTATACCTTCACCATCATGCATCAGCGGGACGTTGCCGGTTTCGAGGGTGAGGCGCCATTCATCAATATCGTCGTTGAACTGATCGAGCAGCCGCTCCTGCTGATGGTCGCGAATCTGCCGAACGACGAACGCGACCGCCTCCGCGCCGGCGCGGCGGTGGAGGTGTGGTTCGAGGATCGGGCCGCCGGTGTGGTCGTGCCGCAGTTCCGGCTCGCGGGCGGAGGGTGACTACCAACCGTATGTGGCCAGGCCGAGGAAAAACCGCCATCGCCGGCATTGGCTATTCAGCAATTACGCGCCGGCCGGAGAAGCCGCTCGGCCTGCTCGCGGTGGACGCCTGCCGCGCGGCGATCGCCGACGCCGGTCTTCGTGCGGACGAAATCGACGGGCTCGCGACCTATCCGGAATCGCCCTTTGCCGGCGCCGGTAATCGCGACGGCGAAGACGTGGTCAGCGTGATGTACATCGTCAACCATCTCGCGCTCGCACCCGATATCCAGTGGTACGCGCAGATCGAGACCGGCATGATCGCCAGCCCGATTATCGAGGCGGTCAACGCGATCCTCGCGGGCGCGTGCAACACCGTACTGGTCTGGCGCGCGCTCCATCGCCCGGTGGCGCGCAGCTCCGGCAGCCGTCCCGTTGGCCCGCCGCGCGCGGCCGGCGACGCCCAGTATCTGGCCACCTATGGGTGCAGTTCGATCGTGCAGTGGCACGCGCTCGCCTGGCAGCGTTATATGCATCGCTACGGCGCCACGCGCGACGCGCTCGCCGCGCTCGCGCTCAACAGCCGCCGCAACGCGAATCTGAATCCACGCGCTTTCTTCTTCAAGGATCCGATGTCGCGCGATGACTATCTGGGCGCGCGCTGGATCGCCGAGCCGCTCTGCCTGTACGACTGCGACGTGCCGGTGGACGGCTGTGTCGCAATTATCGTAACCAGCGCCGAGCGGGCTCGCGACCTCAAGAACCCACCGGGCTTTATCGCGGGCTATGGCCAGAACACCGCGCCGCGCCGCGCATTGTTGCACTACGCGCTTGACGACTACATGGAATGCGGCGGTTCGCTCGCACGTAAGTTATGGTCGTCAGCGGGCGTCGGCCCAGGCGAAATGGACGCCGCGCAACTCTACGACGGTTTCAATCCGTCCACGCTCTACTGGCTCGAAGCGGCAGGCTTCTGCGCGCGCGGCGAAGGTGGTTCATTCGTGCAGAACGGCCGGATCGCGCTCGAAGGTGAATTGCCGATTAATACTTTTGGCGGCAGCCTTAGCGAGGGGCGGATGCACGGCATGGGACATATCGCCGAGGCGGTGCGTCAGGTAACGGGCCGCGCCGAGCAGCGTCAGATCAAAGGCGCCGAGGTTGCCTGCGCGATCGACGGCTCGCCGATGCTGCGCGGCAGCGGTATCGTGGTCACCAAGAGCCCGCCATGAATACCTATTTGTACGAGGTCCTCGACCGGCTGATCGCTTTCGACACGGTCAGCACCAACAGCGATATCCCCGCGATGGAATATCTCGCCGATCACATCGACCAGCGCGGATTCACGACCGTCCTGCACAAAAGCGAGATTGCGCGCGCGGCGCAGGCCAACCTGGTCGCGTGGGCGGGTCCCCCAACCGCCGACGGCCTGATCATCTCGGGTCATCTCGACACCGTGCCGTTTGCCGGTCAGCCGGGATGGAAACGCGAACCACTGCGGATGGAAGTTACCGATGATCGCGTCTTCGGCCGCGGCACGACCGACATGAAGGGCTTTCTCGCGCAATGCGTCGACGCCGCGCGCATGATCGATCAGCGACGTCTGCGCCGTCCGGTGGTCTTCATTTTCACCGCCAGTGAGGAGATCGGCGGGCTGGGCGCGCAGCGCGTCGCGCCTGAACTGCCGGACCTCCTGGGCGACGTGCCCTGTCCGTCGTTGGCCTGGATCGGCGAGCCGACCTCCTGGGCGATCCACGCGGCGCACAAGAGCGCCGTGATCGTGGAAATCATGGTGCGCGGCAAGGGCGGCCATAGCGGCGCGCCCGATCAAGGCGTCAACGCGATCGCCGTGGCGGGCAAGGTGATCGAAACTATCGGCCGCTTGCAGGAAGAGCGCCGCCAACTGCCCAACCCTGAGCTGGCCACGATGTTTCCGGGCTCGCCCTTCGACGTCATGAATATCGGCACGATCAGCGGTGGTATCGCGGAGAACGTGATCGCCGAGCAATGCCGGCTGCGGGTTAGTTATCGCTCGTTGCCCGGCACCGAGCCGACTGCCTTGCGCGACGAGATCGCGCGGCGGTGCGCGGTGATCGATACGCACGACTACGCCTCGCACAACAGCCGCGCGACGATCGAGGTCGGGCCGGCCAGGGTGATGCCCCCGATGGCGGCGCGGCGTGGCACCGCGCTCGAGCGCGCGCTGTTGCAAACCACCCAGACGAGCGCGGTTACGGGCGCACCCTTCTGCACCGACGGCGGATGGTTCGCGCTCGCCGGAATCGACTCGCTGATTTGTGGTCCCGGCGAGTACGCCGAGGCTCATCAGCCTAACGAGTCGATCGGGCGGGCCGCGTTCCAGCACGGCACCGCCCTTATCCTTGAAGTTATCGAAAAGCTCTGTTGTTGAGCTCGGGCGCGGCTCGCTAAGCCGCCGGATTTTCGCGCAAGAAGCCGAGCAGGAGCCGGTTGAATTCCGCCGGGCGTTCGAAATAGACGGAATGGCCGGCGCCGGGAACCTGGATGAAGCGCGCGTGCGGGATGCCGCGCGCCATCAGCTCCATGATCTTCGGCGGCGCCAGCGCGTCCTCCTCGCCAACGATTAACATCGTGGGAACGCGATGCTCGATTAGCGCGTCGGCGCGATGCTTGACGCCGAACAACGTCGAAATCAGGTTGGCCGGCACATGCTGGTTGAGTCCTGAAATCTGCTGATAGAGGAAACAGCGGACCGGATCTTTGGCCGGGAAGTCCGCCGCGTAAGCGCGGGTCAGTACCTGCGCGAGTCCGCCGCGCGGCGCGTCGCGGAGCGCGGCCGCCTGCTCACGGACGACCTCCGGATCGTCCAGGCCGGCGCTGGTATCGCACAGCACCAGCGCGCTGACCCGATCCGGATACGCCGCGGCAAAGCCGAGCACCGTCCATCCGCCCATCGATTGTCCCACCAGCGCGGCCTTCGCGATCCCCAGATGATCGAGCAGCTGACGCAGGTCTTCGACAAAGGCGCGCGGCCCGGGCCCGTCGGCATGGTCGCGCGACGCGCCGAAGCCCCGGTGATCAAAGGTGACGCAGCGAAAATCGCGGGAAAGCTCGGGCACCTGCTGCCACCAGCTCAGGTGATTACCGCCGCCACCGTGCGCGAAGAGCAGCGCCGGACCCGTGCCGTGAACTTCGTAGTAGAGATCGATTCCGTTGATCTTCGTGCTGGGCATACGCCGATCCTCCGTCAGTGGATGAGCCCGGTGCTCAAGCAAGGCCCATGTCATACAGACGATTGGCATTCGCGAAGACGATGCGGCGCGTGACTTCGGCGGGCACACCGGCGAAGTTTTCGTCGATCACCTTGAGCGAGTTGGGAAAAGTCGAATCCGCATGCGGGAAGTCCGACGCCCACATATAGTTGCTTTCACCGAAAAACTTCCAGGTCGCGGGCCCCAGCGGATCATCCTGAAAGGTCGCCCAGACGTTGCGCCGGACATAGTCGCTGGGCTTTTGCGCAAGCTGGCGCGAGAAAGACATCTTCGAATGCACGTGGTCGAGCCGATGCACCCAGTTGGGAATCCAGCCGACGTCATTCTCCGCGGAAACAATTTTCAGTTGCGGAAACCGCTCGAAGACCCCGCCGTAGACCAGCCGCGTGATGCATCCTTCGACGACGTGGACCACGTGAATCTGCAGATCCGCCATGGTCGGCATCGCCGGCGTAAGCGGCATGCCGGAGACCAGCGGCTTGTGCAACGAGATCGGCATCCCGGTTTCGGAACAGACGCGCCACAAGGGATCGAAGCGCTCGTCGCTGTAGGGCAGATCGTTGGTATCGGTCGCGAGGATGAGAATTCCTTTCAGCCCTTTTTTCGCGCAGCGCTCGATCTCACTGACGTCCGGCAGCGCATTGAGCGCGTAGAGGCCGATACCGATCAGGCGCCGCGGATCGTGGGCGCAGAACTCGGCGAGCCAGTCGTTGTAGACGCGAAGGCAGGCGCGTTGCAGCTCGAGGTCGGGCAAATTGAACAGTACGATCCCTAGACTCGAGTAGAGCACTTCCGCGACGACCCCATCGAGGTCCTGGTCTTTCAGCCGTTCCACGGGATCCCACCCGCTGGGGCGCGCCGCCTCGTAGCCGTGCTTCAGGTGTTCGCGCAGTTCGTTGCCGCTGCGGCCCGCGGCAAAGACGCCGGCGACGGCCAGCGGATGAATTCCGGGACCGATAAAGATGTATGGCGCACCGCTCGGTTTGTCACTCTTCACCACGCGCGGAGCGTTATCGCGATACTTCTTATCGAGCCGTTCGACCCAGAGGTCACCCGGCTCTGTCATATGCGAATCCGCCGAAATTACGCGAAGATTTGCCATCTGCTTGAACTCCGTAGCCGTAGCCGGCCCGCGCCGGGGCGTTTCAGTAATAACTCTTCCTTGCGTATGCGGTCGATATGGAAAAAGTCAAGCGCCGGGCGCTCGCCACTGATGATCGTTGATGAATATTTCAGCCGCGCACCAGCGCTTGCGCGCTTTGACGCGGGAGCCGGAATGATTAAGCTCTGACTGTGAGAAAGATGCCGCGCGGAGTACCAATTTGAACGCCTCGCTACGCTTGCTTGAGCACGTCTCGCGCGCGACCGTGGGAATCCATGTCCAGGTGCCGCCGACTCATCCGTCGGTCGCGATTGGGCTGGGTACCGATCGGCGCGGGACGGGGGCGTTGGTCAGCGCGGACGGGCTGATTGTCACAGTCAACTATATGATCATGGGCGCCCAGGACGTGATCGTAACGTTCGTGGGCGGCGAGCAGGTCCCCGGCCGCGTTATCGCGCGCGACTTCACAACCAGCCTCGGCCTGGTCAAAATCGACGGTTCGCGGCTGCCCCATCTCGACGTGGTCTCCTCGCAGACCGCTTCCCTCGGCCAGGACATTTTCATGATCTCGAGCCTGGGCGCGGAGAAGCGCTGTGCCGACACCGGGATCATCACCTATCTCGGCCCGTTCGACGCGGCGTGGGAGTTCGTCCTTGAACGCTGCGTGTGTGTGACCGCTTCGGCCTTGAACATCGGTCTGAGCGGCGGGCCGATCGTCAATTCCAAGGGCCAGTTGCTGGCGGTCTCCTACTTGAATTTTGGCGAACTGGTCCGCCCGGTGCTGGGCATTCCCGGCGAATGTTTTCTTTCGGGCCGCGACGAACTGGTCCGCCACGGCCATCGCGTCAGCACGCCGCCGCGACTATGGCTCGGGCTGCTATCCTACACGCTGCGTGATCACGTCGTGATTGCGGGCGTGATGCCGGGCAGCCCCGGCGAAAAGGCCGGCATCCGGCAAGGCGACCTCGTGCTGAGCGCCGACGGGCTCGAGATTCACGAGCGCAAGGCCCTGTACGAAGCGATCAACCGTCATCGGCCGGGCGAGCGTATCCAGCTCAAAATCATGCGCAACAATCAGATCCATGATCTGGCGATCGCCGCGATCGTGGTCGACGACTATCTCGGCTGAGTGACCGCTGGAGCCCGGTCGCTCAATTGTTCAAAAGTCAGCGCCGCGGATAAAGTCCATAGCCGCCGTCAGGCTCAAGGCGTCCGCCGGCTGGATCAGCTTCTCTTGCAGGTTTTTCGTTTCGTCCAACGCACAGTCGACCGAGCCGTCGAGGCGGCAGAAGCGTTCGCCGAGCAGCCGCCGCATATTCAGCGTGGCGCGCTCGCTCGGTCCCTCGAACGCCAGATCAATCAGCCCGTTCTTCAACCATTCGGCTGCCCCCCAGTTGCCCACCGGCAAGGGCGGGCGGTTGGCGTTACCAGTGCCGATGCTCAGCACCCTTATGTCCTTCGGATCTTTTGCGCCACGGTTCACAGCCCAGGCTACTGCGGCGTCACTGGGGTTATTCGCCGTCATGCCACCGTCGATGAAATCCCCGTTGAAGGGCGGGAAATAGACGGGCGCGGCAGAAGTCATCAGCGCCGCGTCGACGGCCAGCAAATCGGGGTGGTGCCATTGGGTCAGATCGACCGGCTCCCGCGATTTGCAGCTATAGGTCGTCACTAATACTGACCGAGTGAGATCCCCCAGCTTCTTACTCCCAAACTTCTCGGTGAGCACCGCCTTCAGCCCGTCGTGCGTGTATTTGGGCTTTGTCAGCTCATGGAAAGGTGTCAGGAGGTCGCCGTGGAAGATAGTCGAAGCGTTCTTCTCATACAGGTCGATGAGATCTTGCGGCGTGAAGCCGGCCGCCAGGGCGAGCGCGAGGATACCCCCGGTACTCGTTCCCGCGAAGAGATCTATCTTGCCCAGGAACGAGGGCGCGGCGGTCGCGAGGCGCTGAATCAGGCGTGCGGTGTAAAGTCCTCTGATCCCGCCGCCATCGAGACTTAAGATAGTGTACGTGGCCATGGCCAACCCCTTTGGTTAATCAGGAATTCGAAGCGAGCTACGGCGTGCCCGTCTTGCCTGCGAGTCTTAAGACAACCAGCGGTGGAATGCAATTACGCGCCAGTTAACGCCGCGCGTGCAATTGCTCTAGACATCCTTGAACTCGCGCTTCGACTTGCGCCCTTCGATCGCGGCTTGTGCCGCCGCCAGCTTCGCCACCGGCAGGCGGAAGGGCGAGCACGATACGTAGTCGAGTCCCAGGCGATGGCAGAGCTTGACGCTCGCCGGGTCGCCGCCATGCTCGCCGCAGATCCCAATCTTGATGCCCTTTTTGGCCTTGCGGCCGCGTTCGATCCCGATCCGCATCAGATCGCCGACACCCTCGGCGTCGAGTTCCTGAAAGGGATCCTTCAGGTAGATGCCGCGCGCGAGATAATCGTTGAGGAACTTCGATGAGTCGTCGCGCGACAAGCCGTAGGTCATCTGCGTGAGATCGTTGGTGCCGAAGGAGAAAAAGTCCGCGACTTCGGCGATCTGGCCGGCTTCGATACAGGCGCGCGGCACTTCGATCATGGTGCCGATCAAATAGCGCGGCGCCTTGCCTTTGGCCTTTGCGACTTCCTTGGCCACCTCGCGGATCTCCGCCGCCAGCATGTCGAATTCCTTACGCTCCCCAATCAGCGGCAGCATGATCTCGGCAATCGCGTTGACCCCTTCGGCGCGCAACTCCACCACCGCCTCCAGGATCGCGCGCGCCTGGGCGCGATAGATTTCCGGATAGCTGATGCCGAGCCGCGACCCGCGATGGCCGAGCATCGGGTTGAATTCCTCCAGATTGTTGCGCACCTGGGTCAGCCGTTCGGGATCCGCCCCCATAATCCCGGCGAGTTTACGAATTTCCTCGTCGTCCTTCGGCAGAAATTCGTGGAGCGGCGGATCGAGCAGCCGGATAGTGACGGGCTTGCCGGCCATCTCGCGCAGGATCTCGACAAAATCCCCGCGCTGCATCGGCACGATCTTCTCGAGCGCCCGCGCCCGCTGCTCGTGGTCTTCGGCCATGATCATCTCGCGCACGGCGTCAATCCGGCCCGGGCCGAAGAACATATGCTCGGTGCGGCAGAGCCCGATGCCCTCGGCGCCATACTGGATCGCGACCTTCGCGTCGTTGGGCGTGTCGGCATTGGCACGCACGCCGA
This sequence comes from Binataceae bacterium (SeqCode), assembly GCA_052145175.1. Lineage (GTDB taxonomy): Bacteria > Desulfobacterota > Binatia > Binatales > Binataceae > JAJPHI01. Next base: position 27,725 of record JBKQPD010000175.1, on the reverse strand, counting down.
GCGTGCGCTCCTGGTCGGCCCATTTCATGAAGGTGCGGAAAAAGTCCGACATCTCGGGCTGCACCGTCGCCACCTGGCCGGCGATTACCTCGCCCGTCGAGCCGTCGAGCGTGATGAATTCGCCACGGCGAATTACGCGATCAGCGACCTTCATCGCGCCCTCGGCATAGTCAATCTCGAGCGCCGCACAACCCGCGACGCAGCACTTGCCCATCCCGCGCGCGACCACCGCCGCATGACTGGTCATACCGCCGCGCGCGGTCAGGATGCCCTCCGCCACCTGCATCCCGTGGATATCCTCGGGTGAGGTTTCGTGACGCACCAGAATCACGCGCTGGCCGGTGTTATGCACGTCCACGGCCTCGTCGGCCGAAAACACGACCTCGCCGTAGACGGCGCCGGGCGAGGCGGGCAGGCCGCGCGCGATGACGTCCTTATGCGCGGCCGGATCGAGCCGCGGATGGAGCAGCTGCTCCAGTTGCGCGGGCTCCACCCGGGTCAGCGCCGCGCGCCGGTCGATGAGCTTCTCGCCGGCCATCTCGACCGCGACCCGCACCGCGGCCGCCGCGGTACGTTTGCCGGTACGCGTCTGCAACATGAAGAGGCGGCCGCGCTCGATCGTAAACTCCATGTCCTGCATGTCGCGGAAATGCTTTTCCAGCCCGTGCGAGATTTGCAGCAGCTCGCGGTAAACCTTCGGGAATTGCTCCTCGAGCGTCGGGGCCTGGGCCTTACGATCCGCCTCGCTGACGTCGTTAGCCGCGGCCGACTGGCGGCCGGCGGCGAGACTGATTTGGCGCGGCGTGCGAATGCCCGCAACGACGTCTTCGCCCTGGGCATTGGACAGAAACTCGCCATAGATGCCGCGCGCGCCGGTCGAAGGGTCGCGCGTAAAAGCCACGCCCGTTGCGCAGTCGTCACCCAGATTCCCGAAAACCATCGACTGGACGGTAACCGCGGTCCCCCAAGCGCCGGGGATATTATTGAATTTGCGATAGGCGATCGCGCGATCGTTGTTCCACGAATCGAAGACCGCGCCGATCGCTTCCCAGAGCTGCTCCTGCGGATCCTGGGGCAAGTCGCGCCCGACCCGGCGACGGATCAGATCGCGAAATTCCACGACCAGCTCCTTCAGGTCGTCGACCGATAGCTCGACGTCGTCCTTGACGTGGCGCGCGGTCTTCTTGCGATCGATCAGCTCCTCGAACGGATCGCGATCAATCTTGTTCTCCGGCTTGAGCTTGAGCACGACGTCGCCGTACATCTGGCAGAAACGCCGATAGGAGTCCCAGGCGAAGCGCGCGTTGCCGCTGGCGATGGCGAGACCTTCGACGGTCTTGTCGGTCAGGCCGAGATTGAGGACCGTGTCCATCATCCCGGGCATCGAGACCCGGGCGCCCGAGCGCACGGAGACGAGCAGGGGATTGGCCGCGTCGCCAAAGTCGTGTTTCATCGCCTTTTCGATCCGGGCGATACTTTTCGCGACGCCGGCTTCGAGACCCTTGGGATATTTGTGCTTGTGCTCGTAGAAGTAATTGCAGACGCCCGTCGAAATCGTAAACCCGGGCGGCACCGGTAATTTGAGCGAGGCCATCTCGGCGAGATTCGCGCCCTTGCCGCCCAGCACATCGCGCATCGCTGCGCGCCCCTCCGCCACGCCCGCGCCGAAGAAATAGATTTCCGGATGAACCCGCGCCATTTTATAAGTGTCTCCCAGTGGTCTGTGGAACTGCCGCGTCAGCGCCTCTTGGCAGGGTGTCGAGGCCGCGCGCACGTTTTCGTTTTGCCAGGACGGTTGATCCCAACACCCTGCTAACGATGCCACCCGATGCGCTCGATCAGCACGTGTACCAGCTCGGGCACCGCGACGCGCTCCTGCGTGGTGGTATCCCGGTCGCGCAGCGTGACCGTGTTGTCTTCCATCGTTTGATGGTCAATCGTGACGCCACAGGGCGTGCCGATTTCGTCCATCCGCCGATAGCGCCGTCCGATCGAGCCTGCCTGATCGTACGCCACGGTGAAATAGCGCTGCAGCATCGCCCGCACTTCGTGCGCCTTTTCGGGTTGCCCGAGCTTGCGCAACAGCGGATAGACCGCGACTTTGATCGGCGCCAGGCGCGGATCCAGCCGCAACACGATCCGCTCTTCGTTCTCGACGACGTCCTCGTCGTACGCGTCGAGCAGGAACGCGAGCATCGTGCGGTCAACACCCGCCGCCGGCTCGATCACCCAGGGCCGGTAGCGCGCCTTGGCCTCTTCATCGAAGTAAGTCAAATCCTTGCCGCTGAACTGCGCATGCTGGTCGAGATCGAAGCTGCCGCGCCGGGCGATCCCTTCCAGCTCGCCCCAGCCGAACGGATAGAGGAATTCGATGTCGGTCGTGCCGCGCGAATAGTGCGACAGCTCGTCGGCGGCGTGGGGGCGCAGGCGCAGATGGTCCGCCTTGACGCCGTATTTCACGTACCATGCGAAGCGCGTCTGGACCCAGTAATCGAACCAGGTCTGCTCCTCGACCGGGTCGGGCTTGACGAAGAATTCCATCTCCATCTGCTCGAACTCGCGCGTGCGGAAGATGAAATTGCCGGGCGTGATCTCATTGCGGAAGGACTTGCCGGTCTGCGCGAGGCCGAAGGGCAATTTGACCCGCTGGGTATCGATCACGTTGGCGAAGTTGGCAAAGATGCCCTGGGCGGTCTCCGGCCGCAGATAGATCGTGCTGGCGGTATCCTCGACCGGCCCCATGAAGGTCTTGAACATCAGGTTGAATTGGCGCGCCGCCGTGAGCTCACCGCCGCAGGCGGGGCAGCGATCGCCCTGGATGTGATCGGCCCGGAACCGCTGTTTGCAGCTCTTGCAGTCGACCAGAGGGTCGGTGAAGTTCTGCAGATGACCCGATGCTTCCCAGGTCCGCGGATGCTGCAGAATCGCGCTGTCGAGCCCGACGACGTCGGTGCGGGTCTGCACCATGTCCCGCCACCACGCCTCTTTGACGTTGCGCTTGAGCTCGGTACCCAAGGGTCCGTAGTCGAAGGTCGAGCCGAGCCCGCCATAAATATCACTGGTCGGAAAGACCATACCCCGGCGTTTGCAGAGGTTGACGATCTTTTCCATCGTGACCGGCGTTTTGCCGGTCGACGTCGCTTCAACCGCTTCGGACAAACCGCTTATTCCTCACTTTCAAGACGCAATCGTTATCGGCCGTTCGCGCCAAGACGTTTACGCGAGACTGATTATCCGGGTCGCAATTTCGCCGGCGGACGAAATCTCGAGGATGCCGACCGTCCCCGGCACGTCCACCAGGTTCCGCGGCAAGGTCGCACTCCCGGGATTGATGACCAGCGTGCGGCCGAAGCGCGTCACCCCTTCCAGATGGCTATGGCCCATCACGAGGATGTCGACCGGGCCGCCGAAGTGCGCCCCCATCGCACGCAAAAAGACCTCGTCCGAGGTCTCGTCCGGCGTGGGCAGCGCGTGCGCCAGTCCGATCCGCAAACCCGCGATTTCGTACAGATGCGCGTACCGCACCCGCTCCTCGGGTTCGAGCCTGAAACGATGACCGTCGAGCCCTTCGTCGCCGTTACCAACCGCGGCAATGACCGGCGCTATGGTCGCGAGCTCGTCCAGCACGCGATTCACGTAGACATCCCCGGCATGCATCACAAGATCCACGCCCCGGAAGACCTCGAAGACTCGCGCGGGCAAGTGTTCGCAGGCTTCCGGAATATGAGTGTCGGAAATCAGCCCGATCCGCATCCCGTTCCGCCCCTCAGGCTTCCCTGAACAGAATCCGACAACCTATCATGAGGTTCCCGGCGCGGCAATTTTCCCTATGCTATATGGTTGTCGAGGTCTAGGGCAGGGGGCGGCGAAGTCCGCGAGGCACGGCCAAATTTTTGATGCTTCGGTAACAAGGTGGTCACCAAAGTGGGGAAAAGCAGGATCGCTTGGGGCGTGCTGGCGCTGATGCTGATGCCGTTACTGGCCGGATGCGGCCACAAGTTGGTCGCGCGTAGCGGCGATACGACGATCAGCGTGTACGGTAATAAAGAGCAATTCGACAAAGTTCAGGCGATGAAATCGCAAGGCGGGGCTGCTGGACTCTTCGGCGGGATTGGCGAGAGCATGCTCGCCAAAAAGGTCGACAACGAGACTCCCGTCAAGGTTATCTCAAGCGACGAAGAAGGCGCCCAAATCGAGGTGCTCGACGGCCGTGACAAGGGTCTGCAAGGCTACGTCGCGAGAGACAATCTTGACTAGGCGCCCGGCAATCCGAAGGTCGAGGCGCGCCTCAAGCTGCCTATGTGAATCCGGGTGGTAAGTAGCGGCCGGGATCAGAGCGCGTTGCTGCCGCGCTCGCCGGTACGGATCCGCACGACCTCTTCCATCGGCATGACGAAGATCTTGCCGTCGCCAATCCGGCCGGTGCGCGCCGCACGTTCGATCGTTTCGACCACTTGGGCCGCCATGTCGTCGGCCACGATTATCTCGAGTTTGACCTTCGGGAGAAAATCGACGACGTATTCCGCTCCGCGATAAAGCTCGGTATGCCCCTTCTGACGGCCGAATCCCTTGACTTCGCTGACCGTGAGGCCTTGCACGCCAACACTCGACAGTGCTTCTTTTACTTCGTCGAGCTTGAATGGCTTAATGATCGCCTCAACCTTCTTCATATGACTCCTCTGCCTCCGGCGGGTGACGCCACCCGAACGCCGCCCCGGAACCCGCTCATCAGTACCTTTTTCAGATATGGAGTCGATCACGCAAGCCCCCACACGGATGGCGCATTCCCGCCATGTGGATAACGCAAGCGCGATGCCATCGCGAGCGGCGTCGACCCCGTAGACGCCGCCCGTCCTTATGTCTTAACAACAGGCACAAGGCCACGAAATACGCACCCGGTGCCCCGCAAGTATCGTGCGCAAGCTATCTTGTGCAAGATACTTGGTCGATTACTGACCCTTGCGCGTCCCACCGATGCGGGGTTCTTCCCCCGCGAGCAAACGTTCGATATTCGCGCGATGGCGCAACACGACCAGCGCGGACATCACAATCGCCAGCAGGATATACGGTCTTGGAGAGTGTGTCGCCGCCACCACTGCGGGCAGCGATGCCGCCGCCGCCAGGGAAGCCAGCGATACTATCCGGCTGACGGCCAGCATCGCGATAAATATCGCGAGCGCAATCACAATAGCGACCGGGGCGAGCGCGAGCCATACGCCGAGCGAGGTCGCGACCCCCCGGCCGCCTTTGAAGCCGAGAAATATCGACGCTATCGAGCCAACAAACGCGGCAAAGCCGACCTCCGCCAGCGCCGACGGAACCACGCCGACTATCGAGCGCGCGAACAGCACCGGAATCAGCCCCTTGCAAAGATCACCCGCGAAGGTGGCGGCCGCCGCACCCGCCCCGCCGGCGCGGGCGACATTGGTCATGCCGACATTGCCCGAGCCGATCGCACGCGGATCGAAGCCGCGGAGCTTGCCGACGATCACGCCGACCGGTAGCGAGCCGCAGACATAGGCGAGGACTATCAGCAGGACGGGAATCAGGCTTCTCCGACTTTACACGCGGGTTTCGATGGTCGGGGTGACTGGATTTGAACCAGCGACTTCTGCGTCCCGAACGCAGCGCTCTGCCAGGCTGAGCTACACCCCGAATGAAACGTCTGACTTCCCGCCATCGAGTGAACCCTAGCTTATAGCATCGCGCCGGGCGCAAGGCGAGGCATAGCTCAAGGCGACGGCTCAGGACGCGGCCGCACGGCGCATCCCCGCGATCGTTGCCGCGTAATCCTGCTGGCCGAAGATGCCCGAGCCGGAAACGAAGACGTTGGCGCCGGCCTCCGCCACGGCGGCGATATTGTCGACCTTGATGCCACCGTCCACCTGCAGATCGACCGCAAGCTGCAAGCGGTCGAGTTCGCGCCGGACCGCACGCAGCTTGTCGAGACTCGCGGGGATAAAGCCCTGTCCGCCGAAGCCCGGATGGACGCTCATCACAAGGATCATGTCGAGATGCGCGGCGGCGGCCAGCACCCGCGCCGGGTCGGTCTCGGGGTTGATCGCGACGGCGGCGCGAATACCGAGCGCATGCATCCGGTGCGCGATCGCGGGGAGATCCGCGCAGACCTCCGCATGTACCGAAAGCGAATCGGCTCCGGCTTTGACGAAAGCGTCGAGGTAGCGTTCCGGGTCGTCGATCATCAGGTGCGCGTCCAGCGGCAAGCGCGTGATCGCCCGCACCGACTTCAGCACCGGAATCCCGATCGAAAGGTTGGGGACGAAATGCCCGTCCATCACGTCGAAGTGAATCAGGTCGGCGCCGGCCGCTTCGACTCGATGGATCTCCTCGCCGAGCCGCGCGAAGTCGGCGGAGAGGATCGACGGCGCAATCTTGCACGTTCTGGCCACACCAACAGGTTATCGCGCGCTCAAGCGCCTCGCAAAGGATGCGCGCCGGGGGATCCACCCAAGACCCCCCACGCGCCACACGACAACCGCGGATGGGGAAAACGTCAACGCCCGGGAATTCATGGCGTTATGCCCGTTTAGTCTATTTGGCGGTGCCGATCAGGTTGACCGTGCGGGTAATCCCATCACGCGCGTCGGTGATTGTCAGCGTGTCGGTCACCCTGGCCGTGACCGTCGGCGTGTAGGTCACACTGATCGCACAGGTGGCCGTCCCGAGCGGGCCGAGGCAGTTCTGGCTCGCGACGAACGCCGGATTGCCGCTGCTGATACTCGTGATCGTGAACGTCGAGGCGGTCCGGTTCCGGAGCGTCACGGTCCTGGTGGCGCTCGTCGTGTCGAGCGGCACCTTGCCGCAATTGAGCGTGCCCGGACTCGCGGTCAACCTGCCCTGGATTCCCGCGCCGCTCAATGGGATCGTCTGGGCGCCGCTGGGAACGTTGTCGTTGATCATCAACGTCCCGCGCGCTCCGCCGAGTCCGATCGGGGCATAAGTGATATTGCAGGCCAGCTTCCCGCCCGGCGCGATCGTCGCGTTGACGCAGGCCGGATCGGCCGCAAAACCCGCCGTGCCGACCATCGAGCTGATAATCGCCACCGTCTTGTACCTGGCCGGATTCGTGATGGTCAGCCGCCGGACCTTGGTCGCCGAACCCGCAGCCGCGTAATCGACATTGCCGAAAGCGAAGCTCCTCGGCGACAACGCCAGCGCGAGCGGGCCCGGCGGCAGAGGGGTCGGGGTCGGCGTGGCCACTGGCGTCGGCGTCGCGGTTGGCGTCGGCGGGGTCGGTGTCGGCGGGGTCGGTGTCGGCGGGGTCGGCGTAAACACGGCGGTTGGACTGCTGGTCGGCGAGGGTGTCGGGGCCGGCGTTGATGTGGCGGTTGGCGTCCCCGTCGGCGTTGCGGTCGGGGTCGGCGTCGCATCGATGTTGGAAACTTCGAACACCGTCCCGCCGCCGTAAGCCCCGCCAGCGATGGTCGTGCCGTAGAGATTCCTGCTCGCATCCATGATCAGGCCAGCCTTGGGCTGAACGCCATCGGTACCGTTGCCAAAAGACCAAAAGACGGACTCGCCCCAATTCCCTCCGCTGGAGGGCGGCGTCAGCTCGAACACGGTCCCCGCACTGGAAGCCCCACCACCGTAAGTCGTGCCGTAGAGATTGCCGCCCGCATCCGTGATCAGGCCGCCATAAGGCTCGACGCCATCATCGCTCTGGCCGCCAAAGTTCCAGAGCACTAACTCGTTCCAATTGCCCGGCGGCGTCGTGGGTGGTGTCAGCTCAAACACCGTCCCCGAACTGGAAGCCCCGCCGTCGTAGGTCGTCCCGTAGAGATTCCCGCTCTTATCCATGATCAGGCCCGCATAAGGCTCGAGGCCGTCGAGGCCATTGCCGAAGTTCCAGAGGGTGGACTCGTTCCACTTCGCGTCGCTCGTGGTGGGTGGTGTCAACTCGAACACCGTCCCTCCGCAGATCGTCCCGTCGATGCCGGAAAGAACGCAGAAGGGGGAGCCCTGATAAGTCGTGCCGTAGAGATTCCCGCTCGTGTCCATGACCAGGCCGCCCTCAGGCTGATAGGGCCCGGTGTCGCGCGCATCGGTGAAGTTCCAGAGGATGGACTCGCTCCAGGTTCCGCCATTGAGCCCGGGCGGTGTCAGCTCAAAGACCGTCCCCCCGGCGTTATGCCCACCGGCTCCGGTGGTGCCGTAGAGGTTGCCGCTCTTATCCATGATCAGGCCGGCAAAAGGCTCGACGCCGTCGCCGTCGTTGACATTGCCGAAGTCCCAGAGAATGGACTCGCTCCAGATTCCGCCGCTGGTCGTGGGCGGTGTCAGCTCAAAGACCGTTCCGCCGCCGTAATGCCCACCGGCGCCGGTAGTGCCGTAAAGGTTGCCGCTCCCATCCATGAAGAGACCGGCATATGGATTTTGGCCGTCGGCGCTGCCGCTGCCAAAACTCCACAGCAACGACTCGCTCCACCCACCGCTCGGGGTCAGCTCGAAGACGGTCCCTTCACCGTTCGCCCCGCCCTGATAAGTCGTGCCGTAGAGATTGCCGCTCTTATCCGCAATCAAGCCGGCGGAGGGCGCGGTGCCATCAGCGCCGTTGCCAAAGCTCCAGAGGAGGTTCTCGTTGGCGCCAAATGCTTGACCACCAAGCGTAATCAAACTCACGAAGGCGAGCGTGAACAGGCTGAAGGCGATTCGCCAGGATTGAAGTCGTGCTGAGCGCATCCCTAACCCTTTTGGTAACGGGACTCGTAAGCCAGCAGATCAGCCGTGATGCCGCTTTAATCGCGGTAGCTTACTATAACAACAGATTTAATAATACAAGAATTCTAGTTATGCAATGAGCGTCACATTGAGGCACGAGTAGAAAGTCGCTCAGAAAGCGGGAGCGCCTTCCCGCGCTGAACGTAGCGGCATCAGATGCGCTTGAAGCCAACGTTGAAGAAGGCGTTGCGGGGCCGATGCGCGGAACGCAACGACATGAAGTCGCGTAGCTAAGCGGATGGGCGGGCGCACCGCCCATCGGGATGGATCTATTTGCCGGTACCAATCAGGTTGACCGTCTTGGTGATCCCGTCCGGCACGTCGGTGATCGTCAGCGAATCAGTCGCTTTGGTTGTTGTCGTCGGCGTATAGGTCACGCTCACCGCACAAGTCGTCGTCCCGAGCGTCCCGACGCAATTTTGGCTGGCCGCGAACGCTGCGTTATCGTTAGTGATGCTTGAGATGGTAAACGTCGACGCGGTCCGGTTCCGGAGCGTGACGGTCTTGGCGGCGCTCGTCGTGTTGAGCGGGACCTTGCCGAAGTTGAGCGTGCCCGGACTCACGGTCAATCTGCCCTGAATTCCGGCGCCGCTCACTGCGATCGTCTGCGAACCGCCGGGAACGTTGTCGCGGATCGTCAATGTCCCGGTCATTGCGCCCAGTCCCGTCGGCGCATAGGTGATATTGCATACCAGCTTCCCACCCGCGGCGAGCGTGACGCCGTTGCATGACGGATCCGCAGTAAAGCCCGCCGTGCCGATAATCGAGCTGATCATCGCCGCCGTCTTGTACCTGGCCGGATTGGTGATGGTCAGCTTCCTGACTTTGGTCGCCGCGCCGGCCACGGCGTAATCGACATTGCCGAAACTCATTTTCTGAGGCGATATCGTCAGCGCGGCCGGCCCCGGCGGAGTCGGCACCGGGGTTGGCGTAACGGTTAGTGTGGGCGTAACGGTCGGAGTTGCGGTAGAGGTTGGTGTTGCGGTCGCGGTCGTAGTTGGGGTTGGGGTTCGGGTCGGAGTTGGGGTCCGAGCTGGGGTTGGGGTCGCGCTGCCCGTCGGGGTCGGGGTCGCGACGAAGTTGCTGATTTCGAATACCGTCCCGCCGTTATTACTCCCACCGGAGAACGTCGTCCCGAAGACTTTGCTGTCGTCCGAATTATCGAAGATCAGTCCGCTCTCGGGATTGCTGGCATCGGTGCCGCTGCCAAAGTTCCAGAGGATCGATTCGTCCCAAGCGGGCTCGCCGGGGGTTAGCTTGAAAGCGATTCCAGCGCTTGAAGTTCCGCCGACGGTAGTCGTGCCGTAAAGATCACCACTGCTCTGATCGATAAGCAAGCCTCCGTAGGGAATAGTGCCGTCCACTGCGCCAATGCCGGTGCTTCCAAAACTCCAGGGGACTGACTCGGTCCACGTGCCCCCGGCGATGGCCGGGCGCATGAGCTCGAAGGCCGTGCCGGCGCTGTTCGCTCCGCCAGCGGTCGTTGTACCGTAGAGATTACCGCTGGCGTCGAACGTCACGCCGGCGTATGGGGTCGCGCCGTCGTCCGGGCCGCCGGCGAAACTGTGCAGCACTAATTCGGTCCAGCCCGCGCCCGCACTTGAGGGCGACGACAGCTTAAAGACCGTGCCGAGACCATTCGTCCCGCCGGCCTTCGTCGTACCGTAGAGATTGCCGCTAGCGTCGAGTATCAAGCTGGCGAAAGGGCTCGCGCCATCGCCAGTACCACCGGCAAAGCTATACAAGACTGACTCGGACCATGAGCCGCCTTGGCCAAGGCTCAGTTTGAACACGGTACCGACGCCGTTTGCCCCGCCGGCCGAGGTCGTTCCGTAGAGGTTGCCGTTCATGTCCATGAGCAGACCGGCCCAAGGGTTGAGGCCGTCGGGCACAAGACCGCCGGTACCATTCGCAGGATTGCCGAAGTCCCACAGAATTGTCTCGGTCCAAGTCTCGCCGCCCGCCGGACTCAACTCGAAGACCGTCCCCCCGCCTTCCGGCGTCTTGAAGCTCCCGCCGAACCTGGTCGTGCCGTAGAGATTGCCCTTGCTGTCTGTGATCAGACCGGCTTCAGGATTGTATCCGTCGCCTTGATTGTAGCTGAAGTCGTGCAAGATCGTTTCGGTCCAAGTACCGCCGGGCGTTGACGGAGGGCTCAGCTCGAACACGGTCCCCGCGTAGAAGGGTAGTTTGGGACCAGGGTTCGACCCGCCATGCTCCGTCGTGCCGTACAGATTACCGTTGGTATCGATCAACAGGCCGGCGTATGGGCCAACGCCGTCGGTTCCGCTGCCAAAGTCCCAGAGGACGGTCTCCGTAGCGCTTCCGCTGGTGGCGAAAGCATGGGTGTGAGCGGTCAAGATAGCGACAGCGAGCGTGAAAAGCCAAACAATGGTCCGTCCGAAGCGTGGTTTTGCTAATCGCATCCCTAAATCCTTTTGACCCCGATGCTGGCAACCACCGAGTCGGCCGTAAGGTGACTTAAGCCTGAGCTTCGCGACCATGATAACAGATTCCAAGGTATCTGGAAGGCTTAAATCAGCAGAGAGCATCTATGGTAAGGAAAGGGCTGGAAGATGATGCAAAAAACGGACTCGACCGCAAAGGAGGAGCATTGCGGCGGTCAAACGTGCTTCTTCAGCCGGGCGGCGAAAAAGCCGTCGCGCGCGCCACAGTCGGGTCGCGTCCGCATAAAGCCGTCCGCGTCGATTAGTTCAGCCAGCGGTTCGCGACGGATGGCGTCCGCGTCGATCCCGAACTCCGGATGGCGCGTGAGAAAGCCGCTTACCACCATCTCACCCTCGGCGGGCGCGAAACTGCATACCGCGTAGACGATCACGCCGCCGGTGGCGACCAGCGCCGCCGCATTTTCGAGCATCCGGGCTTGCACCTCGGCCATCCGCGCAAAATCGTCCGGCCGCAGCCGCCAGCGGATCTCCGGATGCTCCCGCAGGGTGCCGAGACCGGTGCACGGCGCGTCGAGCAGCACGTAGTGGAATGCGTGTCTGCGGAGCGGGAGCGCGGCCGCCGTATCACATCGCGCAAATTGGATATTACGATGGCCCAGGCGCGCGGCGACGCTCCGTGCCTGCTTGAGACCCGCCAAGTTCAGGTCCAGCGCGATAACCTGTCCCTTGGTCCCGACGATCGCGGCCAGATGAGCGCTCTTGCCGCCGGGAGCGGCCGCGCAATCGACGACGGTTGCACCCGGTGGCGGGGCCAGCAGATGCGCGACGATCTGCGACGCCTCAGCCTGCACCGTAAAGCAGCCGTCGCGATACGACGCACTGTCGAACGAGATCGCGCCCCGGAGCAGAATCGTCTCGGGCAAGAGCCCGCGACTTGCGACTTCCATCCCGTCACCGCGGACCCGCTCGAGCATCTCCGCGGCGCTCCCCCGGGCAAGATTGAGCCGAATCGCGTTCGGCGCGGCCTCGTTGTCGGCGGCCATCAGGGCCTCGGCGGTGGCAACGCCAAACCATTGCACGAACCGTTCGACCAGCCATCGCGGATGCGAGTAGGCGACCGCCAGATGCGTGATCTCGGATTCCTCGATTACGCGCGTCGCAGACTCGCCTGGCGTTGCGACGCGCGGGGGCAGGTCAACGGCGTGGCGCGTCGCCGCGCGCAACACCGCGTTGACGAAGCCGCTCACTCCCGCGCCACCGCGTAATTCCCGCGCGAGCCGGACCGCGGTGTCGACCGCGGCGTGCGCGGGCACGCGCGCGAGCCGCCGCAACTGATAGAGCCCCAGCCGCAGCAAGGCGCGGACCTCCGGGTCGAGTTCGTCGAGCGGGCGTGACGAAAGCTGCGCGAGCTCGTAATCGAGCCGTCCTTGCCACGCGATAGTCCCCAATACGAGCAGGGTGAGCAGGCGCCGGTCGGCGGGATTGGCGAGTTCGCCCAAGCGATGGCCGAGCATGACGTCGGCAAAGGCGCGGTCGGCATCGACCCGGCAAAGGATTTCGAGCGCGACACGCCGCGTCTGGAGCCCCGCCCCCGCGGCTTCGCCGCCTTCGCTGGGCGCGCCGCCGCGCACGGCTCGACGCGGTCCGCGGTGGGTGTCTTTCATGTCCCGAGGCGCGCTCCGACCGCGACGCGCCGGCCACGCATAAAGTCCGCCGCCGGCATCCGGCGACGCCCGGGCGCCTGCACCTCGAGCAGCGCGAGCAATCCGGCGCCGCATCGTACGACGGGCGCCGGCTTCATCCGCACGATCGTCCCCGGTTCGCCGGGAACGCCGGTCGCGGGTGACGCGTCGGCGACCGCCGCGCGCCAAATCAGCAGATCTTCGCCGCCGAGGGTGGTCCGCGCGACCGGCCACGGATTGTACGCGCGGACCGTCCGCTCGATCCGGATCGCGTCGCTCGTCCAATCGATTACCGACGCTTCCTTTTTGACGAGCGTGGTATAGGTAGCGAGATTCTCGTCCTGCGGCGTCTCCGGCAGTGCGCCCTGCCGGAAAAGCCGGATCGCGTCGATTAGCGCGCGCGCGCCCAAGGCCGCGAGTTTCTCCTTGAGGCTGCCCTGGGTCTCGTCCGCGGCCAGCGGAATCGACCGCTGCAACAGGATCGGTCCGGCGTCCATCTGTTCGGTGATCCGCATGATCGTGACGCCGCTCTCGTCATCGCCGGCGAGCAGCGCACCCTCGATCGGCGCGGCCCCCCGATGGCGCGGCAGCAGCGACGCATGCACGTTGATCGGCGGCGCCAGCGCCAGCACCGGGTTCGGCAGGATGCGGCCGTAGGCGACCACCACGATTACCTCGGGCGCGAAGGCCCGCAGCTCGGCAAGGAACTCGGGGGTGCGGATTTTGACCGGCTTGAGCGTCGGGATACCGTGGCGCGCGGCGACGATCGCCACCTCCGACGGTTCGAGCCTGAGACCACGCTTGCGGGGCTGGTCGGGGCGCGTGACGACGCCGACCACCGTCATCTCGTCGCCGCCCTGACTGACCAGGCATTCAAGGACATGCGCCGCCAAGGCGGGCGTCCCCATAAACACGATGCGCAACGGCCGGCCGCTCGTCTCAGATGAGGGCGGTGGAGGGTTTTTTTCCATCGGTCTTGCCCTCCCTGGCCATCTTGGCGATTTTGCGCCGATACAGGTCGCGCTTGATCCGGCTGATACGGTCGATAAAGAGCTTGCCGTCGAGATGGTCGATCTCGTGTTGCAGCGCCACCGCCAACAGCTCGCTGCCCTCGATTTCAATCGGCTTTTCGTCGGGCGTCCAGGCGCGGACCAGCACCTTCGCCGCGCGTTTGACCTCGGCCGTATAGTCGATTACCGAGAGGCAACCCTCCTCCCAGATGATCGAGCCTTCACTCTCGACGATTACCGGATTGATCAGCTTGAGCAGATGCTTGCCGAGATTCTTGTGATCGGTATCGAGCACGACGATCCGGCGTGCGTCGCCGACCTGGGTCGCGGCCAGTCCGACGCCCGGCGCCGCGTACATGGTCTGCACCATGCTGTCGACGAAGTGGTTCAGGCCGCCGTCGATATTCGCCACCGGCAGTGCCGCGGTCTTGAGCGCCGGATCGGGGAATTTACGGATCTTGAGCAGGGCCATGGGGGTTGGATCGCCTGGCTCAACTTACCAAACCAGGCGCCCAGCCAAAAGCAGGCGCGGCTCACAGTACGACGGTGGTGCTGGCGCTGACCGTCAACGCATAGCGTCCGCGCTTACGCCGCAACCGCACGGGCGCGTGGAAAGCGCGGGAGAGCGTCGCCGAGGTCAGGACGCGGCTCTTGGCGCCGGCCGCCAGCACCCGCCCGCCTTTGAGCACCAGCACATGGGAAAAGGCCGGCATGATCTCCTCGACATGATGGGTCACGAGCACGAGCGTCGGGGCGCCGCGCCGACGCGCCAGCCGCTCCAGGAACTGCACGAAATGCTCACGCGCCACCGGATCGAGTCCCGCGCAGGGCTCGTCGAGAATCAACAACTCCGGCCGCGCCATCAACGCCCGCCCGATCAGCACCCGCTGGCGTTCGCCCTGTGAAAGCACGCGCCAGGGGCGATCACGAATCACCACCGCCTCGATCTGCCGCAGGATCCGCAAGGCCTGGGCGCGCTCGCCCGCCGCGATATCGCCCCACATTCCGATCATCGCGTGCCGGCCGCTGATAATCGTCTCGAGCGTGTTCTCGTGACCCGCCATCATCTGATGCACGCTCGAGCTGACGATCCCGATCCGCTTGCGCAGTTCGCGCCAGTCGGCCTGGCCGTAAGTCTCGCCGAGCAACCCGATTTCCCCGCCCGTCAGCGGCATATAGCCGGTCAGGGTGCTGAGCAACGAGGTCTTGCCCGAGCCGTTCGCCCCGAGAATCGCCCAGTGCTCGCCGCGGCGGACGGTCCAATCGAGCCCGTCGAGGATGAGCGCGTCCCGCTCGACCCGCAGTCCGGTGATTGCGATCACCGGACGGGAGCTTTTTTTGGCGACGATTTTTTTCGGCACGATGGTTTTCGGCAAAATGATTTTCAGCAAGACTTGCCGCCCGTCAACCGATCACGCCTTGCTGGCGCAGGAACGATTCCATCGCGGCGACACAGGCCTCCGGCTTTTCGATCTGCAGGAAATGCGTCGTGCCGGGGATAGCTTCATACGGCAGTCCGGCTTCCCGGGCGGCCGCCCGGCCGAGATGGGCGGGCGGCCCGGCGTCGGCCAGCGCGGGATCGGCGCAGATCAGCTTGACCGCCACAGGCATCCGCGCGAGCTCGAGCCAGGTGCGCGGATCCCGGTTGCTGCGGAAGACGTGCGCCTCGAATTCCCGGGGACATGCCAGCACCCATTGCCTGGTCGCCGGATCGTACCGCAGGGTCGCGCGCGCCATCAGTTCGTAGGCCTCGGGCCGCCAACGGGTCAGCTTCCGCGCAAAGCTCGCCGCGAGCTCGCCCGGATCGCCGTAGCCGGGCGTGCGGCGCTCGGCACGCGCCGCGATATCGTCCTCATTAGCCAGTTGGGCGCGATGCACCTCATGGCCGGGGGGCGGATAGTACGGCGGATCGAACAGCACAAGCGGGTCCCAGCGGGCGCCGTGCCGCTGCGTCTGCATCGTGGCGGTAACCGCGGCCAGGGAGTGAAACACACCGGCCGTACGCCGCGTGCCGAACGCCTCCTGGATCGCGCCGAACACGCGTTCGAGGTCGTCAATAAAGCGCGGCCAATTATGACCCTCGAAGCGATGGAGCGGGTTCTGACCGTGATTGCGGAAATCGAACAGGATCAGTTCGTAGCGCTCGGCCAGCAGGCTCCAGAACGGATAATAGCCGTCGATCGCGAGCCCGTTGCCATGACTGAGCGCGAGCCGCGGCCGGCCCGGCGTGCCGTGCTGACGCAGGCGAATGATCGCCCCGTCGTCCATCACGAGTTCCACCGTCTGGCGCGGCGCGGGAAGGTCGAAAGCCAAGTTACTCTCCGGTTCTCGAGCGGCTTGCGCCCGAAGCCGCAGAATCTAACAGCATCCGCGGGCTGCGCGCAAAATCACCGAGGTAAGCGCGTCCGGGATCTGCGGCCACCTCAGGCCGACCCCTCGTGCTCGCGCTTAGGCGTCGGCACGAGGGGCTGAGTCGGCATGAGCCGCGCAAGCGGCGCGGGTTTCCCGGCTTGCCGTCACTCCGAGGTTGGAGCGACGAGCGGGGTAAAATCGATCGTATATCCCAACATATTCGTGGCGCCCTGCGCCTGGCACTGGTAGGTGCTGGTGAAGTCGTCGAACGGATAGCTGTACGCCGAAGGACAGGCTTGCTTGAGGTTCACCAGCCAGGGTTGCACGTTCGACGCCCAGATGGGGTCGTTGTTGGCACAGGTTCCACTGGCGATCGGCCACAGTGGCGCGAGCGGATTCGCCGAATCGGTCGCGCATCCGCAGCATCCGGCGGTAGGCGAGGCGTTCGCGTTGTAGCAGGAGGCTTCGTTTGCCGCGTTGCCGGCTTGCGCCGAGCTCGACGCGCCGTTGCATCCGAACAGACTGGCGATATTCGTCTTATTTGAATCGCCGTCCGTAATACGGCTGCCGCAGTTCAGCACTGTGCCGCCGTTGAAATCGATCACGTTGTCGGCGTTGCCGCACAGATCGTCGGCGGTCCACCATCCTTGAAAGCTTCCGCATTGCTGCAGGTAAACCTGCGGCGAAAGGGGCGCTGTGCCGCCGATTCCCGGGACGAATTGACTGCCGCACAACTGACCCGCCGGGCAATCGCTCTGGGCTGAACACTGACAATAGGAATTGCCGTCGCCGGCCGGCAGGCATTGCAGCCCGGTCGAGCATTGACTGCTCGAAGTACATGTTTGGTAACACACGCCATTGAGGGCGCCGGTGGTGCCGGAGCAGATGTAGTTGGCGGAGGGGCATCCTGTTGTCGTACCGACCGTGCAGGGCTGGCCGGTCAGCATCAGCAACGGCGAGTAGTCGGTAGTCTGGCCGGCGGGGAGCGGAACCACCGACGTATACTGGCCAAGATTAAAGTTGCAGCTTCCACCGGGCGTCGCGCACCAGTAGTTGGGATCGACGGCGCCGGGAGTCTGCGTGGCAGTCGGAATCGGCGCCATCTGCTCACCGACGTTGGCGCCATTGATTAATGTAACGTCGTAAAAGTCCGTGGCAGTCGACTGGAGCGTGAATTCCGCAATCGTTGCGGGCTGCGCCCCGCCCACACCGACCGGACAGTCGGCATTCGGTACGGAGCTGCCACCCACAGAAGTGTTGCAATCGCCGGTCAGGCAGCTAGTGCCGTCAGGCTGACAGCCGGTTCGCGCGCCAACGCCGCCGCTCCACCAGACCGCCGAGGGGATGCTTCCGCCCTGGAAGCTCACGGTTGCCTGAGCAAGGCAGAAAGTGGCCGTGTCGCCTGATGCGGGGAGCTCCCAATTCCACGGACTCGAGGGTGTAAAACCCGTGAATCCGGTGGGCGAAGGGAGCGTGAAGTAGCATAGGTGAGTGGCCGTATTACAGCCCGCGCCCGCTCCGCAATCAGCGTCCGCGTTGCAGCTACAGTTCAGCCCATTGCTGGTTGGCGCCGAGGTTGCGGTAGGGCAGGTCAGCGTCCCCGCGGTTCCGCCGCACGCACAAGCGCCGCCGCTGGGATTGCTCAGGCAACTTGAAGTGCTACTTACCACACAAATGGCGCGCAAGGCTCCGCCGCCGCCCGACACCCACACCGGCTGGGTCGTCTCGTTGCTAACGTTGAGCTGACGCAGTCCGCCGGAACAAGCGACCGGAGTACCAGTCGAGGTTGGGGTTGGTACGGAGCTGCCCGTCGGGGTTGGACCCGCAGTCGGTGACGTGGTGCCGGTCGGGGTTGGACCTGCGGTTCCGGTCATCGTTGCGGTTGGCGCTACGGTTCCGGTCGCCAACGGCGTCGAGCTGCTGTTATCGCATCCCGTCGAGACCAGGCTTAGAATCCCGAGGAGCATACCGAGCACCACGCACGTCCTGTTCGTGGTAGTCGGCCAGCGGCCCGACAACCTCCGGGAAATCAGGTTCGGGGTGCCAGAAGCGGTCTGATGTTTCGCGATGAACGAGTGTCTGGCTTTGCTCAAAGGGTTGGACCTCGCCGTGAAGTTGCTAACTAATAGTTAACTTTCGTAAACCACGTCGGAACTCACTTTGACAGAGCGCCTATTTGTGTCAATCACCAACCCCGCTAAAGACAAAATTGCTCCGCCTAACCAGCGTAGCGCTTAAAATCGGCGATAACGGCTGGATTTGCGCGTTGCCGCTCGCCGGACCGGCCGCTATCGTTGCTCGATGCAAGGCGAAAATCTTCTCGATAACGTAATCGTCGTCACCACCAACGATCTCCCCGGCTACGAAGTCGTGCAGGTGCTGGGCGAAGTGTTCGGGCTGGTGGTGCGGGCGCGCAACGTCTTCTCGAATCTGGGGGCGAGCCTGCGCACGATTTTTGGCGGCGAGGTGACGCAGTATACCCAGTTGCTCGGCGACAGCCGCAATCAGGCGATCGAGCGGCTGCGGCTCGCCGCGCAGGAGCGTGGCGGCAACGCCGTGCTGGCGATGCGCTTCGATTGTAACGAAATCGCCGACCTGATGAGTGAAATCGCGGCCTACGGCACCGCCGTGATTGTCAGGAAACGCTAACCCTGCGGCGTAATCGCTGACAGATCACATCATATTTACTGGATCGAGATCGATCGCGACCCGGACTTGAGCGCGTTCCGCTTCCGCCGCGATCGCCGCGCGCATCGCGGCCAGCGCCCCGCGCAGCTCGTCGAGACGCGGGGCCTTGACCACCACCTGCCACCGAAACCGCCCGCGAATCCGCTCGATCGGCGCGGGCGCCGGTCCCAGCACGCGCATCGTCGCGGGCCGGGCGAGCCGCGCCAGATGCGCCGCCACTTGCGTCGCGACGCCGCCGACCCGCGCCGCCTCCGGGCCTTCGATCCGCACCAGCGCCATCCGGCCGAACGGCGGATAGCCGAGCTCGCGCCGCAGTTCGAGCTCGCGCCGCATGAAGCGGGCGTAATCCTGATCGCGCGCCGCGCGCACACTATAGTGATGCGGAGCGTAGGTCTGGATCAGCACGCGGCCGGGCCGCTCGCCTCGCCCGGCGCGTCCCGCCACCTGGGTCAGCAATTGAAAGGTCCGCTCCGCCGAGCGAAAATCCGGCAGATTGAGCGTCATGTCGGCGAGCACCACGCCGACCAGGGTCACGCCCGGAAAGTCGAACCCCTTGGTGATCATCTGGGTGCCGACGACGATATCGACCGTGCCGCTCCGCAGCCCCTCGACGATTTCGGCGCGCGCCGACCGCCGTCCGCTGGTGTCGCTGTCCATCCGTTCGATCCGGGCCGCGGGCAGCAGCTCGGCGAGCGTCTGGGTCAGACGCTCCGTGCCGAAGCCCTGCCCCTCGAGACCCAGGCCGCCGCACGCGCCGCACTTTTCCGGCGCGGCCTCATTCGCCCCGCAATAGTGGCAGCGCAGGGTGCGGTCGCGCAGATGGAACGTCAGGCTGACGCTGCAGTTGGCGCAAGCGATCACGTTGCCGCACAGATGGCATTGCAGAAAGTTGTGATAGCCCCGGCGATTCAGAAAAATGACGCTCTGCCCGCCGGACGCGAGATTGGCGCGGAGCGTGTCGATCAGCAGCGGTGAGAGCGGCACCGGCGGGACGGTACTGGCGCCGTCACCGTCATCGGCCTTGACGTGCGGCTCCTTGGCTCGTAGATGTTCCCGCAGGTCGAGAATCTCGATCGACGGCAGCTCGCGCCCCGCCACCCGCTCCGTCAGTTGCAACATCCGGTAACGGCCACGCCGCGCATTGGCGTACGATTCGGCGGAGGGCGTCGCCGAGCCGAGCACGACCGGACAGCCGCTCAGCCGCCCGAGCATCACGGCAAGGTCGCGGGCGTTATAGCGGATACCCTCCTCCTGCTTGTAGGCGGGGTCATGCTCCTCGTCGACCACGATCAGGCCCGCGTCATGGAGCGGTACGAAGATCGCGGAGCGCGGTCCGATGATCACCCGGGTTTCGCCGCCCAGCGCCGCCATCCATCCCGCCCAGCGCTCAGCCACGTTTTGCGCGCTATGCACGACCGCCGCCAACGACCCGAAACGCTCGCGAAAGGCGCCGACGACCTGATCCGCCAGGGCGATTTCAGGCACCAGCACGATCACCTGGCGGCCAGCCTTGAGCGCCTCCGCCGCAAGCTGGACGTAGACCTCGGTCTTGCCGCTGCCCGTGATCCCCCACAATAGAAAGGTTTCGAATCGCCGCTCGCGGACCGCCGGTGCGACGGCGGCGATCGCGACGGCCTGCTCGGGAGTCGTCGCGAAGGGCGACGCGGCCGCCAAGTCGCTCGTCGCGCCGCCCGCGACCTCTTCCGATCCCGTGGACGCGATCATCTCGACGGCCCCCGCTTTGAGGAGGCGGCGCAGGGCAAGCTTGGCGCCCGGAACTTCCGCGGCCAGCCGCTCCACGCTGAGACCGCCAGCGCCCTCCGCGGCCAGGCGCTCCGTGATCGCGCGCTGCACACCGCCGCGGAAACGCTTGCCGTTCGCCGTTTGACCCGCGGCTTCAGTCAGGCGCACGACCTCGCTCAGCCCTCCGCGATGGCGGCCGCGCGTGGCTTCGCGCTGTTCGGCGAGCCCCTCGCCCATCAGCCGGTTCAGGGCGGCGTCGACCGCTTTGCCCTCACCCAGCCTATGCAGTTCGCGCAAGGCCTGCGGACGCCGGGCCAACGCCGCGACAATCGCACCTTCGAGCGGAGTGAAAGTGGCGGCGGCGAGCGGCGAGGGTGGCGTGCCGACATGGAACAACCGCCGCGACTCAACCCGGGCGGTCGCGGGAATCACGCTGCGATAGGCCTCGCCGAGCGACGTCATGTAGTACGACGCGAGAAATTCGATCAAAGCGAGATGTGGCCCGTCGAACAGCGGCCGCGCCTCGAGCAACTCGAGGATCGGCCGCGGCGTTGCCCCGCCGGTGTCGAGTCCGGCGCCGACCTCAAGCACGATGCCGGTCACGCGTCGCGTGCGCATCGGCACGAGCACCCGATGGCCCGCGCATAGACGTCCGGCCAAAGCGGGCGGCACCGCATAGGTCAACTGCTCGACCGCGCCGGAATCCGCGGCGATCACCACCCGGGCGCGGATCGCTTCGTGACGCTCCGCCGCGCCGTCCTGTAATTCCTGCACCATTCGCCGACCTGAGCCCGCCAGTTTAGCACGCGCTTGCGTTCCGCCACCGTGAGCCCGGCTTTGGCTTTCCGGCTTGAGCTTGATAGAAACACTAGCGGAGCGCCGTGCGGCGCGGAGCGAGCAGGCGAGTCCTTACTATGGCCGCGCCTCGCGGACTCGGCCGCCCCTTGGAGCTGCGTCAAAAATTTCTAAGTTGGTCCAACACCCGGTCAAAGGCTGAGCACTATGAGACTCGAAAATAAAGTCGCGATCGTGACCGGCGCGGGGCGCGGGATGGGTAATGCGATCACACGGCGCTTTGCCGACGAAGGCGCGCAAGTCGTGATCGCCGAGGTCGACGAGGCCAGCGCCCATCAGACGCTCGAGCAGATTGGCCGCCGCGGGATCCTCGTGATGACCGATATGAGCAGCGTCGCCGAGATCAACGCGCTGGTCGACAAGACGATCGCGCAATACGGCCGGGTCGATATCCTGGTCAACAATGCGGGCGTCACCAAGAGCCTCGGCTTCTTCGACGTGACCGAGGCCGATTGGGATTGGATGCATTCGATCAACGCGCGCGGGCTGTTTTTCTGCATGCAGCGGGTGGCGCGCGAGATGGTCAAGCGGCACGCCGGCAAAATCGTCAATATCGCGTCGATCGCGGGCAAGGGCTTTCGCGGCACCTCGAATATCGCTTACGCCGGCAGTAAAGGCGCGGTGATCGCGATGACCCGGATCGGCGCCGCGCAACTCGCCCGCGACAATATCAACGTCAACGCGATCTGTCCGGGCGCCACGCGCACGCACATGTACGAGACGATCCAGAACGAAATCGTCGCCAAGCGCGGGATGTCGTTGGAAGAGGCGCAGCGCCGCATGGACGCGCAAATTCCGCTGGGGCGTTCGAACTCGCCCGCCGATATCGCGAACATGGCCTGCTTCCTCGCCTCCGCCGAGGCCGACAATATCACGGGCCAGTCCTATAACGTCGACGGCGGCCTGATGTGGGATTGAAATGGCGCTCTTCAGAAAAAAACCTCTGCCATCAACCGTCGGTTACCGCCTGATCGAGCCGTGCACGCGATGTGGACGGAGCGAGGGTCTGTTCAACGTCCCGTGGCCCGACCTTCCGCGCGATCGCCTCTTCACGGTTTGCGCCCGCTGTTTGTGGGGCAAATTCCACGAATTACCTAAAGGGCCGGCGCGCCGCGCACTCGTGAGAAAGGTCTTTGGGCGCCGCGTCCTTGGCCCCGCCGGCTAGTCCGGCCGACGACGGGGTCGCGGCCCGGATTGCGCTGGACGAACTGCGCGCGGCGATGCGCGGGTGCACCCGCTGCGCCGCGCTGACCCGCTCCCGTTCGCGCGTGGTCCCGGGCGACGGCGCGATTCCCGCCGCGGTCTGCTTTGTCGGACTCGCGCCGGGACGTCTCGGCGGCGATCGCACCGGAATTCCCTTCAGCGGTGATCGCTCGGGCGAGTTGCTGCGCCGCATGATCCGCAAGGCGGGCCTTGCGGACGTGTTTATCACCAACCTGGTGCGCTGCAATCCGCGCGACGCCGCCGGACGGAATCGCGATCCCGATCGGGTCGAGATCGCGAATTGCCGGGCGCATCTCGCGGCCGAACTCCGGCTCGTGCGTCCGCGGATCGTGGCCTGCCTGGGCCGAATCGCCTGGCGCGAGCTGGTCGGCGACGCGACCCCCTTCACGCCGCGACAGCCCCGCCTGGTCCGCGCCAACGGCTTCGATCTCTATCCGATGTATCACCCGGCCTACGTCAATCGCGGCGCCTGCCCACCCCGCACCTACACGAAGCATTTCCGCAGACTTGCACGGCTGCTGAACGACTACAGCGATTGACTGGACCGGACGCGACGGCAATCCTCAGCGCGTGGAGATTACGACCGAGTTCGTCAGCGCGGGACTCAAGCGCGCGCGTTACATCACCAACGAGCGCGTCGAGACGGCCATCTTTCTCGCGCTCGCGCTGGAGCAGCCGCTGCTGATCGAGGGTCCGGCCGGCGCCGGCAAAACCGAGGTCGCCAAAG
This sequence comes from Binataceae bacterium (SeqCode), assembly GCA_052145175.1. GTDB lineage: Bacteria > Desulfobacterota > Binatia > Binatales > Binataceae > JAJPHI01. The sequence continues at coordinate 4,297 of JBKQPD010000175.1, read as the reverse complement.
TGCTGGCCGCGATGCTCGAGACGCAACTGGTCAGGCTGCAATGTTACGAGGGACTCGACGAGGCGCGCGCCCTCTACGAATGGAACTACCAGAAGCAGTTGCTGCGGCTGCAGGCCGGGGAGCATCAGGGGCAGCGCTGGGAGGAATTGTCGCACGACATTTTCTCGCGCGACTATCTGCTCGAACGGCCGTTGCTGAAGGCGATTCTCGCGCCGCGCAAAGTCGTTCTGCTGATTGACGAGATCGACAAGGCCGACGAGGAGTTCGAGGCTTTTCTGCTCGAAGCGCTGGCGGAGTTCCAGGTGAGCGTGCCCGAACTCGGCACGCTGCGCGCCGCCGAACGGCCGGTGGTGGTCCTGACCTCGAATCGCGCGCGCGAGTTGTCGGAGGCGTTGCGCCGCCGCTGCCTCCATCTGTTCATCGATTTCCCCGGAATCGAGCAGGAGCGCAAGATCATCGAGCTCAAAGTTCCCGACCTGCCCGAACGGATCGCGGCGGAGGCGGCCCGGCTGGTCAACGCGCTCCGCAAACTCGATCTCAAGAAGGCGCCGTCGATCGCCGAGACGCTCGATTGGACCCGCGCGCTCGTTCGGCTCGGCGTCCGCGAGCTGGATACCGCTGCCGTTCGTGCGACGATCGGCGTGCTGCTCAAACATGAGGACGACCGTAATCGCGCCGAGGGCAAGCTCGCAACGCTGATCGGTCGTTCGCGCTAGCTGTGCGTCACGGCCAGCCCGTTACCCCCACCACCCATTACCGATGACGCGACCGCTCAGCGACTTGATCATCGAGTTTGTCGCCGGTCTGCGCGCGGCGGGCGTGCGGATCTCGGTCGCGGAATCGCTCGACGCGATGCGCGCGATCGGAGTCGCCGGGCTCGCCCTTCCCCGGATGCGCGAGGCCTTGCGCGCGGCATTGATCAAGGACGAAGCCGACAGCCCGATCTTCGATACCCTGTTCGCGAGCTATTTTCGCGGACCACCGCACGATGCCGATCCCACCCGAAAGAGCAGTGGGATGCGGGCCGGAGTGATTGGTGGGCAAGGCGGAAGCAGCGCCGGAATTCCCACGCCTGAACGGCCCGCGTCCAAGCCCACTGCAGACCAAGGGGTGCAGACCGATCCGACCGAGCAGGATGAACCCGAGGATCGATCGACCGCGCCCGGGCGCTCATCGGCTAGCGGCGACCCCGGCGATTCATCAGAAAATCCGGTGGAGGCCGCGAGCCCGGAGGGGGCGACCGCAGTCGCGGGCCGAGGGTTTTCGCCGGAGCATCATGACGACCGGGATCATCACGGACCCGACGCAGCGGTCGCGAATCTGCGGCGTATCGAAAGCGTCCCCTTCGCAAGTTATTCGCCGCTGGAATACGACCTGGCGCGCGACGCCCTTGCGATCCTGCGCCGCCGCTGGCAAACCCGTCTCGGCCGCCGGCTCCGTCGTGCGCGCCGCGGGCGTCTCGATTTTCGGCGCACGATACGCGCCTCGTTGCAGCACGGCGGCCTGCCGCTCGAGCGTCATTTCCGTGCGCGCCGTCCCCGTCATTTCGATCTCGTGGTGCTCGCCGACATCTCCGGCTCGGTCCACTATGCCTCGCTCCTGATCCTCGAACTCGTGGCCGGCGCCGCACACGAATTTCGCCGAATGCGCGGCTTCGTCTTTATCGATCGCCTCGCCGCGGCGGACTTCGAGCGGGGTCATCTGGTGATGACGCCGCATCTCGATATGTACGCACGCTCCGATTTTGGGCGGGTATTTGGCGAAATTGTGTCAGAACATCCGGATATTCTCAATCGCGCGACCGTGATGGTAATATTAGGCGACGGACGGAACAATAAACGTCCGCCGCGTACAGATATTCTTCGGACGATCGCTAGTCGATGCCGCGCGGTGGTATGGTTGAACCCCGAACCGCCCGAGCGTTGGGGTACCGGCGATAGTGCTATCGAGAGCTATCGTCGCGTCGTGGACTTCCTTCTCCCCTGCGGTAGCCTGCGCGAGCTTCAAGCCAGCCTCGTTAACATTATCTAGCATCTAAAATGCTAGCATTAACATGGCAATGCCATGATAATGCTATTCCGACGTGTCAAGAGATGATTCCACGCTTGATACCTCGAAGCGAATGCAACGTACACGGCTAAACGCTAGAAAATATTGGCAGAAAGCTGCGCAGAGCGCGTTTCTGGCGTTATTGCTGGTGTTCGCGTTACAAGGCGGGCTGCACGCTCAGACGGGACCAGCAGGATCGGTCACGGCGCTGCAGGGCAAAGTATTGATCGAGCGAACCGGCAGCACCGCGTTCGCGGCTCAGGTGAGTCAAGCGGTCCGGATCGGTGATCGCGTCACGACAGGTCCGGGCAGCCGTGTGACGATAACGTTGAGCGATGGCACCCAACTCGGGCTGTCCGAATCGAGCAGTCTGGTCGTCGCCGATAGCCGCCTCGACGCCAGCGGCCATCGCGCCCATACCGAAATCGATCTGATCCGCGGGCTGCTCCATTCCCTGGTGCGCCACACGGCAGGCAACGCGCCCAACTACGAAGTTCATACCCCGAACGCGGTCGCGGCGGCGCGCGGCACCAATTACGACACCGACTATGTTGAGGGCGAAAAGCGCAAAGGGCACGACGACTGCCGCAAGTTCACCGACGTCAGGGTCTACGACGGCGTCGTCGAGGTGTGGAACACCTCCGCGCCGGGCAATTCAGTAAGGGTCAAGAAGGCCCACAAGACCGTCGTGCCCTGCGGCTACCCGCCCGATCCGCCCAATAGCCCGGTACTGGCCGACAGTGCAGTCGCGACCCTGGTGGCGAGCGGTGGCGTCCTCACGGGTCTGGGAGTTGGCGGTGTGTTCAACGGCCACGACGGCAGCACCGACCCGCCGCCTCATCGACCACCGGTTACGGCGACGCAGTAGCGCTAGCGAAGCGCCGTTGCGGCTTCTTCGAGGGAGGTACGGAAGCGCGGATGGCTGATCGCGGCCATGCGGCGCGCCCGCTCCGCCAGTGTCTGACCGCGCAAATCGGCCGCCCCGAACTCGGTGACGATCAGGTCGGCGTCGCTGCGCGGAGTTGTCACGATACCGTCCGTCAGATGCGGCACGATACGACTGATCGTGTCGTCGCGCGCGGTCGCCGGCAACGCGATAATCGAGCGGCCCGCCGACGCCATCTGGGCGCCGCGCACGAAATCGCCCTGCCCGCCGGTGCCGCCGATGTATTCGCCGGAAGCGACTTCGGCGTTGACCTGGCCCGTCAGATCGACCTCGATCGCCGAATTGATCGCGACGAACTTGCCGAGTTGGCTCAGAATCTCCGCGCGATGGGTATGCATATACGTGTACAGGTGAATCGCGCGATTGCGATGCGCATAGCGATAAAGGCGATCGGTGCCGACCAGCAGCGCCGCCGCGGTTATTCCCGTATCGATCGGTTTGCGCGCATTGGTCACCACCCCGGCCTCCATCAGGTCGGCGACCCGATCATTGATTAACCCGGAATGAAAGCCGAGGTCGCGCCGGTCGCCGATAATCGCGAGCACCGCGTCGGGAATCCCGCCGACCCCGATCTGAATCGTCGTGCCGTCCTCGATATAGTTCGCGACGTGGCGCGCGATCCGATCCTCGATCATACCCACCGCCTGGGGTTTGACCTGCGGCAGCGGGCGTGACGTGCGCACGAGGTAATCGATCCGCGCCGGATCGATCCGTCCATCGCAATAGGTCCAGGGTAATTGGTCGTTGATTTCGGCGATCACGACACGCGCTTGCGTGATCGCGGCCTGCGGAAAGTCGTTCGCGATCCCGAAGCTGTACTCGCCGTTTTCGTCGGGCGCGCTCAGATGGACGAAGACGACGTCGGCGCGGATCAGCCCCTGCGCGAAATAGCCGGTGACCTGCGAAAGATGGGTGGGCAGAACGTGCAACCGGCCTGCGCGGGCGAGCCCGCCGAGATTCCCCATCGCGCCAAAGCTGGTGAAGCTGAGGGCGTCGGCATGTTCGGGCGTGAGCGTGCGGCGCGAGCGCACGCCGGCGAGAAAAACATCGGCGTGGCCGATCCGATGGCGCTGCTCGAGCAGCTTTTCGACGAGGCTTGCAGGCTCGCCGGCCCCCTGCCCCCACACGACCTGCTCGTCGCGGTGAATGATCGCACCAAGATCGAGGTCTTCAAGCTTAATCTCGCGCGCCATCGTCGCATCATTGTCCGGATGCGCTCAGATCGCCAGCGCACGCCGCCGGAATATGGCGGGGGGGCCCACCGAGAAGGGCGGGGCCCCGCATGATCTCAGACAAAGCGCG